>JAPPGI010000091.1 GCA_028874985.1 Gemmatimonadota bacterium | reverse complement strand
CCCGATGGCCTACGCGCATGACCTGCTACCCACCAGAAAAGGGGAAGAACCCGAGCGTTGACAGCGCGCGCGCGTTCGGATACGATGACCACGGTGCTGCACCATGCACCTAACTGGAACACCCTGCTACGAGTTCCCATGCCATCCACACATCGTCTTTCGGTGAATCTGACTGCCGAAGAACATCGTGAGATCGCCGCCTTGGCCGAAGCCAGCCGAGTCTCAAGGGCTTGGATCGGACGCCAAGCGCTCATCGAGTTCCTTGAACGCTACCGCGACCGGGAGTTGCAGCTCCCGCTCGACCTCGGGAGGGCCTCCCACCGGAGAAACCAACCATGACCGGGATCAGTTCGTTGGAGATTTGCGCCGGAGGAGGTGGGCAGGCGCTGGGTCTGGAGCAAGCCGGGTTCGCACACGAAGGGCTCGTCGAGCTCGAGCGCCACTACTGCAATACGCTTCGGATGAATCGGCCTGACTGGCAGGTGTTCGAAAAGGACTTGCGGGATTTCGTTCATGAGGACGCTCAGTCCTTCAGGGGTATCGACCTGCTCGCGGGCGGCCTTCCCTGTCCGCCGTTTTCGGTCGCTGGCAAGCAACTGGGCGACCGCGACGAGCGCAACCTCTTCCCGGTCACCTTGGATCTCGTGGATGTCACGAGACCCCGGGCAGTCATGATCGAAAACGTGCGAGGCATGCTCGGCGCTGTGTTCGAGGACTTTCGAGAGCAACTCAAGGCGCGGTTCCAGAAGATGGGCTATCGGGCGGAATGGCGCCTGTTCAACGCTTCCGACTTCGGTGTGCCACAACTCCGCCCGCGCGTCGTGATCGTCGCCTTACGCACGGATTCCGCGCACCTGTTCTCCTGGCCCACTGGCACAGGCTGTACCCCGCCTACGGTCGGGGAAACTCTCTATGACCTCATCAGCGAACGCGGCTGGAAGGGTGCACGCCGATGGAGGGCGCACGCCGATGACATCGCGCCGACGATCGTCGGCGGGTCACTGAAGCATGGCGGCCCGGACTTGGGACCAACCCGTGCGAGGAAGGCGTGGGCGACACTAGGCGTCGATGGCCTTGGGATCGCAGACGAACCGCCCGCGACCGATTTTGTCGGGATGCCCCGCCTCACGGTTCGGATGGTGGCCCGTCTCCAAGGCTTCCCTGACAACTGGGAGTTTTCGGGCCGCAAGACGGCTTCTTACCGTCAGGTCGGAAACGCCTTTCCCCCTCCTGTCGCGCGAGCGGTCGGAGAGAAGATAGGCCAATGTCTGTCGGTCCCAAGATCCCTACAGGTCGCGAGGATTGCCGGATGACCGGTGAGGTGTTTCTTGCGACCGCGCGCAGAGGCTTCCACGATGCCCTGCGGGCTTCGATCCTCCGCGTCGATTCGAAGGGCATCCCGAGTAACGCCGACAAACACAGCAAACTGAGTGTCAGCATTGCAACGGGCATCGTCGAGCGCTTGGGAACTGGAGCCGCCAGTGAGCGCTTGGCGGGCCAGAAATCCGGAAGCCGGTTTGAGGAAGTATGCAAGGAGTATCTGGCACTCGCGTTTCCCCGGCTCGCCCATCTCCGCCCGGGCCGGTGGGAAATCAGCAAGGGTGTAGGCGGGCGCGCCGCCATCGCACAGTTCGCCCAATACGAGCATTTGGCCGCGCTCGATGCCGCGGCCAAGGCAAACCCCGAATTGTCCGCTGCCCTCGGAAGCGACTACCTGATCAAGCCCGATGTGGTGGTCATCCGCTTTCCCGAGGACGACGAGACGATCAACGAGAGTGGTGTGCTCGTGGATCGAATGCAGGCGCGCGGCACTCCCTTGCGGCGGCTGAACAGCCGCCTTCCGATCCTTCATGCCAGCGTATCGTGCAAGTGGACGATTCGCAGCGACCGCTCTCAGAACGCCCGTTCCGAAGCGTTGAATTTGGTACGGAACCGCAAGGGCCGACTCCCCCACGTCGTTGTGGTGACCGGCGAGCCGACACCCAATCGCATAGCTTCGATCGCGCTCGGCACGGGCGAGATTGATTGCGTCTACCATTTTGCCCTGCCCGAACTGGAGGAAACCGTTTCGGACCTCGGCCTCACCGACGCGTTGGAAATGCTGCACACCATGACTCAAGGCAAACGGCTCCGCGATATCTCGGATCTTCCTTTGGACCTTGTGATCTAAGGTGGGTGCTTGGCCACCCGGATCGGGTTGGGGCTTGGCGGAAGGCCCTTACGGCTAGGATCGACATGACCGACACTGTGACTCCAACGCGACGCAGCGAGATCATGTCCAACATCCGATCCAAGGGAATGAAACCCGAGATGGCCGTGCGGCGAATTACCCACGCCATGGGATACCGTTATCGACTTCACGGTAAGGATCTACCCGGAAAACCCGACTTGGTGTTCCCAGGCCGCCGAAAGGTGATCTTCGTACACGGCTGCTTCTGGCATCAGCACTCTGACCCTGCTTGCCGGATCGCGCGCCGACCGAAGTCTAATCGACACTACTGGCTACCGAAACTGGAGCGTACCGTAGCGCGCGACGCCGAGCACCGTGCGGAGCTTGTGAAGCGAGATTGGAAGGTTCTCGTCATTTGGGAATGCGACATCGTGGCCGGAAATGGGGTCGCGGATCGTATCCGGGACTTTCTTGAGTGCCACGACGGGGAGGCCGCCGTTCATAGGTGACGATCCGCCCTCCAACCCCGCCGCACCGTCTCCTCGAACCAGTTTGGGGGAATGTCTTGGACATGCCCCCGGTCACTGTGGTTACCCGGGGTTCGAGCCGACGCTCGCCGCTATATCCTTTTTCGATACAAAGGTGCCAATTCGTCTCGAAGATGATCCGTCGGCGTGGCAATCTCGACAGGATCGCCGATTCTCAATTTGACCTCGTCTAGGTCGACATTAGCTATAGCAGCCCACTTGAGCCTGGGCTCGGTTTTTGCCTCATAGTGCAAGTAATGCGCGAGAGGAATGTGTGCCGTCAACCCATCTTGATGCCGTTTCCAGATTAGCTTGACCAATTCCCCAAAAGGAGACTCCGCATATACTGGATGAATCAGGTGAGGGAGGACGTTCTTGAAACGGACTGGAGTGTAAGGTCTCGAACCTGTACACGTCTGCGGAGTCAACAAAGTGCCCTCAAGCAGGACTAGGAAATCGGGACACAACACATCGTTCTCCGTGTCCTGTACGTTGTCCACGTAATGCCCCAACAACGTCGCTCTCGGGGCAGACTCATCTGTCGCGGAGGGATCTGGCAAGGTTACAGGAAGGCTCGCTTTCTCAGCCAAGATGAATCCGAGAACGTCCCCCTTGTTGGTATGGTCCCGGTGGAAGCCATGGCTCGAAGAAGATCCTTGGTCTCCGTACCGCCTCCCAACGCGGAGACCGCCATTGGCTGCTTCATAGGCCCTATTCAGGATCTTTACTGACCGGATCTTTTTGAAAGCATCCGCGAGTTCTCGCTTGCCGATTGTGCTCTTTACCTCCCCAACGGCGAGTACGCCTTCGCATGGATAGTAGGTGGTTTCAGGGCTGTCGTTGACGCAAAACACGGGGCACAACCCCCTCTCGTAGAGCACGATATCCATTTGGCGACTCGTGCCTCCCTCGCTGTCCACGACGCACCCGGAGCCCACGCCGATTCCGCGCGGCAGGATCTGTTCAAGTCGAGAGCGAACGGGTTGCTCCATCGCGTCTCCAACCAGCGCAGGTGTCGTGGCTTGACGAGCATCATGGAAGGCACGAACGAGCTCGCAGCCAATCCGCCTGACGTATTCTGCGGGGTTGAACTTGTGCTTCATGCTGATCTCTCCGGGGATCCTCGTCATCAGTGCTATTCGCATGCCGTGGCCACGGCATTGCGGAAGATAGGAAGATGAGCGCAATCTTGGAAACAGGCGATCAGCGCGGTTGCGGGACAGCTTTCCCAGGAGAGCCCACCTTTGGACGCGTAGGGTATTCGTTGGCGTCATCCGAAAGCTGTCTCCGATTCGGCGGCTACTGGGACGGAGGGTGGCGGTCGACGGCGTCTGCGGATCTTCTAGTTGTTAGCGGCTCGGCCCGGAATCGCGGTCCGGCCCGGGCCGCCGTATCCTTTCGAGCAGTTGCCTCGTCATCTCCACCCGCTCCCTGGCCCTGCGCCGTACGTCCCGGAGTATCCGGTCAAGTCCGTCACCCGCGCGCTCAGCCGCTCGACTTGCCGCTGCAAGGCTTCGACCTGTTCTCGCAACGCTCCGATCTGTCCGGAGTGCCGCCGCTGTTCCGTTTCGTACTGCCCGGACAACCTTTCCAATGCGGCCGTCAGGCGGAGTCGAATGGATTCACATCTGATTGATGTGATTGACGTTACGGGAACATACGATCCAGCTCCCGCCGTTTCGTTCCCGCTGATTGCGAACTCTCAGGCGCGAGCCCTCCGGCGGTTTTCCAAGGCCGTCCTGAGCTGTCCTTCGTCGGCCTGCTGATAACACTGGAGGACCGTTCGCGACTCCTTCCAGCCTCCGAGGTCGCAGAGCACCTTGAGCGGCTGATCCATCAGGTCGCTGGCAAACTTCCGCCGCAGCGAGTGCCAGCCCCTTCCGCGCTTGGGCTCCAGCCCCGCCAGCCTCTCGGCCCTGACCCACCACCCCTGGGCCACCGCGGGTCCCATGCACTTCGAGGGATTGCGGGGCGCGGGCAGCACCGGAGCTTCCCCAAGTCCGGGATTGATCCGGCGCGCCTCCTTGAGAACTTCGATCGCCTCAGCGGTGGCGGGCGTGACGTGCTCGTGACCCGACTTGTCGTGCTCGGCCCGCCAAAGGATCGCCCGGCCCTCGAAGTCGATGTCTTCCCACCTGAGGTTGCGAATCGCGCCGATCCGGTGCCCGGTCTCGTGCGCGAGCACGAGGGCGACATGGAACCGCCACCCGACCCGCCGCGACACCTTCAGCATCGCTTGGTATTCGTCCTCGGTGAGGACGACCCGGTTCGGGTTCCTTTCCGTGGGCTTCTTGAGGCCCTTCAGCGGGTTCCTGTCGAGGAGCAGGCGGCCCCGGTCGTCCCTTGACCTCGCGGCCCAGTTCAGAACCGCGATCAGGAATTTCAGATCGTGTTCGACCATCCGATCGCCCACGGGCTTGCCGCTCGCCCCGATTCTGCCCGCGCGCCGTGCCCGGATGAAGCGGTCCCAGTCCCTTTGGGACAGGGTGGCCGGGTTGCGGTTCCCTCCGAACAACTGGACGAACATGTGCGTGGCGGCCCGGTCGTGCCGCCGCGCACGTGCGCCTTTGGTGGGCGTCACCTCCTCACCGTAGATGTCAAAGAGCTTCTCCAGGGTGAGCGGCTCCGGCTCGGCCTCCGCCTTGCCGTTGGGCTGAAGCATCGCGAAGTCCGCAGCGGCTTCGTCCGCCTGCCGTTTCGCCCTCGCCCAATCGCGGTGCCCCAGCGACCGGGTGAGTCTGCGCCCGTTCTCGCGCCACTCCACTTGGAACAGGCCGGTCTTCGGGTCGGGAAACACCCTGACCCTGTTCCGGCCCCACTCGCCGGCGCCGTAGCTCCGGCGGCTTCGTTTCGTGCGTGCCATCGTTCGATTCCTCTCGTTCGATGGACTGCACGATCTGCGCGAATGAAACCTCGCGACGACGGGGCTCGTCGTCCAGAGTCGGGCGCCCCGGCCGGCTTTGGCGCGGGCGCGCCACGGGGGCGCTGGTTTCTGCGGTTTGTGGAGGAGCCAG
>JAPPGI010000137.1 GCA_028874985.1 Gemmatimonadota bacterium | reverse complement strand
AAACCGGTCGCGACGCCGCGCCCGCGGCGACCGGGAGCGCCGGCGGTGCTCCGGCGGACACCCCGGTTGCGGGCACCCCGCACGCCGTGGCCGCGGCCCCCGCCGCCCCCGCGCCGGCTCCGCCCCCCCCACCCCCGGCCCCCGCCCCCACCCGCGTCAAGGCCTCGCCCGTCGCACGCCGCCTCGCCCGGGACGCGGGCCTCGACCTCTCGGCCCTGCAGGGCTCCGGCCCGGGTGGTCGCATCATCAAGCGGGACGTGGAGGAGGCCGCCCGGGCGGTGGCCACCACACCCTGGTCGGCCCCGCCCGGCAGCGAGTTCGAGGATGCCCCGCTCACGCAGATGCGCAAGACGGTCGCGCGGCGCCTCGCCGAATCGCTGGGACCGGTCCCCCACTTCTTCCTCACCGTGGACGTGGACATGACCCGGGCGCTCGCCGCTCGCAAGCGGGTGAACGAGCTGCTGGCGGCGCGCGGCGCCAGGGCGTCCATCAACGACCTGGTCGTCAAGGCGGCGGCGGTCGCGCTCACCCACCACCCCGAGTGCAACGCCTGGTGGCGGGGCGACTCCATTCGGCGCTTCCACCGGGTCCACATCGGTGTGGCGGTCGCCGTGCCCGACGGCCTCATCACCCCGGTCATCCGGGACGCGCACGCCAAGGGCCTCGGCCGGATCAGCACGGAGGTCCGGGAACTCGCCGAACGGGCCCGCGGGAAGAAGCTGCAGCCCCACGAGTACACCGGCTCCACCTTCTCCGTCTCGAACCTGGGGATGTTCGGGATCGAGGAGTTCACCGCGGTGATCAACCCGCCCGAGGCCGGGATCCTCGCGGTCGGCGCGGTCGAGGAGCGGCCGGTCGCGGTGGACGGCGAGGTGGTCGCGCGGCCCCGGATGCGGGTCACGATGAGCTGCGACCACCGCGTGATCGACGGCGCGCAGGGCGCCCGCTTCCTGTCCACGCTCAAGTCGTTCCTGGAGGAGCCGGCGGCGATTCTGATCTAGCGGCCCGCGCACATGGCCCGGAGCCGCGCAAGTCACCCCTGGAGGGAGGCGATCTCTTGGCAGGCAATACGGACGGGAAGACGGACTTCGACGTGATCGTCATCGGCGGCGGCCCCGGAGGATACGTCGCCGCAATCCGAGCGGGCCAACTGGGACTGAAGGCGGCCTGCGTCGAAGCCGACAAGCTGGGCGGCGTGTGCCTGAACATCGGGTGCATCCCCACGAAGGCGCTCCTGAGCAGCGCGCTCATGGTCAACGAACTCGGGAACGCCGGCGGTCACGGGATCTCCTTCGACGGGCTGGCGGTCGACCTGGGGCCGGCGCAGGCGCGGAGCCGGGCGGTGGCGAACCGGCTCTCCAACGGGGTCGGCTTCCTTCTGAAGAAGAACGGGGTGACCCATATCGAGGGGTATGGACGTCTGGCGGGCGGTGGAGCGGTCGAGGTCGAGAGGGACGGTGAACGGCGAACGATCACCGCCGGGGACATCGTCGTCGCCACCGGTTCGCGGCCCCGCAGCCTTCCCTTCCTCGAGATCGACGAGGAGCGGATCTGGTCGTCGACGGGGGCGCTGTTCCAGAAGAGGGCGCCGGCTTCGCTGGTCGTGGTGGGCGCGGGCGCGGTGGGGATGGAGTTTGCCGACATCTACAATGCGTACGGCACCAAGGTAACCGTGATCGAGGCCCTGGAGCGGGTCCTGCCGCTCGAGGACCGGGACTCGTCGCGGGCGGTGGCGCAGGCATTCAAGCGGCGCGGGATGGACATCTTCACGAGCGCGCGGGTGGAGAGCACCGTGGCCCGTGACGACGGGGTGACGATCTCCTTCACCGACGGGCGCGGGAAGGCGCATGCCCTCGATGTCGACTACGTGCTGTCGGCCGTGGGGCGGATTCCGAACACCGAAGACATCGGACTCGACGCGGCGGGCGTGAGGCTGACCGAACGCGGCAACTTCATCGCGGTCGACGAGGCCACGCGCACCAACGTTCCCGGCGTCTGGGCGGTGGGCGACTGCGCCGGCAACCAGCTCCTGGCCCACAAGGGGATGCACGAAGGCGTGGTGGCGGCGGAACACATCGCGGGCGTCGGGCACCACACGGTCGACTACGGCAATGTGCCCAACTGCACCTACTGCCACCCCGAAGTGGCGTCGGTGGGGCTGACCGAGGAACAGGCGCGTGACAAGGGCCTGGACATCGAGGTCGGCAGGTTCCCGTGGGTGGCCAACGGGCGGGCGCTGGCGGCGGGTGACTCGACGGGCTTCGTCAAGGTGATCCGCGACAGGCGGTACTCGGAGGTCGTGGGCGCGCACATCGTCGGACCACACGCCACCGAGCTCATAGCGGAGTTCGTGATGGCGAGGCACCTGGAATCCACGGTGGAGGAGATCGACTTGGCCATGCACCCGCACCCGACGCTCTCGGAGGCCGTGGCGGAGGGGGCGCTGGGAGCCCTGGGGCGGGCCCTGCATATCTAGAGCCGCGTGACGATTCAGCAACGGCGGCGGCCCGGTCCTGTTCGCCTGGTGGCCGGCGCAGGCGAAGGTCCGGGCGGCACGGACCCGGAACCCGTCGCCCTGTGGCTTCGCACCGTGCTCAAGCTGCCAGCCCCGGCCCGCGGGAGCGGCAGATCCATGAGGTCGGTCGCAAACTTCCGCCTGAGCGAGTGCCAGCCCCGCCCCGGCTTCGGCTCCGGTCCCGCGAGCGTCTGGGCCTTCCGCCACCAGTTATGGGAACACACGCGGCTGATGCACCTGATGCCATCCCTCGCCGAGGGCAGGACCGGCGAGTCCCCTGTCACCTGGCTCATCCTTCGCGCCTCGGCCAAGTTCAGCACCGCCATCAGGAACGTGAGGTCCCACGCGATTGTCCGGTTGCCCGCGGGCTCGCCCGAGCGACCGGCCCTTCCCGTTCTCCGCGCTTGGATGAAGCGGTCCCAATCGGTCGCCAAAGCGGAGGGAGCCACCGTGCCTCAGATCAGCCCACCCCGCCGAAGCCGGTCGAGCGGGTTGTGATTCGGCCCTACTACCCCTGAGTCCAGCAGTAGGTCCCGGTGTGGCAACCATGGACCGGCGCTTCTCGGGTCGTCGTGTGACTTCCATCCTTCGGGCGCGGGTCGTTGGTCGTGACGGACGACCGCGGCAGTGGCGTAGTGGGCCACCGTTGCCGCGATGGCCACGACCGGAAGCAGGTGAATCCAGCGTTTCATGATGCTCCTCCGCAGTCTCGGATGGTCCCCCAACCGGAGCCGAATGCCCCGGTTGGGACCCAATATCGACAACGCGTGTGAGCGCGTCTGCGAGGGAGAACCCGGCGATTTGTAGGGGAAATCACCCCCGGGGGCCTGCCGGGAAAACCCCCGCACCTCGCGTGTCAACGTCCGATGATGGTCGCCTGCTGGTCCCCTGAAGTCGCTCCCCTCCACGGCCAGAGTGCCTCCTGTGCCGTGGCCGACCGCGCGGCGAAGCCGCAAGACCTTGGCGCGCCAGCGGATAGGCAGGACGGCGAGTGTGAATCACCGGAGCACCAAAGTGTGCATCGGCCCCCCACGTCGCTTGCACAACTCCGGTACGGCATGAGAGCTAGGCTTCCCAAGGGAATCGAGCCCCAGCGAGCCGAACCGTCCGCCACATCGCGGCCCGCTCCATCAGTCCTCGCCCCGCGCGCCGCCGCGTCCGCTTCTCAAGGGCGACGGCGCGTTTCATGGCGGCCTGCAAGCCGCCGTATTCGTCGAGGGTGCGGACATCTCCTCCGATGATGGCCTGCTCGATCCGGGCGAGGTCGCGCCGGGTCTCCTCGTCGATCTCGGACGGGCGCGGATACCGCGACCAGGCGGCCAGCACCGTGCTCGTCCTGCCGTATTCCTTCCATCTCCGGATGACTGCCACCACTTCGGTCTTGAGGCCCAGGTCCCAGAGCGCCTTCCAGAGATCGCCGTGCTTCGCGCCCCACGAGCGGAGCGCGGTCGCGGTCTCGTGGCCCGGTTCGGCGTACACGAACACGGCGCGCTCCGTGTCCAGCGCGATGGGCAGCCCTAGCGGGAAGAAGCGCCGGAGGCCCCCGAGCGCGCCCCGGTAGACCCGTTGGGGAAGGATCCGCCGCTCGATCGCGAGCGCCTTGAAGGCGGCCCCACCCGGTCGGCTTCGGTCGGCAGCCACGGCAGGCGGGGATGTTCCAGCACGTAGTCAAGCGCGAGCAGGCGCCGCATCAGCACTTCCGGCGACGTGATCCGTCGGCGGCGGTGGTCTCCAGCGCCACGCGCCTCGTAGATCCTGCGACCGCGGATCGGGCCGATCCGGCCGATGCCGTTGATGCCGGGCGGCTTCTCCTCGATGGCCACGCCCTGCGCGACGAGCTTGCGGACGGCGCGACGGACCTTTTCGTGGTGGCAGCCGAGGAAGCTCGTCCACTGCGCACGGGTGACCGCGCCGCCGTGGGAACAGGAGAGCGCGATCCACTCGGCGCGGCGTCCTGTCCAGCCAAAGGGCGCCAGCGCCTTGGCGGGGGCGCCGAAATGCGTTGCCCATATTTCGTCCCCACCCCCGCCGCGCTGATGCTCACCATCGCGTCCAGCGCCAGCGACACCGAGTTGCCCTCGCCTGCCGACATGCCTGTGGAACCCGTCGCCTTCGCGCACGCCGCCGAGTTGGAAGGGGTGCTCCCTCAAGGGTGCTTCTCCTGCTCGCCGTGTGGCAAGAAAGGCCACAAGCACGGAAACCAACCCCTACCTACAGGCGGCCGCTGGGCTTACCATCCCCATCCTCGAAGCCCTCCTGTAGGGCATCCGGAAAGGACCGCGAGAAATGGACGTGGACTACCCACAACCCCGCGGTTCGTCTCTAGTCCTTCTCCTCTGCGCGGCGTTGGCAGTTTCGCTGCTCGGCCCACAGCGGGCAGCAGCGCAGAAGCCGCCTAGGCCCGCCGCCATTGCTTCATGCGAGGAGGCCTGCGGAATTACCCTGGATCTGGAGATGGAGTACGGCGACGATTCCGGGCCAGGAATCCTCGACTTGGTCGGGTGGGTCAAGGCGTATCGAGATGTCTCGGGGCGGACATACATCGTCGGAGAGCCGATCGACAACGTGCTGGTGTTCGACCCCGACGGACGCTTCGTGCGGCGGATAGGCACCAGTGGCTCCGGCCCCGGTGAACTCAAGGACGGTTCTTCGCTCGTCGTGACGGGCGACGGAGAGTTCTCGGTCCTCGACCGCGGACGCGGCGTGATCGAGCGCTCGTTCGGCTCGGTGACGGGCGAGCACGAGTTGGGCGGCAACCCCGGCCTGCACCCCGTAGCCGTCCGCCAAGACCGCCGGATCTGGATGGCCGTGGGGTTCGAGAGGTATGACATCGCTCTCTGGGACATCAATCGACCGCATCGGCTGCTGCGACGCGAAACGAGTTGGTTTCCCGAGCAGACGCGGGACGACCTGATGACGCACGGTGGAATGGGCAAGCCCCCACACACAGCCCTTCATCTACGCGCTCGCCTTGAGCGAGTCGGATTCGCTCCTGTGGGTTGCGGCGAGCGTCGCCGACGAAGAATGGCGAAAGGCCGACCTGCTCAGCGGAGACGACGACGACTATTACGACGACATCCTCGAAGTCATTGACCTGCGCACGAATAGAGTCATCGCAAGCCAGCGCTTCGACCATAGTTACCACCTCGTCGAGGCAGGCGTGCTTGGCAGGGTCGCGATCACAGCAACCGGCTCGGTTCGGTACCAAACCTTCAGGGTTCAGTTTGAGGCAGCTGCGGACAAAGGCTGAGAAGGACCCGGTCTTACACCGCTCGCCCATCCAGCGGACAAACCACTCGCTCGCTGGATGGGCGGTACCGGGCACCCACATACCCTCTCGTTTCGCGGCGGGACCTCAACCGGCAGGCCCTGGCGATGTTCGGGTGGAGCCGGGAAGAGTTGGAGGGCTGCCCCGTGGAACGGCTGGCTCCGGCCGCGAGCCGCAGCCGGCACCGGGGACATCGCCAGCGCTACGGCGAGGCTCCGCATCCCCGTCCGATGGGCGAGGGACTCGAACTGCTCGCCGTGCGCAAGGACGGCACGACGATCCCGGTTGAGATCAGTCTGAGCCCCTCGGACCTGTGGTCAAGCTTCTGGCGGACAAGAAGCACGAGGAGGAGCGAGAGCGGGCGCGTGTCCGGATCGCGGGCGAGATCCACGACACGATTCGAGGGGTGAAGCAAATGATCCGGGGACTCCTGCCCCCGCAACTGGACCGTCAGGGGCTTTCCTCCGCCCTCGATTCCGTCTTCTGCGATATCCAGGACGTGTACCGATTCACGATCCACGCCGAGCCTGATCGCATGGATGCCGAATTGGACCCGGTCGCGCAGTGACGGCAGCGATGAGAGGCCTGCGTCTTTGGCTCTTCGGCCCCCCGGCCCCTACAACTCCGGGTCGATCCCCCTGATCTGCAGAATCCGGGCGACCGCTTCGCCGATCTTGTTGTTGGGAGTGGAGGCGCCCGCCGTGATCCCCAGGGCGAAGGGACCCGGGGGCAGCCAGTCCGTGTCGACCACCTCGGGCGCGTGGGGGTCGAGTTCCGGCTTGTGGTGGACCGCGCCCGTGGCCGGGTCGATGCACGACGCGTCGCCGACATGGTACGTCGTGGTGTACTCGCGGCAGAGATGGGCCAGGTGGTTGGTATTGGAGGAGTTGTAGCCTCCCACCACGATCATGATGTCGGGCGGGTCCTGCATCATCGCGAGCACCGCGTCCTGGCGCTCCTGGGTCGCGGAGCAGATCGTCCCGAAGGACCGGAAGTGCTCCCGCGCGTGCTCCTCGCCGAACGACTCGGCCATCATCTCGCGCAGGCGGGCGCCGATGGCGAGCGACTCGGTGGCGAGCATGGTCGTCTGGTTGGCCACGCCGATCCTCTGCAGGTCCCGGTCGGGGTCGAAGCCGTCGGAGCTGCGGTTGCCGAAGCGGCGCAGGAACTCTTCCCGGCTCGGCGCGCCGGCCGTGCCGGTCATGTAGGCGCCCACCGATTCGGCCTCGGCCATGTCGCGCACGATGATGTACCTGCCGCCCGCGTGACGGTTCACCTGGCTGGCCGTGGCCCGCGATTCCTCGTGCTTGTACTTGCCGTGAATGACCGCGGTGTAGCCGTCCCTGGCGTAGCCGTTCACCCGCTTCCAGACGAGCAGGACGGACCCGCAGGTGGTGTCGACCAGGATGCAGCCGATGTCCTGCAGCGTCTCCATGTCCTTGAGCGTGACGCCGAAGGCCGGAATGATCACGACATCGTCGGCGGTGACGTGGCCGAAGTCGAAGTTACCCTCGGCGGAGGGCAGGATCAGCTCGATGCCCATCTCCGACAGCCGGAGGTTGACGTGCGGGTTGTGGATGATCTCGCCCACCAGGAAGACGCGCTTGTCGGGGAACTTGTGACGCGTCTCGTAGGCGTAGTCGACCGCTCGGTCCACGCCGTAGCAGAAGCCGAAGTGTTGGGCCAGGCGCACGGTGACGTCGCCGAAGCGGTCGGTGTACCCCCGGGACCGGATGCGTTCGACCAGGCCGGAGTGGTATTCCGACTCGATGATGGGCCGGACCCGGGCCTTGAGCCCGAAGCCCTTGCGGAAGTAGGTCTGTTGCGTGGTGACTCGCATGCCGGGTGTGGGGAGCGGGGGGCGGCGATCGGCCGGGCCGGGAGCGGCTCACGCCCCGGCCGGGAGCAAAGAATATACATTGCATGGCGGGCCGGGGGTATGCACCCGCCCGAAAAGGAAGGGCGCCGCAACGGGAGCGCCCCGACCAGGAAGGAGCCGGAGTCGTGCTGGGCAGGCTGATCTTCATCTTCGTCGCCGTACCGCTGCTGGAGCTGGCCGTCCTGCTGCGAATCGGCCAGTGGATCGGGCTTCTGCCCACGGTCGCGCTGGTCGTAACCACCGGCGTCGCCGGGGCGGCGCTCGCACGCCGGCAGGGTGTCCGGGCGTTCCTGGCGGTGCAGCGGGAGCTGGCTTCCGGCCGTCTGCCGGGGCGGTCGCTGCTCGACGGGCTCGCGATCCTGGTGGGCGGGGCGCTGCTCCTGACCCCGGGGGTGCTTACCGACGTGATCGGCTTCGGCCTTCTGGTTCCGGTTTCGCGGCGCCGGCTGCAGCGTCTGGCCCTCCGGGGGCTGGAGCGCCGCATTCGCGAAGGGAGCGTCGAGTTTCAGGTCTACGGTGCGGGCGGCGAGCCGACCACCCGGCGCGCCGAGGTGCACACCCGCGATCCGGGCTCGGGCCAGGCGCGATGAGCCGCGGCATTTCCTTCCTGGAGCGCCTGCTCGACGCCCCGGGCCCGTCGGGCTTCGAGTTCCGCGCGGCACGCGTCTGGATGAGCGAAGCGGAGTCGTTCGCCGAATGCTGGTCCGACGTCGTCGGCAACAGCTACGCGGCCGTCCGCCCGGAGGCGCGGCCCCTGATTCTTCTCGCCGGCCACATCGACGAGATCGGGCTGCAGGTGACCCACGCCGACAAGTCGGGCCTCCTCTACTTCGGGGGAATCGGCGGCTGGGACCCGCAGGTGCTGGTCGGGCAGCGCGTGCGGGTCCTGGGAGCGCACGGCGACGTTCCCGGCGTTGTCGGACGCAAGGCCATCCACCTGATGGAGCCGAAGGAGCGGGATCGGGCCGCGAAGGTGAAGAAGCTCTGGATCGATGTGGGAGCCGGATCCAGGGAGGAGCTGGGTGAGCTGGGGGTGCGCGTGGGGGATCCCGCCGTGCTCGACGCGGGGATGGTTCGGCTGGCGGGGGACCGGGTGGCGAGCAGGGCCATCGACAACCGCGCGGGGGCGTTCATCGTGCTGGAGGCATTGCGCCTGGTCGCCGCGCAGGAGGGGCGGGCGGGGGCGGTGGCGGTGGCGACGGCCCAGGAGGAGATCGGGTATGCGGGCGGTGGGGCGCGGGCCAGCGCCTTCGGCCTCTCCCCCGATGTGGCGCTCGTGGTGGACGTGACCCACGCCACCGACGTTCCGGAGGTCGACAAGAGCGAAGTCGGGGACCACTCCCTGGGCGGCGGTCCGGTGCTGACGCGCGGATCGGCCACGCATCCGGGGGTCTTCGAGGTCCTGGCGGAAACGGCCGAGGCCCGGGGCATCCCCTATTCGATCCAAGCCGCCCCGCGGCGCACCGGCACCGACGCCGACGCCATCCACCTGGCCCGCGGGGGAGTCCCGACCGGCCTGGTGTCGGTACCGAACCGGTACATGCACTCACCGAGCGAAATGGTCGCGGTCCCGGACCTCTTCCACACGGCGGAACTCCTGGCGGCATTCTCCGAACGGCTCGAAGAGGGCCTTGACTTCAACCGAAACTGACGCGCGCCCCGTTCTTCGCCGATGCCGCGGGCGTCGTCCGTATTGACGGGTCGGCCCGCCGGCGTTCCATTGGGCGAAACCAGCCCAACCCAAATCCCTCAAACCCAGGCAATACATGGTCGACGCCCGCGCCGTAGTCAGAGAACTCCAGGAAATGAGGGAAGAGGGACACCTTTCCGACGCCCTTCTCCGGTACACCGTCAAGACGCTCCACCGGGCCGACGACCGCTTCGACTGGGTGGGCGTGTACCTGCTGGACGACGAAGAGGCTGTACTCTGGCTCCACAACTACGTAGGCACTCCGACCGACCATTCGAAGATCCCGGTGGGGAAGGGCGTCTGCGGCACGGCGGTCGCCCATGGGGCCAACCAGAACGTGCCGGACGTCTCCGAGTTCGCCGGATACCTGTCCTGCAACCCGGCGGTGAGATCGGAACTGGTGGTCCTGATCCGCGCCGGCAGCCGGATCTACGGCCAGTTCGACATCGATTCACACCTTCCCGCCGCCTTCGGGGACCAGGACGAAGTGGCGGTGCAGATGATCGCGGACAAGCTGGCGGAGCAGGTCGCGCGCGAGCGCCGGTAGGAGTCCGTGGGCTCCCAGCCGGAGTTGCCTCCCGGGGGACGGAGCGGGGCCGGCGCGGACGGTGGTCTTCCCGGAGTGCGATCCTTCGTGGCCGACAACCCCGGCCCGCTCACCTTCGGCGGGACGAGGAGCTACGTCGTAGGGAATCGCACGGCGGCCGTCATCGACCCGGGACCGGTTCTCGAGGAGCATCTCACGGCCCTCGAGGCGGCGCTGGAAGCGGCCGGGTCCGTCGTCGTCCTGGTCACGCACGGCCACGGCGACCACGCGGCCGCGGCGGGAGATCTGGCGCGGCGGACCGGGGCCGAGGTCTGGGGTCCGGATGCGGGACGCGACCTCGTCGACGGCCGGGAATTCATCACGGACTGCGGCCCGCTCGTCGCCGTCTCGACCCCGGGGCACTCGCGGCGGCACTTCTGCTTCCGGCTGCCGGAACGGGGCGCCGTCTTCACCGGCGATGTCATCCTGGGCGAGGGAGACACGACCTGGGTGGGCGAGTACCCCGGTGCCGTGGCGGAGTACCTGGCCTCGCTGGACCGGCTGGAGGGGCTCGGCGCACGGGTGCTCTACCCCGGACACGGAGACCCGCTCCGCGACCCGGCGGAGGCCATCTCGCGTTTCCGGCGCCACCGGCTGTCGCGGATCGAGCAGGTCCGGCGGGCGCTGGCGGAAACGGGCACGGACGATGTCCGCACCCTGACCCGGCACGTATACGGCACGCTGCCCCCGGACCTCTTCGCAATGGCCGCCTCCGGGGTGGAGGCGATTCTGGACTACCTTTCGGGCTCCGGGTAGCTTCCCGCATGATTCCCGCGAGTCTCACCAGGTCGCTGGTCGGCGCCTGCGGCCGCGACGGCGTCATCGTGGACGAGGACCGCCTCGTGGTCTACGAGTCGGACGCGCTCACGGCCTATCGCCACCGCCCCGGCGCGGTCGTGCTGCCACGCACCACGGCCCAGGTGCGGGCTGTGGTGAGGGCGATCGCGCAACACGGCCTCCCCATCGTGCCCAGAGGTGCCGGCACCGGCCTGTCGGGGGGTGCGGTGGCACTGGACGGCGCCGTCGTCGTGGGGACGGCGCGCATGAACCGGATCCTCGCGATCGACGCGGCGAACCGGCGCGCGGTGCTGCAACCGGGCGTGATCAACTCCGAGTTGTCGGAGGCGGCCCGGCCCCACGGCCTCCACTACGCCCCCGACCCCTCGTCCCAGACGGCGTGCACGATCGGCGGCAACGTGGCCGAGAACTCGGGCGGGCCCCATTGCCTCAAGTACGGCGTCACCTCGCGTTACGTGACCGGGCTCACCGTGGTGCTCGCCGACGGGTCGGCGGTGCGGCTGGGGGGACGGGGCCGCGATGCGCCGGGGTACGACCTGGTGGGCCTGTTCGTGGGCTCGGAGGGGTGTTTCGGGATCGCCACCGAGATCGAGGTCGGGCTCCTGCCCCTGCCGGAAGGGGTGCGCACGCTGCTCGGGGTCTTCGACCGCATCGAGGATGCGGGGCGGGCGGTTTCGGACATCGTGAGCGCGGGGCTGCTGCCTGCCGCGATGGAGATCGTCGACGGGCCCACGATCCGCGCGGTCGAGGACAGCGTCTTCGCCGCGGGATATCCGACCGACGCCGAAGCGGCGCTGGTGATCGAGTTCGACGGAATGGAGGCCGGCCTCGACGCCGACACGGCCCGGGCGGCCGCGTTCTGTGCCGACGCCGGGGCCCGCGAGGTGCGGAGCGCGCGCGACGAAAACGAGCGCACGGCGCTGTGGAAGGGACGCAAGAAGGCCTTCGGCGCCCTGGGACGAATAGCGCCGGACCTGCTGGTGCAGGACGCGACCGTGCCCCGGACCACCCTGCCGTCGATCCTCCGGGGCATCTCCGAGATCGGCAAGCGGTACCGCCTGGTCGTCGCGAACGTCTTCCACGCCGGCGACGGCAACCTCCATCCCAACATCCTCTTCGACCGCCGGGACCGGGACGAGCTGGAGCGCGTCGAGCGGGCTTCCGGGGAGATCATGCAGCTGTGCGTCGACTCGGGTGGCACGATCACCGGCGAACACGGCGTCGGCCTGGACAAGAAGCATCACATGCCGCTCATCCACGGACCCGCCGAACTGCGGGCGATGTGGGGCGTGCGGCGCGTCTTCGATCCGGCGGGGGTGATGAACCCGGGCAAGGTGCTGCCGGAGCCGCCGCCGGCCGGGGGCGCGCGCGACGGGAGCGGGGTGCAGGAAGGACGGCCGGCGACCGCGGCGGCGGCCAGGCCGTGAAGGCGGCCGCGGCGCCCGGGGCGGTGACGGATCTGCTTCCGGCGGATCAGGTCCTCACCGGGGACGAGGGGCTCGCCTGGTCGCGGGGTTTCCCGGCGGAGGCCGTGGTCTTCCCCGCCGGCCTGGAAGAGGTGCGCGCTCTGGTCCGGGTGGCCAACGAGACCGGGACGGGCCTGGTGCCCGCCGGGCGGGGAAGCTGGCTGCGGGCCGGGGGGTGGACGGGCGGGGGCCGCGTCGTCGTCTCGACGGAGCGGCTCGACGGGGTGGGTCACTACGAACCCGCCGACCTGACCCTCACCGCGGGGGCCGGGTTGGGGTGGGGGGACCTGGACGGCGTTCTGCGTCCGCACGGGCAATGGCTGCCGGTGGATCCGCCGGGTGCCTGGGCGGGGACGCTGGGCGGTGTGGTCGCGTGCGGGGTGTCGGGTCCCCTGCAGGGGCGCCATGGCGCGGTCCGGGACAACGTGCTGGGGCTGGAGGTGGTCACCGGGCGCGGCCGTGTCCTGCGCGTCGGCGGGCGGGTGGTGAAGAATGTGGCCGGATACGACCTGGTGCGCCTGTTCACGGGGAGCAGGGGCAGCCTGGGCGTGATCACGAGCGTGTCCGTGCGCCTCTTCCCGCTCCCGGGAGCCGATGTCACGTTGTGCTTCGCGGGGGAGGTGGAGGAAGTACTGGCGATGGCGGCGAAGGTGCGCACGGTGGCGCTGCCGGTCGCGGCGGCGGAGGCGGTGGCCGCGGCACCCGCCGCCGGGCGCGAAATGGAGCTGCGGGTTAGGGTGCTCGGTGGGGACGGGGAGGTGGAGGAGGTGTGCTCGCGCCTGGTGCGCGAAATCGGTGCCGGGCCGGGGCGGATGCTGCGTGGCGGGGAGAGCCGGGCCCTGCACCGGCGCCGCGCCGACTGGGAGGACGGCTCGTCGCTGGTGGTCCGCCTGGCCGCCCTGCCGGACCGGCTCGCGGAGACGCTGGCGCGGGCACGGGGGGTGGCGGGGAGGTTGGGGGGCGAGGTTTCGGCCGACGTCTTGGGAGGGCTGGTTCGGGTGAAGGGCTCTCCGGGGGCGGCCGGTGCGGACGGGCCGGCGGGGATCCTGGTCCGGACGCGCCTCGCCATGGAGGAGGCGGGTGGCACGATGACCCTCAGCCGGGCCCGGCCGGAGTTGGGCGCAAGAGTGGGCTGGACCGGGAGCCCGGACGGCGGCGGCCCCCTGGCCGAGCGAATCAAGTCCCTCTTCGATCCCCGGTCGATCCTGTCGGCCCGGTGCCCTTGAAGGCGGCCGGCAACCGGCTGGCCGACGCGGTCAGGGAGCAGGAGCGGGGGCTCCTCAACTGCGTCCACTGCGGTTTCTGCCTGCCCGCGTGCCCGACCTACCGCCGCCTCGGCGACGAGGCGGATTCCCCCAGGGGTCGGCTGTACCTGATGCAGGCGGTCGTGGAGGGCAGGCTGGACGCCGGTTCGGACGCCTTCCGGACGCACATCGGACGCTGCCTGGGTTGTCGCGCGTGCGAGCCGGTGTGCCCGTCCGGGGTCGAGTACGGCCACCTCCTCGAGCTCGCCCGGCAAGTGGGAGGGGGTTCGCGGCCGCCGCCCCTTCTCACGCGCCTGCTCCCGCGTGTCTTCGGCACGGGCCGGATCGCCCGTCCCGCAATGTTCCTGGGGCGTCTCCTGCGGGCGAGCGGGCTCCCGGCGCTCGCAACGAGAATGATGGCCGGACGCGCCGGCGGGGAGCCACATGCGCAGAACCCGGGTCGGCTGCGCCTGGCCACGGCGATGCTGGCGGCTTCGGCACCCGCTCGTGAAATGTTTCACAAACCGCCTCCGGCACCGTCCGGGAGAGGCGCGGGGCGCACGGCGGGACGGTCCCGGGGTGTGGCCGGGGAGGCCTCGCACGCGCCCGGGACGATGCGTGAAGGCGCTCCCACGGTGGCCCTGCTGACCGGATGCGTTCAGGCCGGGCTCTTTTCCCGCGTGAATGCGGCTTCCGTCCGCGTGCTGGAGGCCAACGGCTACCGTGTCGTCCCGGTCCGGAACCAGGGGTGCTGCGGGGCGCTCCACGCACACGGCGGTGACCTCGATGGCGCGCGGGCCCTGGCCCGGCGGAACGTGAGGGCCTTTGCAGCCGCCGCCGTGGACTTCGTCGCCATGAACGCCTCCGGCTGCGGCGCGGCGATGGCGCAGTACGGTTCGCTGCTCGCCGGTGACCCGGCCGTGGCGGAGCGCGCCAACGCCGTCGCCGGGCGGGTCAGGGACATCTCGCAGCTGCTCGACGAGCGCGGTCCGGTCGCGGGCGCGGCCGTTCCCGTCCGGGTGGCCTACGACGCTCCCTGTCACCTCCTGCACGCCCAGGGGGTCGCGGATGCCCCGATCAGGGTTCTCAGGTCGGTGCCGGGGGTCGAGATCGCGCCGCTCGACGGTGCCGCCGAGTGCTGCGGCGGAGCCGGAATCTACTCCCTTGCCAATCCCCGCCTGGGCGGATGGATCGGTTCCGACAAGGTCAGGAGCGTGCTGGCAACGGGCGCGCAAGCCCTGGTCACGGGGAATCCGGGCTGCATGATGCAGATCGGAGCGGGCCTTGCGCTCGCCGGGAGCGGGGTTTCCGTCCTGCACCTGGTCGAGGTGGTCGACGAGAGCTACCGCCTTGGTGGCCTCTACGAACGGGCGGCACGGTGAGCCGCCCGTCGGTGACGCTGGCCGATGCCGGGCGGCGGGCGGAGGAGTGCATCGACTTCCTGCGCGCTCTGGTCGAATGCGAATCGCCCACCGGTGACGAGGAGGGCAATCTGCGCATCGCCGGGTTGCTCGAGCACGCCATCGTCGAGGCGGGCGGCCGGGTTGAGCGAATCCGGGCACCGGGGTTCGGGGTACACCTTCTGGGCCGCTTTCGGGGGAGTGCGCGAGAAAGCGCTCCGATCCTGGTGATGGGGCACATGGACACGGTTCACCCGGTGGGTACGCTCAGCCGCCTTCCCTTCACGGTGGGCGGCGGCAAGGTACACGGCCCGGGCGTCTATGACATGAAGAGCGGCCTGGCGGTCTCCCTGTTCGCGCTTCGGCTCCTGGCCGAGCGGGGTTCGGGTCCGCGTGACGGCCTTACCTACCTCGTCACCTGCGACGAGGAGAAGGGCTCGCCCGTCTCAAGGGAACGCATCGAAGCGGAGGCCCGCCGGCACCGGGCCGCGCTGGTGATGGAACCTTCGGCACCGGGGGGAGCCGTGAAAAGCCGGCGCAAGGGTGTGAGCGCATATGTGCTGAGGGTGGAGGGAAGGGCGGCACACGCGGGGATCGAACCCGAAGCGGGAGCCAACGCGATCCACGAACTGGCCCGGCAGATCTGCCGGATCCAGGAATTTGCCGACTTGAACGTCGGTACAACGGTCAGCATAGGCGTAATCGAGGGTGGAACCGGGAGTAACGTGGTCGCGGACGCCGCGCGCTGCACCATCGACGTCCGCTTCTTCAGCAACGCGGAAGCAAACCGCGTCGATGCCTCCCTGAGTGCCGCGGTGCCGTTCGACGAACGGTGCAGCTTGCATCTGGAGGGGGGTCTGAACCGGGGGGCCCTCGAAAAGACGGACGCCTCGCGCCTGCTGCTCGAGAAGGCTTGTTCGCTGGCCGCCGAACTGGGATTGGAGATCGGTGAGGAATCCACGGGAGGGGCAAGCGACGGGAATCTCATCGCGGCCACGGGGTGTCCCACACTGGATGGGCTGGGCCCCGATGGAAGAGGTGCACACACCCTTTGCGAGCACATCTTCGAGGAAGAGATGCCTCGCCGGATCGCTCTGATGGCTTCGCTCTTCGAGGCTGTATAGGAGCACCGGGCCGCGCGGCGGCCACCGACATTCACGTCGGCAAAGGCATGCCGCGCCATTGTGCGCCTAACCTCTTATGCCTATTATTCGATCATTCGACAATCCCGACCGAATCTCCCGCCTCGGAGGGGATCACCCAATCAACGATCAGAACCACGGAGGCAAACTGATCAAATGGACGCAGCATCAAAACGCAACTATCGGGTGGCACTGAAACAGGCCGAAGCCGATCTGGCGGCCCACGCGCAGCGGGGGGAAGCGTTGCGCGCGACCGTCGAAGGGCTGAAGTCCCTGCTCGCCGCGGACTCTCCCGCAACGCGGGTTCAGAGACGTGGCCCCGTGAAGCGCAGGCGGCGCCGGAAGAGCGCCGGAGCCGGCCATCCGGAAGTTCCCGCCAACACCTTCAAGGGCATGGGGCCGACGGCCGCATACCGCAAGTTCCTGACCATGTACGGGAGTGGATGGAGCGTGCCACAGATCAGGGACGCCTTGATCCAGGGGGGGGTGAGATCCAGTTCTCCCACGTCGTTGCTCACCGGGCTCCATTCCGTGAGGCGGCGCGACCGCCTCAAGGAGGAAGCCGAGCGGAGCGCGGCCGGAGGGGACTAGCAGCCCCTCGCCGGCCCGGCGCCTCGCCGCTCCGGGTGCTCGCGCGGCTCCATCCGCGGACTCCGGACCGCAACAACGGAGACGGTAGCGGGCGGGCAGCCCGATCCGGAGGCTGCTCGCCCATGTCCATCCACGGAGGGTGGGAGTGAAGATCGCGAGAGCGGTTGTCCGGGAGTTGCCCCTCGAACTGAAGGAGTCGTTCGAGATCAGCAGCGGGGGGACAAAGTCCCGGCGCATTCTTTTGCTAACCCTCGAGACCGACGGTTTCGCGGGTTGGTCCGAATGTGTCGCGGGCGAGAGACCCGGTTATTCGTACGAAACGACCGACACGGCGTGGCATATTCTGACACGCTGGCTCCTGCCGGACCTGTTGGGACGGGAAGTCGACGATGCACGTGAGTTGCGCCCGGCACCGTGGCTTCGGGGTCACCCCATGGCAAAGGCCGCCGTGGAGATGGCGGCATGGGATCTGGAGGCGAAACGCCGTGACCTGTCGCTGAGGGAATTGCTCGGAGGCGTGTCCGAAAAGGTGCCCGTGGGTGTTTCGATCGGGATCCAGAAGACCGATGCCGCCCTGCTCCGGAAAGTCGAGCAATACCTGGCCGAGGGATACCGGAAGATCAAGATCAAGACAAGGCCGGGGCGCGATGTGGACATGCTGCAAGCGGTACGGGCGAGTTTTCCGGAAGCGCCGCTCATGGCGGATGCGAACTCGGCCTACCGTCTGCCCGGAGACCTTGAGCCGCTGACGGCGATGGACGAGTTCGATCTCATGATGATCGAACAGCCGCTGTCCCACGAAGACTATATGGATCACGCGGCACTCCAGCGCAGGATGGCTACACCCGTGTGCCTCGATGAATCGATCCGCTCTCCGGGAGATGCCCGCCTGGCCCTGCATCTGGGCTCGGGAAGAATCATCAACATCAAGCCGGGTCGTGTGGGTGGGTTCGCTTCTGCAATGGCCATTCATGACATGTGCCGGGCCGGCGGTTGGCCGGTGTGGTGCGGAGGCATGCTGGAGTCGGGGGTCGGCCGCGCGCATAACGTGGCGTTGGCGACGCTCCCCGGCTTCACCCTGCCGGGCGACATTTCCAACTCCAGGCGCTACTGGGCGGAAGACATCGTCGTCCCCGAATTTGAAATGACCGACGGGCTGATGCCGGTTCCGGAAGGCCCGGGGATCGGCGTGACGCCGCGCAGGGATCGCATCGAAGCGCTCACGACGCGCAAGTTGGTGTTCGAGTCCTGACACCCGGGTGGACAGGCGGTGTGACGCTGCGGCGAATCTCTCCAGCAGTCCGTGGGTAAGGCCCCGCGAGCACCGAGAGCGGCGAGGCGCCGGGCTGGCAAGGCGCGACGAGGGGCCAATAGCAGCGCTATTGGGCTGAGGAGCAACGCAGAGCGGAGCCTCAAGGGTGTCAGATGTACACCTAACATGACATAAAGTAAAGTTGTCTTTACGTTCCCGAAAGGGTGGGGCGAAGCGTCCAGGTCGGATGCATCGCCGCTCGAATGCCGGGGGGATCTTGTCCACGGGCTGCTACGGATGAGGCGCGGCCGGCGCGGCGGGGCGCAGGCACGCCGGACAGTACCGCCAGCGACGCTCCATCGGCTCGCCGCAGGAACAGGCGCCGCCTCGCGGGTGGCCGCACATCGGGCAGCCGGTCGCGGTGGGGGGTATGGCCGCGTCGCAGTTGGCGCACTGCACGCCGGCGCCCCGGGTGAGCGCGATGATCCGGCCCGCCTCGTGGGGTGTCGTCGCCCTTTCGGCGACCTGGCGCAGCGCGTCGCGTCCCATCGATCGCATGCCGGTGCGGCGCGCCAGGGTGCGCAGCGAGGTTATGGAGGCGCCGGTGGTCACCGCGGTCCTGATGTCGTCGTCGACCACCAGGACTTCGAACACACCGCTGCGGCCCCGGTAGCCGTCCTTGCAGACGGGGCAGTCCCCGCCCCGCCCGTCGCAACGTGCGCACAGGCGACGCACCAGCCGCTGCGCGACCACCCCGGACAGGCCGCCGGCCACCAGGAAGGGTGGCACGCCCATCTCGAGAAGCCGCACGATGGCGCTGGGCGCGTCGACCGTGTGGATGGTCGTGAGGACCAGGTGCCCGGTCACCGCCGCGGACATCGCGATTTCGGCGGTCTCGCGGTCCCGCACCTCTCCCACCAGGATCACGTCGGGGTCCTGGCGCAGAATCGCGCGCAATCCCGACGGAAACCCCACTCCCGCCTTCCTGTCGATCTCCATCTGGGCGACCCCGGGAAACCGGTATTCGACGGGGTCCTCGAGCGTCACGACATTGATCTTCCCGGCGGCCAGTTCCGCCACCGCCCCCGACAGCGTGGTGGTCTTGCCGCTGCCCGTGGGACCGGCGGCCAGGAGCACCCCCTGGCGCCGGTCGAGGAGGCGGCGCAGGCGTTCGAGGTCGTGCGAGGACAGGCCCAGCGAGGACAGATCCGAGGGCGCGTCCCCGGGATCCAGGAGACGCAGAACGGCCTTTTCGCCGCCCTGGGTCGGGATGGTGGAGACGCGGACGGTGAGTTCGGTGTCGCGCCGGTTGACTGTGAAACCCCCGTCCTGGGGACGCCGGCGGACCGAGATGTCCAGCCCCGCCATGATCTTGATGCGCGAGATGACCGCGTGATGGGTGCCTTGCGGCAACTCGATGGCGGTGGCCAGCAGGCCGTCGACGCGCAGGCGGACCCTGGAGCCCGCGGCCATCGTCTCGATGTGTATGTCGCTGGCGCGGCTGTCCATGGCCGTGGACAGGATGTGGTCCACGATCCGGATGATCGGGCCCGCCCCTGCTTCCTGCTCCAGGAGCCTGGGGCCGGCCTCCTGCTCCTGGACGTCCGGGTGGTCGAGGCTGTCGAGGAGTTCGGGCAACTCGCCCCCGTACGCCTCGCGGATCGCCCGTTGCACCTCGGAGGCGGGCGCGACGACCGGCTCCACATGACAGCCCGACTGGAACCGCAGGTCGTCGAGCGCGTCCGTGTCCAGGGCGTTCGCCATGGCTACGGTCAGGCGGCGGCCCTCGAGGGAAAGGGGGAGTACGCCCTTCCGGCGGGCCAGACGGGAGTCGATCTTCGCAAGCGCCCGGGGTTCGGGGTGCAGGGGGGATGCCACGAAGGGAAGGTCGAGTTGCGCGGAAAGAGCCCGCGCCAGCTGAAGCTCGTCCACCGCTCCCTTGCGCAGCAGAACCTCGGCCAGACTCCGGCCCGAGCGAAGGTGCTCTTCGCCGGCGTCACGCAGGACGGAAGGTGTGATCGCACCGCTGTCCAGCAACAGTTGCCCGAGTAGTTCGTCGTGCCCCGTCATCGCGGGAGAGATTGGACCGCCGGCCGGGGCGCCTACATGGCGGGACGGGACCGGTTCGCGGGCGCGGCCCGGGAAACAGGCCGGGGGTGGCGTCGGCCACGGCCCCGGGCCGGCGGGGCGGGAGCCGGGAGGATCCGCTCCGCAGGCTCCGCGAAACTACGAGGCCGGGACGCTGGGGCGCAGGTCGAGGGTGACCTCGGCGCCCACGTGTCCGATGTCGGCCCGGTTCTTCAGGGCATCCCGCAGGCGCGGGTCGATCTTCCTGTAGGCGGCCAGCACTCCATCCCTCAACCTCAGCCTGAGCACCTTGATCGCGTTGACGTCGGGCCGGCTGGTGCGGGTCTCCTTCCTGGCCTCCTCCAGGTCGCGCGGGGTGATTTCGAAGGGCACCACGCCCACGTCGTCGTGGCGCTCGTGGTCCAGGTACTGGATCGACACGCTGACGTCTCCGACCGCCATCTGGTGGGAGATGTCGCCGATGGCGCGAAAGCGGGCCGCGAGCGGACTGATCTCGGCACTCTGCGCGGCCTTGCGGTAGCCCGAGTCGACAAGGTCGAAGAGACGCCGCATGCGCTCCGGGGTGGTCGCGTCCCCATCGGGGACCGTGGTGTCCATCTCCCTGCCCCGGGCCTGCCGGTCGTTGAGGGAGAGTGCCCGCTCCATGTCCCGGCTCCGGGCCCGGTCGATGTTCTCGAGGATTCTGTCGGGGTTCGTCCTGTAGCTCATTTCACCTCGCGGAATCTGTAACCCGTGGAAGGCCGAATAGGATAACGCCTTCCTTATTGCCCGGCCAGAAACCGGGGGGTAGGTTGGTGGCCCCGACGGGTCGAGCCTCCCTCGGCCCCCGCCACCGTGAAGCCGGAGAACCGGAGTCGATCCCATGAAGCGGAGCGTGTTCGTGGCCGTGGCCGCGGCCCTGGTCACGGCGAGCGATTCGGGTGCGGGCGACCCCGGGACCCCGCCGGACGCCGGCGCGCCTTCGCCATCGTCTCCGGCCCGTTCCCAGGAAGCGCTGGCGCACGGCGTCCCGTCGGTGGGGAGCACCACCTACGACGTGGTGGACACGATGATGATGTCCCTCGGTTCACCGGCGGGCACGACGGAACTGCTCTCGGTGGCCACGGCCACGCTGTCGGTGCGCTTCCGTGACGATCCGGTCGGCCTGCGGGTGAACGCCGAGATCGAGGACTTCAGCGGTTTCACGAGAAACCGGGCCAGCGGGAGCACGCGGTCCCTGCAGAGCCGCGACGCCCGCGGGGCGATGGTCTTCGTCGTCGGGTCCACCGGCGGGGTCATGTCGGTCGCACGACCGGAGCTTTCGCGCGACGCGGGACAGCTGTCCCTCTTCAACCAGCTGCCGTACGACCTGTTTCCGGGATTGCCCGGCCGCGTGGCCGATCCGGGTGAGACCTGGAGCGATACGGTCGTGTGGTACTCGTCCGCGGGGGGCATGGAGACGACCTCGACCACGGCCCGTACCTACACGCTTGTCGGCGACACCGTCGTCGACGGCCTTGCGCTCGTGGCGATCGCCCTCTCCGCCGAGGTGGCGATAGGCGGGCAGGGGCGACCGGGGGGTCGGGCCACCACCAACAGTCTTTCCGGCTCGCTGACCGGGCACCTGTTCTGGGACGCCGAATCGGGGTTGCTCCACAGCGCCGAACTCATGCGCCGGCTCGAGGGCCGGGCCACGATGGAGGGGCGGCCGTCGACATCGGTCCGCTTCTCGGGACCACAGCGACTCAGGCGGGAGAAATGACCTGACATGAACGACCGATACGCATCGCAGTGGGCGGCCGCCGCGGGCGAGACCCCGCCGCGCCCCGCCTTCCTCAAACGCCTGTGGATGGTTCTCGTGCGGCCGGAAGAGCTCTTCACGGCGCTGGCCGCCAACCCGGCGTGGTTTCCCGTGGCGGCCTTCACGGCGGTGGTGGTGGGCATCTCCCTGGCGCTCATCCCCGCGGAAGTGTTCTACGGGGCGGTCGCCGAGCAGGCGACGTCGCCCGAGCAGCTGGGTGACCTCCAGGAGGCGCCCATGATTCTGTACAAGTCGCTGGGCGTCGCTTCCGGTGCGGTAGTCGTGCTCGTCCTGCCGGTCATCGTGAGCCTGGTCACCTCCGTGCTCTTCATCTTCATGCGGGGTGACCGGGCGTCCTTCAGGCAGCACCTCTGCGTGATATCGCACGCGGGCGTCATCCTGGCCCTCGGGGCGCTGCTGGTGACGCCGTTGCGCATACGGAGCCTGAACATCGAGGAGACGCTCGCAGTGGGTGACTTCTTCCCGTTCCTGGACGGCTTTCTGTACAACGTGCTGAACGGTCTTGACCTGTTCACGCTTTGGAGCACCGTGGTCGCCGGGCTCGGGCTGTCCCTGCTTGATGAACGCCGGCGCTGGGGGCCGACGGCGGCGGTGCTGGTGGCGATAGTGGTGGTCTTGGCGGTGATCAGGGCGTTCTTCACGTCGTGACGGCGGGGGACGGCGCACCGCTCACCTGCCAGCGACATCGCTTCTCCCTGCCCGAAGACTTCCACTACCTCAACTGCGCCTACATGGGCCCCCTTCCCAAGGCGGCGGAACGGGCCGGGATCGAGGGACTCAGGGCGAAGCGCTTTCCGCAGGCGATCGCTCCGGAGGACTTCTTCCGCCCCGCGGACGAACTCCGCGCGCGCTTCGCCCGCCTGATCAACGCGCCCGATCCGAACCGTGTCGCGATGGTGCCGTCGGTCTCCTACGCGGTGTCGACGATCGCCCGCAACACCGAGGCCGGGCCGGGCCGCAACGTGGTGATCGTGCACGAACAGTTCCCCGGCAACGTCTACCCGTGGCGCCGCCTGGTGGAGGAGAAGGGGGGCGAACTCCGGGTGGCCGCGCCGGCCGGCGGTGGGGTGAGGGGGGAAGGGTGGACGGAGCGCATCCTCGGGCAGATCGACGGAGCGACGGTGGCGGTGGCCATGGGCACCGTGCACTGGAGCGACGGCACCCGTTTCGACCTGGAAGCCGTGCGCGCACGGTCCCGCGCCGTGGGAGCGGCGCTCATCCTCGACGGGACGCAGACGGTGGGGGCCGCGCCCTTCGATGTCCGGGCCCTCGCACCGGACGCCCTGATCGTCGCGGCGTACAAGTGGCTCCTCGGACCCTACTCGCTGTCGCTGGCGTGGTTCGGCGAGCGCTACCTGGACGGGATTCCGCTGGAGGAGACGTGGATCGGGCGCCGGGGGTCGGAGGACTTCGCCGGCCTGGTCGACTACCGCGACGCCTACCAGTCGGGCGCTCTCCGCTTCGACGTGGGGCAGCGCAGCAACTTCGCGCTCATTCCGGCTCTCGCGGCTTCGCTGGACCTGGTGCTGACGTGGCGGCCGGAACGGGTTTCCGCGTACTGTGCGGCCCTCATGGCCGGTGTGTTCCCCCGCCTGCGCGAGCTGGGCCTGGGGGTGGAGGACGAACGCTGGCGCTGCCCCCACATCTTCGGTCTCGGTCTGCCGCCGCGGATGAACCCGGATCGCCTGAAGCGGAGCCTGGAACGCCACCGGGTCGGGGTTTCCTTCAGGGGAACCGGCGTGCGGGTGTCTCCCTGCGTCTACAACACGGAGGAAGACGTGGAAGCCCTCGTCGCGGCGTTCACCGGTGCGCTGGACGACTGAAGGTCAGCGCACCGTCATCCCCGGGCCGAAGACAACCTTCGCCCTCGCGCCCACCTCGATGCCGCGTTCGGCGAACCATCCCTGCCGGACCTCGAGCGCAACGGCCGTGGGCCCGCCGGATCCGATGAGCGTTTCGTCGAGGGGCTGCATCCGGCTGATGCTCACGATCGCAAGGGTCTCGTCGAAGCAGGCGAGATCCAGCGGGACGCGGGTGTCCCGCATCCAGAAGGAGCGCTCCTCGGATTCGGGGAAGACGAAGAGCATGCCGGTCCCGTCGGGGACCGAATCGCGGTTCATCAGTCCCCGTTCCCGTTGCTCCGGCAGGCTCGCAACCTCGGCCAGGATCGTGTCCGCCCCGAAGACGACCCAGGCCATCCCCGGGGCGGGACGCGGCGTCTCCCGGGCGGCCGCGGCCGGATCGGCGGCGCCGTCTTCGGCCTTCCCCCCGGCCCCCCCGCCGCTCCCCGCACCACAGGCGGCGGCGATGGCCGTCGCGGCCGCCAGGACCCCGCCGCGCCCCGCGAGCGCCCACCGTCCCTCTGCGAACATCCTCGTCATGCGGTAACCTCGTCGTCGTTGGAGCGGGGCGCCTCCCTTTCCCGGTCCTCCCGCCGCCTTAACTTATTGCCCGTCCAAAGCACACCCAATCCGCGGCCACCGTCAACGCCCATGCCTCTCGACCCCGAACTCCTGGCCATTCTCGTCTGCCCCGAGAGCAAGCAGCCCGTCGTCCGCGCGGGCGCGGAGGTGCTCGACCGCCTCAACGCCGCGGTGGACGGCGGCGGTGCCCGCACCCGGGCCGGCGATCCGGTAACCGATCCGGTCGGCGAGGGCCTTCTGCGCGAGGACGGCCGGATCCTCTACCCCGTCCGCGACGGCATCCCGATCATGCTGATCGACGAGTCGATCGACGTCTCGGCCCTGTGATCACCGGGAGGACGCATCCACGGACTGCCGGGATTCTCCGTTCTCAGCGTCTTCCTCGTCCTGCCGACGGAGCGCTTTCCGGGTAGGCAGTCCGCGTTCCGCGATTCGTTCCCACACATGAAAGAACAGCCGGATCAGAAAGTTGCCGCCCGCAAGGATGAACCCCCACAGTGCAAGCAGCGCAACCATCATGAGCAGGGGCCGCAGGAAGTCGTCCATGGTCTCGCTCGGTTCACCCGCCCGGTCGTTTTCTGTGAAACTCCACCCCGTAGGACGGGAGTCTCGGGCCGTGGGGTTGGCCGCTCGCGGCCATGAGGATCCGCCGGACGGCCCGTGACGCCGTGACGACGTCCACGGGGGGCTGCCGGTGATCAACCCCGGCGGTCTCCTGACGGCGCGCGGTTTTGCACGCTTCTATACGCCGCTGGCGGCCACCAGCCTGCTTCTCACGGCCACGAACCCGATCCTGGCGGCCGCCCTCGCCCGGTCCGCCGACCCGGTCACCGCGCTCGCCGGTTACAGCGTCGCCTTCGCGGTCTGCGGCGTCCTCTACGCCCCCCTCTTCGTCATGCAGCAGGTCGCCGCCGCGCGGCTCCTCGCCGAAGCCTCGTTCTCACCGGTCAGGCGGTTCGCGTACCCGGTGGGCGCGGTGATGTCGGCTGCCGGGGCGCTCATCGCGTTCACCGGGGCCGGCGACCTCGTTTTCGGGCGCGTGGTGGGCGTCGGGCCCGGAGTGCTGAACGAGGCCGTGCGCGCCATGCAGCTCCTGTGGCCGGTCCCGGTCCTCACGGCGGTCAGGGCCGCGCACCAGGGGCGGCTCGTCGCGGGCCACCGCACCTTCCCGATCGCGGCCGCCACCGGGGGACGGACGGGAGTGCTGGCCCTGGTCTCCTTCGCGCTGCTGGCGACGGGCGGGGGGGCGTGGGTCGGTGCGGCGGCCTTCACCGGCGGCCTGATCGTGGAGACGCTGGTGGTGATGTGGTCGCGCACGCCGGGGCTCCGGCTCGAGAGGGGGGACTGCGAGGCCGACCGGGAGAACGTGGCCCGCTTCTCGGCACCGCTCATGGTGAACGTCCTTCTGTGGTGGGCCACGCCCCTCATCATCAACGCCGTCCTCGCGCGTACCGCCGACCCGGACCCCGCGCTTGCAGCCTTCGGCGTGGTCGAAGCGATGGCGTGGTTCGTCGCCGCGCCGGTGGGGCAGCTGCAACACGCCGGCATCGCGCTGGTCGAGTGCTCGGAGACGCACCGTCGCGTGAGGGGGTGGGGCGCGATCGTCGCCCTCTCCATGATGGCGGTGCTCCTCGTTCTGTCGGTCCCCGCGATCCGCGGGCCGGTGCTGCACCATGTCTTCGCGCTGGATGCGGGTCTGGTGGCGCTGGCCGGAGCGGCGCTCCCTATCGCGGCCGCCTACCCGCTCCTCTACGCGATCCGCCAGTACTACCAGGGTCTCTTCGTGCGCTCGGGGCGGACCGGGGTGGTGGGGGCGGGGGCAGTGCTGCGGGTCGCAAGCCTCGTGGCGGCGGCGCTGGCGGTGCGGACCACGGACCTGAGCGGGGCGGTGCCGGGGGTGGGGCTGGCGGTATTCGGCCTTACGGTCGAGGGGGCCTTCCTGGTGCTGTATTCGCAGCGCGAGGTGATGCCCGAACTGCGCGCGAGCCGGGCCGCGGCCGTGAATCCGGAGGCGTTCGAGGGGGTGACGTAGGAGTCCGTGGATGAATCCCCGCGAGCACCGAGAGCGGCCTCGAAGAGTGGCTAGGCCGCCCGGCCCTTCCCCTTCAGGAAATCCATCATGATGTACTGGCCGAGCGTCATCGTCGAAGTGAAGTAGGCCTTTCCGCGCGCGATCTTCGTCACCCGGCGCACGAAGCGGACCAGGTAGGGGTTGTCGGCGAGCATGAAGGTGTTGATCGGGATGCCGGCGCGGCGGCAGGCGGAGGCCTCGCGGTAGGTGGCGCGCAGAATGTTGCGGTCCAGGCCCGCCGAGTTCTTGTAGATGCGGCCGCGGGGGAGGGTGATCGCGCTGGGCTTCCCGTCGGTGATCATGATGATCTGGCGCATGTCCTTCTTCTGCGCCTTGAGCAGCCTGCGGGCGAGCTGGAAACCCTCGGCCGTGTTGGTGTGGAAGGGTCCCACCTGCGCCCTGGCCAGCTGCGCCAGCGGGATCTCCTCGGCGCGGTCGCCGAATGTGACGACCCGCAGCGAGTCGCCCGGGTATTCGGTGCGGACCAGGTGCGACAGCGCCAGGGCCACCTTCTTGGCCGGCGAGAAGCGGTCCTCGCCGTAGAGGATCATCGAGTGCGAGATGTCCAGCATGAGGACGGTGGCGCACGACGACCGGTAGTCGGTCTGGTGGACCATGAGGTCCTTGTAGTCCAGGTTCAGCAGCGGAACCCCCGGTGACTCCCCGCCCGCCATGGGCGGCGCGGCTTTGCCCCGGGCCGCCGGAGGAACCTGGAGGCCCTCGCGCGCGATCGTCTTCCTGAGCGTGGCGGGCAGGTCCAGGTTCAGGGTGTCGCCGAATTCGTAGGGCCTGCTGCCGACGTCCGCCTCGACCCCGGTCGCGAACTCCCGGGTCTCGTGGGAGCCGATGCTGGACTTGCCCATTGACGACATGAGGTTGCGGAGCGCGCGGTAGCCCAGGAAGTCGAGTCCCCTGCGGGTGAGGTTGAAGTCGACCTGGCGAGCGGCGTCACGCGCCTCGTCCACCTGGCCCTCTCCGGCGGCCTCTCCGATCGAGCCCCCCAGCCCCCCCGCCTGTCCGTCCACCGTGATGTACCCCTCTTCGATCATCTTGCGAATGATCTCGTCGAGCAGGTCTGCGATCTCCTTCCGCACCTCGGGGTTGCCGGGCCCTTCGCCCCGCAGCTCCTCCAACATCTCCCGGGTCAGTTGGCCGCTCTCCATGAGCGCGCCCAGCAGCGCCCGTTTCAGCGCCTCCAGCGAGGACGTATCCTCGGTTCCGGACCAGCCCCAGTAGGGGTGGAAGTGCGGTCCTCCGGCGAAGCCGCCGTCGAGGAGGAACTCGGAGAGCATCTCCAGTAGCTTCTCCAGGTTGAGAGCGTCGAGCCAGCTCTTCCTGTACTTGGTGTAGGTGGTGAAGCGCATGCTGAACAATGGGCGGACGGGGGCGCCGGCGCCATGACGGGGGGATTTTGTCCACGGGCTGCCAGGGGAGCGCTGGGCCAGCGCCCCCTTCAGCCCGTTGGCGCACTCGTCCTTTGGGGCTCCGGAACAGGATCGCCATACTCCCTGGCGGTGTCGAGCCAGAGCGCGATGGCCTGCTTGATATTCTCTCGAGCCTTCGCTCTCGTCGAACCGTGCGCCATGCATCCGGGCAGCTCGGGCACTCCGGCCACGAACGCGCGATCATCGGCGCTCCATTGGATGAGAACATCGTATCGGTGACTCATTCGGTGCCCCCTTCGGACGCGCGCCAGCCCTCGATCAGTCCCTCGATGCGCGCCACCCGTTCGCCCAACGCCCCCACCCGGTCCGCCAGCGCCTCCACCCGCCCGGCCAGTCCGTCCAGGCGGGAGCCCATGCGCAGAATGAGTCCGGCCAGCGCCACGCCGACCGCGATCACCGCCCACGCCTCGGCGCTCACGTCGTCACCATCAGGCGTTCCGGCAGTTGGGTGGTGCGCCGGGGGCCGGCCAGCCCTTGCGCCCGAGCGCGACCGTGGATCGCCGGTCAGTCATGATTCCTCCCATCAGGGGCTGGCGCTCCCCGTCGCGGGCGAGCGCCGAGGGTGTACGGAATCGTAAACGGGGGTGTTTGCGGGCGTCAATACCCACCGCGCGTCTTCCCCGGCCCCATGCGACGGATTGGGGCGCCAGCGGCCCTCTTCCACCGGACCGCCCTCTCAGGACCCGGTCGCCCGGTAGGCCCCCCCGCGCGTCCGGCCGATCCTGTTTTCGAAGACCAGCCCCTCGAGCACCAGCTCGCACGCCGCCGCCCTCACCCCGTCCCCGCCCTCCGCCGCAGCCAGTTCCAGCATTTCGGTCGCCTCGACGAGCCCCGGCACCCGGCGAAAGCCCTCGACGCAGGCCGCGGCGGTGGCATCCTCGGAGACCTGGATCACCCCGCCCGACTCGAAATACTCGATGATGGAGGCGAAGTCCTCCGGTATCTCGACGTCGACGCCCTCGAGGTTGGAGAGGAAGGTGTAGCCGGCGGCCGCCGAGACCAGTTCGGTGGCGATCGCGGACGCCCCCTTCAGCTCCCCTTCGTACTCGAGCTCCAGCTTGCCGGTCATCGCGGGCAGGGACGCGTACACGTCGCCGATGCGTGGAACCGCCGCCGCCTCGCCGTGGCGGATCGCGCGCCGCTCCGCGCTGGAAACGACCGTCTCCAGGACCGCGATCGGCATGCGCTGGCTGATCCCGCTCTCCTGGTCGACCCGGTTGTCGAGCCTCGCCAGGACCGCGATGCGTTCCACCATTTCCCGGACGAAATCCGGGATTCGCACCTGGCGGCCGTTGCGCTCCACCCACGCCTCCTGGGCCGTGATGGCGACCGCCGTCCGGAAATCCTGCGGATAGTGGGTGCGCACCTCGGCCGCGATCCGGTCCTTGAGCGGCGTGACGATCTTGCCGCGCGCGGTGTAGTCCTCCGGATTGGCCGAGAAGGCGATGAGCAGGTCGAGGGGAAGGCGAACCGGGTATCCCTTGATCTGGACATCGCCCTCTTCGAGGATGTTGAAGAGCCCGACCTGGATCCGCGGCGACAGGTCCGGAAGCTCGTTCATGGCGAAGATCCCGCGGTTCGTGCGCGGCAGCATGCCGTAGTGGATGGTCAGCTCGTCGGAGAGGATGTGGCCGCCGCGGGCCGCCTTGATCGGGTCGAGGTCGCCGATGATGTCGGCGATCGTGACGTCGGGGGTGGCGAGCTTCTCCAGGTAGCGGTGCTCGCGGGCGAGCCACTCGACCGGGGTTGCGTCGCCGCACTCGGCCACCACCTCGCGCCCGTACTTGGAGATCGGCGCGAGCGGGTCGTCGTTCACCTCGCTCCCGGCGATGATCGGGATGCGCTCGTCCAGCAGTTCGACGAGCTGCCGCAGGATCCGGGACTTGGCCTGTCCCCTGAGCCCCAGCAGGATGAAGTCGTGGCGCGCGAGGATCGCGTTCGCGATCTGGGGCACGACCGAGTCCTCGTACCCGTGGATGCCCGGAAAGAGCGTCTCTCCCGCCTCGAGCTTGCGGATCAGGTTGTCCCTGAGTTCGTCCTTCACGGACCGGCCGCGGTAGCCGGCGGCCTTGAGTCCGCCCAGGGTGGGGGGTGCGGATCGCGTCATTGGGGTAAGTTAGCACATGTCCGCAATCGAACCCGGCAGTCCCGTGCATCCCGGCCGTCACCAGCCCGGGCTGCCGCTGGCGGAGCTGATCGTCGGCGAGCCGCCGGGCGAAGAAGCCGTTCCGCTCGACGTGGTGTTCGTGGGCGCGGGGCCGGCCGGGCTGTCCGGCGCGATCGAGCTGGCGCGGCTGGCGGCCGAGGGGAACGAGGCGGGCGACGGGGTGGGCGAGATCGAGATCGGGGTGCTGGATAAGGCCGAAGGGCTGGGGGACCACAACCTTTCCGGCGCGGTGATCAACCCGCGCTCCTTCCGGGAGCTCTTTCCGGGCATGTCGTGGTCCGACCTGCCGCTGCGGCGGCCCGTCGGGCGCGAGGCCGTGTACCTGCTGACCGGGCGGCGGGCGCTGCGCATTCCCGCGCCGCCGACCATGCGCAACCACGGCAACCACATCGCCTCCATATGCGAGGTCGTGCGCTGGCTCGGGGAGCGCGCGGAGGAGCTCGGCGTCATGATCCTGCCGGGGTTCCCGGCCGACGCCCTGCTCGTGGAAGGGGACGCCGTGACCGGGGTGAGAACGGCGCCGCGGGGCCTGGGCCGCGACGGCCGGCCCGGCGGCGGGGGCTACATGCCGCCGGTGGACGTCGCCGCCCGCGTGACCGTCCTGTCCGAGGGTACCCGCGGCACGCTGACGCAGGCCTACCTCGAGTGGCAGCACGTGCGATCGGCGAACCCGCAGATCTACTCGCTCGGCGTCAAGGAGCTCTGGCAGGTTCCGCGGCCGCTCGACCGGATCATCCACACCATGGGATGGCCGCTCATCGGCGACGGCTTCGGGGGATCGTTCGTCTATCCGCTCGCCGACGACCTGGTGGCTCTCGGGCTGGTGGCGAGCCTCGACTACCGGAATGCCCGGCTCGACGTGCACGGCCTGCTCCAGCGCATTAAGCACCACCCGCTCCTTCGCGGCATCCTGGAGGGCGGCGAAATGGTGGAATGGGGCGCCAAGACGATCCCGGAGGGGGGTTACCATTCGCTGCCGGAGCGCCGGCACGGGAGCGGCGTCTGCATCGTGGGCGACGCCGCCGGGTACGTGGACGTGGCGTCGCTCAAGGGTATCCACTACGCCATGCACTCCGGCGTCCTGGCCGCGCGCGCGATCTACCGGGCGCTCAGGGCGGACGACGTATCGGAGGCGGGGCTGGCTTCGTACACGGAGGCGGTCGACCGTTCGTTCATCGCCGCGGACCTGAGGCGGAACCGCAACATGCGGCTCGCCTTCAAGAGCGGGTTCTTCGCCGGCGGCGTGAAGGCGTCGCTGGCGACGGTGACGGGGGGAAGGGTGCCCGGCGGCCGCATCGCGACCGCGCCGGACGCATCGGAGCGAAAGGTGATGGGTGCCCCGGCGGACGGAGGCGGGCCGCTCGCGGTCTCGAAGGTCGACGCCGTCTTCAGGAGCGGCAACCAGACCCGCGACGACCTGCCGTCGCACCTGAGCGTCGGCGAAGACGTGCCCGCCGAGGTTGCGGAGATGTACGTTCACATGTGCCCCGCGGGGGTCTACGAGCGCGACGGCGACCGGCTGCGCGTGAATGCGCCCAACTGCGTGGACTGCAAGGCCACCGACGTTCTGGGACCGAGGTGGTCGCCGCGCGAGGGCGGCAGCGGACCGCGCTACCGGCGCATGTGAGGCGTGAGCCCCCCATCGACCCGGCGCGGAGCGAGTACCGGAACAGGAGGCGAGAATGAGCGAAGGACGAGAGCGGGGCAATGTCGCGGAGGTGCCTCCCGGGGGGCCGCTGTGCCTGACCGGGCGGATCCGGATCGAGGCGGACGGCGAAATCGTGGCCGAGACGGACGATGTCGCGCTCTGCCGCTGCGGCCGGTCGGCCGACAAGCCGTTCTGCGACGGGTCTCACCGCGGGGCCGGGTTCGACGACCCGGGAGTGATCCGGGGAGGGCGCCTGGTGCCGGGACGCGAAGAGCCCGCCCCGGGCGAGACGGTGGTGATCGTCTGCGCCAGGGACGGGCCGCTGCTGGTGCGGGGGCCGCTCACGGTGGTGGCGTCCGACGGGGAGACGTCCGCGGGCGCGAAGGGCGCGCTGTGCCGCTGCGGCGCGTCGTCAACGAAGCCGTTCTGCGACGGGTCCCACCGCGAGGCGGGGTTTGTGGGGTGAGGGGGGGTGGGCGGCGTGATCCGTGGCCGGTAGTCGCCGCCCACCTACCCTCTTACGAGATCATTTCTTCAGGATCTGTATCGTCGGGAGCTTGGACAGATCGGGTAGCGCATACGCCTCCGGGCTGCTCTCATCGAAATCCAAGGCCAGGAACCGCGCCCAGTTCGTGCCTCCCGGTACCCCCGTCTCATCCCCCTCCGCCCCGGTCACCAGGATCAAGGCCTCGGCGCCGGTCACCAAGTAGTCTTCAGTGCTCTTGTCAAAAAGAACGACCCCGTCGACCGTCGCCTTGACCCCACTATCCGACATGGTAAGCGAGATTTCGATATCCGAGGATTCGTCAATGGCGTTGGATAGTCCAAAGCTCCACTGGTCAACAGTCCAGCCGGTCGTCGCGTTGAACCACGCGAACAGATAGTTCAACTCACCGAGGTTGCCTCCGTAGTCTGCTTCGCCAACGAGAAACAGATAGGCCGTGTAGGTGGCGTGGTCGGTATCGACCAGCAAACCGGGCTGCGCATCCTCGTCGACGACCCTTGCCGCGACTTCCACTGTCCAGCCAGTCGCGGTGCCCCCGAGGCTCTGGCCCGCAAAGGCGTAGAAGCCGCTCGAGTCTGCCGTCAGAAGGAGGTAGCCGTCATCGATCTCTGCGCTCGCATAGTCGTTGAGCTCCCAGTCGTCGAGCGCATCGTCGGTGTTGAAGTCCTCCGAGATCACAACGACAGGCACCTTGACCGTGGCCATGAAGGTAGCAGTGACCTCTTCTTCACCGTCCGAGGCGGTCACGGAAATCTGCGATGAACCCTCCTGGCCCACCGCCGTGAGTGTAAGAATGCTGCCCGACAACGCCGCGCTGATGATTGCCGGTTGGGACGAGGACGCCGTGTAGGCGAGATCCTGTCCATCGGGGTCGGAGAAGCTTCCAGAGAGATCGATCGTCAACGCACCGCCTCGCAGCACCTCGACATCATCCAGCGACCCCGTGGGTGGGCGGTTAGGGACGAGCACGGCGACATTCTGGGTGGCCTGCAAGCTGTCCGGGTCGATCGCCGTCACTGCGATCGTGGTGGTTCCCGGCGCCTTGCCCGTTATGGCGAGACGAGCACCGACCAGTCCCGCCGCGACGATGTCCTCGTCCGCGATGACTACGGACAGCTTGAGCGTGCCACCCTCCGGGTCCGTGAAACAGGGTTCAACCACTTCCCTGTTGCCGACGTTGACCGTCACCTGCGGGAGTTCGCCACACACGGTCGGCGGCTTCGGGTCGCCGCACGCGAGCAGGGCGAGAAGCGGCAGGCCGACGAACGGCAGTAAACGTCTCATTTCTTTTCCTCCAGTCCTGGGGTCTTCGGTTGCGACCTTCGCGTGCGGTCCAGCCGCTGTGGTGCTCCCGGCTCGGTCCCGTACCGCATCACCGCGTTCCCCGTCCGGAAATGGCGAGAGACTCGAAGCGAATGGCGTTGTTCGGGGCGCTCCGCGAGCTAAGCAAATTAGGACGAGGGAGTCCGGCTGGCAAGCAATGCGATCCGGCCCGGTCCGGGAACCCCCGTTCCCGCCTTCCATGGCCGGGCAGCACCTGCACGCCGATACCGGCCCGTACAAAGCCATGCGCCGGACGGCTCGGCGGCGGAGTCTGGACCATGTTCTCCTAAGACGATAGTATTATTGGAAATCACCCGCAGACGAACATACGCCCGATCGGAGCCAGGATTGCACGGCAACCTCCCGGCGACCCCCCCGCCAGCCCGGCCCCGCCCCTCCCGCCCCCCGCCTCGCCGCCCGCGGCACGGCTTGGCAGCCCGTGGACAATCGTCGCGCCTTGCCAGCCCGGCGCCTCGCCGCTCTCGGTGCTCGGGCCGCTCTATCCACGGACTGCTTGCTTCCCTCCACCTCCTCGTGGCAGCCGCAACCGCCTGCGCCCGTCCCGCCGAGCCCGCCCCCGCCGGTCCGCTCGGCTACGGATTGCCGTCGCCCCCGAACGCCGTCTACACTGTCGCCGATACGCTGACCGTCGAAATGCACCGGCCCGGGGGCAACCTGGAGATGGCGGCGCGGTATGCCATGACCGTCGACCTGTCCTTCCGGCATGATCCGGCAGGCATCCGGGTAACGGGCATCGCGGAGGACTTCGAGGGCTCGATGTCCAACCTCCTGCAACCGGACCGGTTCTCGGACCTCGGCTACCTGGTCAACACGATCGAGTTCACCTTGAACCGCCGGGGCGTGAGAAGGGTCGCCTCGTATCCCGAACTGTCCGGCCGGCCGGCGGAGCTGTTCTCCTTCGGCGGGCTCCCGTACGACATCTTTCCGCCCCTGCCCGGCGAGGAGATGGAGGCGCTCGGCTCCTGGGTGGACACGGTCGTCTGGCACACCGACAGCGAGGCCCTGGAGCGGACCTTCATGGGGGTCTACACGTACACCCTGAGCGGGGACACGGTGATCGACGGCCGGGCCCTCGTGCACGTCACTTTTGCCGGCGAGATCGAAACCGACGACGCCCTGGGACGGCCGTTGAGGTTGACGTGGCACGACGTGAAGGGCCCGGTGACCGGTTTCCTTCTGTGGGACCCCCAACGGAGACTGGTGGCCTACCAGTAGTACGAGCGGACCCTGGAAGGAACCGTGACCCCGCCGGACCGGCCATCCACGGGGACGACCCTGGCGGGTGTCGTGCGGATCCGGCTGGTGAAGTAGGCCCTACTTCGGCCGCCGGGGCGTCCGGCGACGGCCGTTCCCGGCGAACTCCCACGCGGTGACCCGAACCCGGTTCATGCTCGACGACGTCGCACCGCTCGCCTGGCCCTCCGGCCGGGTCGCCAGCGCGAACGAGACGAAGGTGTTCAGCAGGTACGGCTCCGGGCCGTGTTCGAACAGCGGTTTTCCGTCGACGGTGGCGCGGACGCCGTCCTCCGACAGCGAGAGCGAGATGTCCACGTCGGTGAAGTCGGCTATGTCGCCGGACTCGCCGGTCGACCAGTCGGCGTTCACGAGGTTCCCCTCGATGCCGTCGTACCAGGAGAACGTCCAGTTGACCGTACCGGGTTCACCGAGATCCTCTTCGCCGAGTGCGAAGACGTAGAATTCGTATCTGCTGTGACCGGTGAAGATCCAGAAGCCGGCCTGCGCATCCTCGTCGGTCGTCCGCAGCACGATATCCACGGTCAGGTCCCCGGCCTGGCCGCCCAGGGTCCGGTACGCGAGGCCGTACCGGTTCGTGGAGTCCGTCGTCAGGACGAAGTAGCCGTCCTCGATCGCCGCGCTCGCGAAGTCGCTCATCACCCAGTCGTCGAGGGACGCATCCGAGTCGAAATCGTCCGAGATCAGGAGCACCGGCGCCACGACGGTTGCCGCGAAGGTGGCGGTCACGCTCTGTCCACCGTCGCTGGCGGTCACGGAGATCTCCGCCGTGCCCGTTTGCAGCCTCGCCGCCTTGAGGGTGAGCATCGTGCCGGAGAGTTCGACGTTCACGACCGAGGAGGCCGACGAGGAGGCCGTGTACGTCAGGGGCTGTCCGTCCGGATCGGTGAAGTGCTCCGCGAGGTCGATCGTCATCTCGGCGCCGAGCCGCAGCCTGACGTCGTCCAGCGGCGGGTCCTCGACGGGCGGGCGATTCGGGACGATCACGTCCAGATCCTGGGTGGCGACCAGCCCGTCCGGGTCGGTTGCCGTAATCTCCACCGTGGTCGCGCCGGGCGATACGCCCTGGATCCGGACGTCGGTGTCGAATGCGAGCGCCACGGCGATGTCGGGGTTCAGGCTGGTCGCGGCCAGGGTGAGCAGGCCGCCCTCGGGGTCTTCGAAGCACGGTTCGGCGGTCTCCCACGTAGCGACGAAGACGTTCATCGGAGCGAGGGTCCCGCAGGCGACCGGCGGCTTCGGGTCACCGCAAGCGAGCACCCCGACAAGCGGGAGGAAACGTCTCATCTCATTCTCCACTCGTGGGGAGACGGTCAAGGCTGGTAGAATAGAAGCGGGAAGACCGCTCCCGCAACTGACCGGGGGTTGTCGACGGAGCCGCAATGCGGCCTCCGACGGGTAAGGGAAGTGGAGCCCCAACGCACTACTCCTGGAGAAACAATGATCAGAAGAGACATGTCGGCGATCAGCGCGGCCGTTGCCGTGGCCGCGGCCGGCTGTGGCGGACCCGGCGGCCCGACTCCCGCCGATACCCTCACGTACGGGGTTCCGTCGCCGCCGAGCGCCGTCTACCACATTGCCGACACCATGTCGATCGAGGTGCAATCGCCGTTCGGGGGCACTGAAATCACCGGAGAGGGTTCCGTGACGATCGCCCTGGCCTTCCGGCCCGACCCCGGCGGCGTGCGTGTCGTCGGCACCGTCGAGGCCTTCGACGGTTCGATGGCGCATCCGATGATGGGAACGCAGACCGCGGGCCCGGACGACCTGAGCGGAGACCTCGAAGTGGTGGTCGGCCGGACCGGCGTCGAAGAGCTCGTGTCGTTCCCGGAACTCTCGGGCGCCGTGGCGCAGGTGTCCTCGTTCCCGGCGCTGGCCTACATCCTCTTCTCGCGCATGCCCCCGGGCGACGCGGATCCGGGAGCGACGTGGGTCGACACGGTGGCTTCGCTCAACGAATCGATGGGGGCGTCCACCTCCACGACGGCGATCGGCACCTACACACTCCTGGGCGACACCGTGGTCGACGGCCGGAACCTCGTGCACATCGCGGTGGCCAACGAAGTCGTCGTCGAAAGCACCTTCGAAGAGGGAGGGATGTCGGTCACACAGAGTTCCAGGGGTTCCACGGACGGTCATGTCCTCTGGGACCCCGAGCGCCGGCTGGTGGCCCGGGCGGAGTACGAACGGGACGTGGCGGGGACCATGTCCATGGGAGGGATGGGCTCGATGGACATGGCCGTAAAGGGGCCGACGCGGATACGCCTGGAGCGGTGATCAGCCCGGCGGCGAGACCGTCACGCCATACACCCTGGTCCCGTTCGCCTTCCAGGTCCCGCCCTCCACCGTGCTGTACCGCAGCACGATCTCCGAGGGTCGCGAATACAGGAAGACCACTTCCGCCGAGTGCTCGATGGGCTTGTCGGTCTCCGTGCAGCCCTGTTGGAGCGTGGCGATGTATGGAGTCACCACCGCCGAGCCACCGTACTCGGATACCTCGACGCCGGCGTCGGCGGCGCACCAGTGAAATGTCCAGATCCTGATCCGTATCGGGACCCGCACGGTCGCCGAGTCGGGGATCTGGGGTTCGAGGTCGCCACCCGCGAGGACTCCGGGAGGAATGTAGCCGACGATGCGGAACTCGTCGGGATCGATCGAGTCGATGCAGCCGGCGAGAAGGACGGCGCCAAAGGCGACCAGGAGCCCGGCCGGCCGGCGGAGATGGACGCGGAGAAGACGTCGCGGTGCGCCGCGGCGGGATCGAAAGGCCGGATGTGAGGGAATGGGAGGCATGAGCCTTCGCTCCTGTCGGTGGTGCAGCAGTCCGGAGAGAAGGAACTATACGGCGGGAAGGGGCCGGAGCTTACATTGCGCCGGCCGCTGTTTTCGGCGAATCCGCGGGCGACGAACTGCACGCGGTTCATGCTCGAAGCCACGTCATCTTCGAACTCAGGCCGGGTCACGAGAAAGAGACCGGTGGCTCTCGGTATCAGGAATGGTGCCCTGCCGTGCTCGAAGAGGAGTTTGCCGTCCACGGTGGCGTGAACACCGCTCCGCGTCATCAGGAGCGAGACCTCCATGTCGACGAAGTCCCGAATGTGGCCGGATTTCCCGTATGCCCAATGGTCCCTCAGCCAACGTCCGGTCCCTGAGTCCCACCAGGAGAAGACCCAGTTCACAGGGGGATACCCGGGGATGTCCGCCTCGCCCAGGAGGAACATATAGGCCCCAACCGGGAAGACTCCCGTGGAGACCAGGAACCCCGCCTGCGCATCCGCGTCGGTCGTCCGCAGAGTGATGTCGATGAGCCAGTCCGTCGCTCCGCCCCCGAAATCCCGACCGGCCAGACCGTTGTAGTCGGCCGAGTCGGCCGTCAGGACGAAGTACCCGTCCTCGATCCTGGCGCGCGCGTAGTCGGTGAGGCTCCAGTCGTCGAGCGACGCGGAGGAGTCGAACTCGTCGGAGAGGACCGGCACAGGGCGCACGATCGTGGCCTCGAACGTCGTGGTCACGCTGTCCACACCATCGGAGACGGTCACGGAAATCCGTGCCGAGCCGTCGCCCTCCAGCGGTGTGAGGCTGAGCAGACTGTCCGACAAAATGAGGGCACGAACGACCGATGGGGCTGAGGAGGACGCCTGGAAATACAGCGGCTGCCCGTCCGGGTCCGAGAAGTGGTCCGCGAGATGGATCGTCTCCCGAAAGCGGGCGGGAATCTCGACGTCACCCAGCGACCCGGCGGGCAGGCGGTTCGGGACGAGCACAGGCACCCGCATCTCCGCAGTAAGGCCGTCCGGGTCCGTGGCGGTGACGGAGACCACTGTGGCGCCCGGCCACCGGCCCAGTACCCGGATGTTGCCCTGGCGGGTGAGCTGCACCAGCGCGAGCGGGATCGTATCGTAGACGAAACTGGAGAGGTCGAGTTCGGCACCCTCGGGGTCCTCGAAGCACAGATCCGCTTCGGCCCACTCACCGACGAGGGCCGTCAACTCGGGGACGGGGCCGCATACGAACGGTGGCTGCTGTTCACACGCGAGCAGGAAGACAAGAGGTATCAGTCGTCTCATTCGGCGCCCGGCCTTCCGATCGAACGGTCTCGCCGTGAGGTGCGGTTCGTGGGAAGGGCGTTCCACCGGCGCGTGGGATGCCCGGGAGCGATGTCGGGCCGGAGGTGTGCGTGAAGGAGGCTGTCCACGGTCAACTCCGGGGTGATGACCTGCACCCGGTTCATGCTCGAAGCCACGCCCCCCTCATGCTCGGGCCGGGTCACGAGGGTGAGGCCGACTCCCCTCCGCGGCAGATGGTCGACGCTGCTTTGCTCGAAGAGGAGCTTGCCGTCAACGGTGGCGCGAACACCGGTCTCCGTCATGGAGAGCGAGACCTCGACGTCGGTGAAGTCGCGAATGTGGCTGGACGTGCCATATGCCCAGGAACGCGTCACCCATCCCCGGTTCACGTGCCACCAGCCGAAGAGCCAGTTGACGTCCCCTATCTCCGCGATATTCGCCTCGCCCAGCAGGAACTGATAGCTCCAGATGGGGCGTACCCCCGTGGAGACCACGAACCCGGCCTGCGCATCCGCGTCGGTCGTCCGCAGCGTGATGTCCACGATCCACTCGCTCGCCGTGCCGTGGAATCCCTGCCAGGCCTGGCCGTAGTAGTCGGTCGAGTCGGCCGTCAGGACGAAATACCCGTCCTCGATCTCCGCCCGGGCCTTTCGGCCGAGCGCCCAGTCGTCGAGCGATTCGTCGGAGTCGAAGTCGTCGGACAGCACCAGTTCGGACGGCACGACTGTGGCCTCGAATGCCGCGGTCACGCTCTCTTCACCGTCGGAGGCGGTCACGGAAATCTCCGCTGAACCCTGGCCGCCCGAATTCTCGATCCTGAGCAGACTGTCGGACAATGCCGCGACATCCACGACCGACGGGTCCGATGAGGATGCCGAGTAGAACAATGGTTGCCCGTCCGGATCCGAGAAGTGGTCGGAGAGATTGATCGTGGCGCCGAAGCGGGCGTGCACGTCGACATCATCGAGCGACCCGGCCGGAGCGCGGTTCGGGACGAGCACGGGCACATTCAGGGTGGCCTTCAGGCTGTCCGGGTCGATGGCCGTCACGATGACCGTCGTGGTGTCCGGCCACCGGCCCAGCACCCGGATTTCCTCTGCGTCCCAAACCTGCACCTGGGCGAGAGGGCGATCGTTCGTGAGGGCGAGGTGGATCGCAAGCTCGGCGCCCTCGGGGTCCTCGAAACACAGATCTCCCTGGGCCCACTCGCCGACGAAGACCGTCAGCTCGGGGGCGGGGGCGCAGGCGAACGGCGGCTCCGGCTCCGGGGGCGGCTCACATGCGAGCAGCAGGAGAAGGGGTGGAAACCGCCTCATTCGTCCGGCGGGCCCTGACGGGGAGGAGCGGGTGGGTGGAGCGGGGCCCGGATCATGAGGTTGCCTCCCTGCGTTCGTGCTGCGGTGCGGGAAACCAATCTACGGCGGAAGAGGCCGGAATCACAGCGCGACCATTGGGCCGGCGCAGGTGGTGTGGGGCTCGATCAGCGCGCGGCGAGTTGGCGGCGCGCGGGGTCCGCGCGGAAGGAAGGGACGAAAGCGCCGCGCGAAACGCCCGCGAATCCCCGGTTGCGCCGAGACGCGGGTCCCGCGATGATGGGGAATCCCCGCCTCCGCGGCGACAGGGAACCGAAGACAGCGACCGACACACCGACCCGGAAAGGTGCGAGATCACATGAAGATCGTGCGTGCATTGGCTGGCGCGGTCATGCTGCTCCTGGCGACGGAATCGCAAGTGGCCGGCCAGGTCATTCAAGGGCCCTGGGGACCGGTCGAATTCATCGGTTTGCAGCGGTGGGACGCTCAAGAGCTGTTCGACGCCGTCCGGGAGCTCGACCCCGGCCGGCCATTCCACGCCTGCGCCGCCGTGATGAAGCAGGACCTCGGATTCGCCGATGCGGCTGCGTTCCTCTACGTGGGGGGACGATCGGCCGACAGTGAGCGGTACACGGTGGTGGTCGGGGTGGAGGACAGCGTCGGCGTCCGGTACCGCCCGGCAGGAAGTGAAACGGTCAGTCTGCCGGAAAACTGGGAGAAGCTGAAGGCAATCGTGGGCGAGGACGTGCGCACGCTTGCAGCGGCGGCGCGCACGCTTCCGGCGAGGGGTGGCTTCTTCAGGAGAATCTTCAATGGCCCGCGGCGTCTGGCAGAACGCATGGGCGCCGATCCCGAGACTCTCGACCTGGTGTGGGATCTCGTTGACAGCGCCGCCGGAACGCGGGATCGCCGCCTCGCCCACGAGGTGCTCGCCAGGGACTCGTCGTCGTCGGCTCGGGCGGTCGCCACACTCGTGCTCGGCAACTTCATTGGCGACGACACGTCCTGGCACGCTCTGGCAGGCTCGCTGATCGATTCCGGGACGCGAGTCCGCACAGCGGCCCAGGGAATGCTCGAGGGGCTGATCACGAGGGACAGGGATCCCGTCGATTGGTCCGGGGCCCGCGCCCATGTGCTGGCGCTCTTCGGGGGGACGAATCCGTTCGCGTTCGGAGATCTTCTGGAAGTCCTGGTCGCCACGGGCGTTGACCCGGAGTTCGGGCAACAGATGGTTCGCGAGAGCCCCGACCTGCTCCTCGCGCACGCCGGAGCCGCGCACGAGCCCACTCGAGAACCGGCCGTGGCCTTCCTGAGAACCGTGAGCGGCGAGGACCATGGGGCGGACATCGAGGCTTGGAGGGCCTGGGTCCGCGGTGGGCTCGACAGACCCCGGGGCCGCCAGGTCGTGTCGAGCGTGGCGGACAGCGCCGGGATTCGAATCACCACGAGCGATGTCGCCGGCCGGGACGCCGGCACGGTGTGTCCGTTGGCCGAAGTACCCTACGTACGCATCGCCTCCGCAAGCTCGGACGAATGGACGCTCTACCGGATCGAGGACCTCGACCGGATGGAGGACGGTCGCATCGTGGTGCTGAACCGGGGCTCCCAGGAGCTGTTGATGTTCGGTCGGGCTGGTGAGTTTCTCCGATCCGTTGGCCGACGGGGAGAAGGCCCCGGCGAGTTCATGGATGCGATCGAACTCGACTTTGCCGCCGGCGACTCCATCGTTGTGTGGGATTGGCACCTGGGGCGACTGGTGCTATTCGGCCCGGACGGGTCTCACGGCAGGAGCTTCAGGCTCCGGCCGCCCCCGGTCAATCCCACCGGCCGAGTGGGTGTGCTCGGGCGGCACTCGATAGCCATCGGCAACCACGATGTGCGATCGTTCGAAACGGAGTTGGCGGCGCAGTTCCTGCAGGTCCTCCGCTACGACTGGAACGGCACGCTGCTCGACACGCTGGCGACGCTGCCGTACGGGGAACTGGGTATGGTCGATCGAAGGGCCAGGATGATGGGTAGTCCGCTGTTCGAGGCGAAAGGTGTTTTTTCGACCCACGGCGAGCTGTTGTACGCTTCGGACGGCAGCTCGCCGGAGGTTCGGCTGCTTCGTAGAGGGCGACTCGAGTCGGTCGTTCGCTGGGATCCGGGTGACCTGTCCGTGCGCAAGGAGGACATGGAGACCTACCGAGCCGCCTGGCTGAAGCGGAACGGCGATTCCCCGCTCAGTCGGAGGCGCTTGGACGCGTTTCCGGCAAAGGACGTCTTTCCGGCCGTCAGGGAGATCCAGATCGACGCCCAGGGCCGAATATGGATCCGGACCTACGCCAAGCCGGGTTCGACCGCTACCGAATGGCTGGGATTCGGGAAAAGGGGCGAGTTCGTCTGCAGCCTGTCCGTGCCGAGGGCCCTTACGGTCTTCCACTTCGACTCGGCGGCGGTTGCCGGCGTCCACCGCGACGATATGGACGTCGAGTCCGTCCAGGTGAGGTCGTTCGTTTTCCCGAGGTGAGGGGTTGCTGGGGCGGAAACACATCAGCGCGAACCCGCCGCTGCCGAACCCGCCCTGAGCGAAACCTAAGGGTGGCCGACTTCGACCTCAGCCTCGGGTCACGCATGCCCGGCAATGGCTGGCGGAGGTGATCCCCCGCGGCTACTCCTCCGGCCCCATCGCCGGCCCCACCACCGACGCACCCCACCGCCGCGCCCGCCGCAGCGCCAAGCTCGCGGTGACGGCCATCACCGCGGCCAGCACGTTGAACAGGATGTCGACGGGGTCGAAGACGCGGCTGGGAATCAGCTTCTGGATCCCCTCGTCGATCACGCCGACCAGCGACGCGGCCGCGATCGCGAGCAGGGCGGGAACGGGCACGCGGCGGCCCTGGCGCTTCCGCTCCGTCAGCGCCTCGTGGATGAAGACGGCGACCACGCCGTACTCGACCAGGTGGGAGCGCTCCGTCGGGACGGACATGCGCACCAGGATCAGCAGGTAGGCGGCCGCGACGCCCAGGGCGACCGCGATCTCGGCGCCGCCGGGCCGCACCTTCAGCCCCTGCGTGACGACGGTCAGCAGAACCAGGAGGCAGCCGAGCAGGAAGAGCCACACGGAGACGAAGTCGTTGCCCAGGTGCTCGACGAGCGAGCGTGCGAGGCCGAGGGTGGAGTAGATGGCCGCGACGACGACCGCCGTCCAGATCCAGAGCCTGCGTTCCCGGTCGGAGGAGAAGAGGGGCATGGGATGAATCTAAGTAAGATCGGCGGGACCAACGCGTAGTACAGAGCGACGCGCGACCGCCCGGAAACCGTTCCCGGTTGTCACCAACTCCAGGAGGACGAAGATGCCCGGACTCTTCACCACAATGTTCCTCGCAACGGCCGTCGCGTCGCCCGTGGGCGGGCCGGCGTCCTACGATGCCGATTTGAAGTGTGCCAGCAGGCCCGAAGCGGATGACATGCCGGACTGGGTCGTGCTCCTCGACCTCGAGCTGCTCGAGGGCGATGTGGAGGACAACAGAGAGCGACTCGCGCCGTTGGGGATCGCCGTGATGCAGTTCGCGTGCTGGGCATGGCTGGAAGCTCACTACGGTGTCGAGGTTCGGCGCGGTGCCTTCTTCATCCTCACCGAGGAGTGGCTGGAACGGACCCGGCAGGACCGGGTCACCGCCCTGCAAGCGCTGGTTTCCGCCCAGGACCGGCACTGGGAGATGACTGGAGAATACGCGGCGCGAGTCGAGGACCTGCCGGACTTCGGCGTCCTGTCCGACTACGGCCTTCCGGACCACCTGCAACTCGAACTGAGCAGGACGGGCGGGGGCTGGCAGGCGCGGCTGGAACCGAAGGAGGACTGGTTTCGGCCACAGCCCAACCCCGTCTGGGCGTTGTACCACTGCTTCGCCTTCGCGGGAGACGTGCCTGAGGGGTGGGAGGCGATGCGGCGTGATGGACAGCCCGGGCCCCTTGAGCGGGAGCCCGCGTGCTTCGAGCCGGCGACCCTGGTCCGGTCGATGAGGCGAGGCTGATTCGGTAACGGGGCCGGCGGCCCCGTCGCCGAGCCCCCTAGCAGTCCGTGGATAGAGCCCCGCGAGCACCGAGAGCGGCGAGGCGCCGGGCTGGCAGGGGGGAAGCATCGCGAATCAAGGCAAGAAGTCACGTAAGTTCAATGGGGACTGCACGATCTGCCCTTCTTGCCGATGAGTTCGAATCGGAGTTTCCCGTGTTGAAATGGTCGGAACAGGCCGTAGAATGGCGGGAGCCCAATCGGCATCGGGGTGGCATCTGATGCGACTTGGGGGAGTGTCGATCCGGGGATTCGATCCGGCTCGGCCACTCTGACGGCAGGAACTACCTCCTCACCCGGTTGCGACACGGAAACTCCTCGAAATCTGTTGCGCCAGATCCGCCACTGAAGCCGCTCAAGTCTAATCGGGTCGAGCACGGTGAGGAGGCGCGACATGACCGGCGGCTCGGTTGAGCGCGCGAGGCCGACGAGTATCGCGCCCATTAGAGGCGTGAACTTCATGGTGGGGACTCCTTTACCAGGTTGCTGTGGCCGCGGCGGGGGACCATTTGACGATGTGACCATCACGGCGAGTCCGTCAACCACCGTGACGGAGCCTGCCCGCGCGACCGTTCGCATCCCAACGGCCCGACGGCCGTGGACCTGGCACGACTGCTATAGGTGGATACCAAAGAGCGGCCCCAGCAGGACAGAGAGGATGATGAGCAAATAGCCCCCGACCAAAGCGAAAGTCACGACCAACACGGCGGTTCGGAGCACTCGCCAACCCGTGTGTGGTGGCCGTCTCTTGAGAAGGTCTCGCATGTGGGCCAGATACCAATCCGGTGGGTTGCGTCGGAAACGTTCCCAATCGACATCTTCAGCACGCCAACGCCATCCGGGCCGCAAGAACTTGAAGCGCTCCGGTCCGGTCGCTTCCCGCTCCTTACGACTCTGGTCGTCCTCGGGCGCGGCACCCTTCGGCGATTGTTCCGGTGGCTCTTTCGGTCTTGCCCGCGCCTGTGGCTCACGTGGCTTGCGCTCGTTGCGTTCAGGGCCACGCCGGGCCGATCCTTGCTCTTCCGCTTCTTCTTGAACCCCGCCAATTCCCCGAAGCTGCTCGTACGCTCGGTTTACATCCTTGAAGATCCATTCCGACGCCCGGTCCCCGGGGTTCGTGTCGGGGTGGTGTTTCTTGGCAAGGCGCCGGTACGCCGTCCGGATCTCGTCCCAAGATGCTCCGTGCTCCAAGCCGAGGATTTCGTAGGGATCCACATCCGGGCGGCTCATTTCGTCTCCACTCCAGGAGGCGCGAACGACGCCCCGGCACGACAGGGCGGTGACCATCCCAAGAAAGCGAGTTGCGAAAGACAACTGTTCATCTGGGCATCGTACCCATGGCGAGCCCAAGCGAGCAAGATGGGTGGATAATCACCTCCGCCTCCGGGTAGGTCGTGTCGGTCGTTCCTGTTGGGTCCGAGCAGGTCTTTCCCGCTGGGTCCGAGCCCGGCGGATGCCCGTTGGCCGGTTGACCTGCTCCGCTGTCTCCACGAGATCGAACCCGAGTCCCCGGAGTTCGCGGAGTTCCGGCAACGCCAGCCGGAACATCCCGTCGATCTGGGCGTAGAGGGCCTCCAGTTCACGCTCCTTGGTGGGGCGGCTCTTGCTGCGGTCGGTGCGAACGTCGTCACCCTGACGGCGAAGCTCGGAAGCGTCCCGCGCGGTGCGCCCGGCCAGAGTGCGGGCGCGGCACACCGCGGGGACCTGCCTCGCATTCCCCAGTCCGGAACAAGCGCCGGAGCGGGCATACCCCTCCGCCCAGTCGGAAATGGCGTAGAACTCGTTTCCGAAGCGGGTGTAGGTGCGCGGTCGGGGAGGCTGCAAGCTGTACACCCCCGTAAGAAGCCGGGCGGTCTTGGGAAAGGGTTTCGGCCCGTTCGCCCGCTCGTTCCACATCGCCTCGTCCAGCGCCACGACCACGGCGTTGCCGAGATGCCCCGTCCAGCCCCTCACGATGGTCTGGACGTGCAGCGGGGAGACGTTGAGTACCGCGCCCACGCCGCGATACGGCAGGGGGGTGGACCGGTCGAAGTACTGGCGTTCCGCAGGCCAGTTCGCCATGTAGGGGGGGATGATCTCGTCGCCGAAGAAGTTCCGGTTGGTCCGAATCTCGACAATCGGCTGGGCGACGGCCGGGATCCATCCGACGGCGAGGTTTCCGTGGACCAGCGACCAGACGAATTTCGGCCCCGCCAGCGTTTCTCTTCCGGCGACGAGGTCCAAGGCGACTTCGGGGAGCTTGATGAACGCCGCCCCGATCTGAAACGGGACGGGGATCCGGAGATCGGCGTCTCCGGCGACATCGTAGAGCGTCACCCAGGACGCCTTGTCGTAGTCGGTCTCTCCCTGATAGGCCAGTTCCCGCGCCTGGGTGGATCCGTTGAACGCCCAGGCGACGCACGACAGGGCGGCCAGACTCGCGCCCGACCAGATCACCTTGCGGATGTGGGCACGCTGGTCGACGGTGCGCGGCGATGCCGCCGGGTCGCCTCTCCGGGGTTTGCGGAAGATCTGGTAGAGTTGGTCGAGCCCTTGGATCGCGGCGTTCAGGAACGGGACGGTGTGGACGTACATCCGCCAGCCTCGCGACGAGCCGATGTTCGCGAAGTCGGACGAGACCATTCTCGCCGCACGGGCCGCGGCATACTTGGTGGCACCGGCCCTGCGCGCGCGCTCGAAGTGGTTGACCCGGGTTCCGGCTTCCGCGATCCACGCCGGCCGCGTAAGCGCGTAGACCAGCCGCGACCACGTCTGCCGCGCCGCGAGTCCCTTCCGCACTCTCCCGTCCTCTCCGCGGATGTCGGCCAGGTGCGTCTCGGACTCGACCAGACCCGAGTAGAACCCACCCTGCAACAGGTACTCCCGCATCGGCTCGGAGCGACCGGTCGTGAGGTCGCGAACGGCCTGGGCTCCCCCGGCAAGCGTGCCGCCGAAGGGCACCTGCGGATACCGGCCCGCCACGAACCCCGCGAGCGTGTCGCGGAAGAAGTTCTTGACGATGAACACCGGCATCGCGGTGATCATCGTCGATACCGCCGTCTTGAACACGGCCAGCCACTGGATTACCGGGTGCATCGGCGGCTCGCGAATGCTCGCCAGCATGGAGGCGAGCGCCTGGTCATGGACCACGAAACGCGTGCGCCGCCGTTCCAAGAGGGCTTCGACGGTGAAGCCCGGTCCTACTCGGCGTCCACGCGCTTCGGTGGCGACCGTGTTCCCTTGGGCGTGGGCTGACAGAGTCTGAAATAGCTCAGCGCGAGCCCGGCAGGCGAGGGCATGGTGGATGTTGCGGGCGAAGGTGTTCAGGAGCGCGCCGGACAGGTCGGCGGGCAGCGGACCCTTGTAGAGCGGGCCGTCGCCCTCTTCGGCCGGGTGACGCCGCGTCGCTCTCAGCGGGGTCAGCAGCGGAACCCGCCCGCGCTCGAAGGTCTGGGCCTCCGTCGGCGTCAGGTAGCGCATCTGCACGTAGTAGCGCAGCATGGCCCGGTGCAGGTCGGCCAACTCGCTGGCGAAAGTCCGTATGTCCGCGTGCTCGGCGGCGTAGTCCAGCAGGACCGCAAGATCCGGATCGCCGTGGACCGCGAATGCAGAGGGCGCGTCGCCTCCGAACCGCGCCGCATACCGGACGGCCCGCTCGAAGTGTTCAGACCCCATGGCCGCGACCGGCTTGACGATGGCCTGTAAGCTGCGGGCGGCGTCCGGCAGGGCGACCCGGCCTGTCCGTTCCGCGTCCTCGCAGAACGCCCCGCAGCGCCAGACGTACTGCGCCAGCGACCGGACGTGGTTGATATGCTCGAAGCGCACCCCCACCGACTCGTTGCCGAACCACTCGCCCACGGTCTGCGCCGCGTGCCAGCGGTGAACGAACAGGGTGCGGGTGAGACGGAGACGTTGCCGCCAGAGGGGCCAGTGGTTCATCGTGGCTTGCGAGTGCCGTGGTCGGATGGGTGAAGAGTGCGGCGCTGTTGACGCCCCGTAAAGATATGTGTATCGTGTATGACACACAACATTAGCCCCCGAATTCAATGACCCGCTTCGGAGCCAGAACGCGCCAACTGCGCGAGAACCTGCGCCAGCACGACCGCCGTTACTCGTTGCGCCAGGTCGCCCACCGCGTCGGCGTCGAGCCTGCCTACCTGAGCAAGATCGAGCGCGGTGTGGCCGCACCTCCATCGGAGGCGACCACCGTTCGGCTGGCCCGGGAGCTGGGCGAGGACCCGGATGTCTTCCTCGCCATGGCGGGCAAGGTGTCGAGCGAGTTGCAGGCGATCATCCGCAAGAGGCCGAAGCTGTTTGCGGATCTGATCCGGCGGCTTCGTGACGCGCCCGATGAGGCGATCTTCCGCGTGGTGCGGGTGGTTCGGGACGGCGAGTGGTGACGTGGCCTTCGGAAACGAGATCGGCATGATCACCATCGAGCGTGACGGACTGGCCTTCAGATTCCCAAGTGTCCATCGAGACGCCGGTTGCAGGATCGAGTTTCAGCGCACGTTGCGCATCCCGGACGACGGCCGGACCTATCCCCTGCCGCCCGGACTCGGACGTTTTCCGCTCCGTCACATCGACGACTTCGCGGAGCGTCTCCCGGAAGACAGCGTCCGTCGCGGGGGCGTGCTGATGCCGATGCATCAGGCCGAATCCGTGTGGATCAGCTTTCTCGGTGGGCTCGGTCCCAATGCGTACCCCTGTGCGATCAAGATCGCCACCGGGAAGGTCTGCGCGGTTGGCGGAGAGCCGTGGGAGGAAGGTCTGACTCGGGATCCTCAGAACTATCTGGTCGTCCCCGGACAGCCGTGGCTGGACGGCTACTGCGTCGAGAAGGGAACCATCCGGCAGTTCGTGGCGATGCCGCTCGGCGAGGGCTACAGCGCGGAAGAGCAGTTGACGGGCGAAGCGGAGCATGGCGGCCTGCAACTGGCGGTCTACCCGATGAGGCGGGAATTCTATGAGGATCTGCCCAAGCCGCGACTGGGGAGTCGTGTCCGCGAGGGTCTGGAGCTTTTCCCTTCCGACCTGATGGGCGTCGCTCCTGGGGGACGCATGGCCCAGCAGATCTACCGGGACGGCTTCGGACTGGACGCTTGGGACCAGCAACGCGGTGCCCGGTGCTTCGTGACGCTGGCGAATTCAACGCAGTGGATGGCGATCACCGGGGAGCGCCCGCCAACCCAACCACCTACGCCACACGAATACGCCGAGGCCGGGTTGCCGTGGTTCCTCTACTACGACCGGGATCGAGAAGAGGTGGACGGAGCCGAACGCTTGGGTGCCCTTGAAGGCGGTTGCCGAAGGGGCGCAAGTGAAATGCCGGAAGGGCACCGAATGACCTTGGAGATCCTATACGCCCTCGCCCTGTTCCTCGCGGGCGGGCTCGGGGGGACCTCGAATAATGGCTGATTCGCGGGAATCGAGGCACTTGCAACGCCAA
>JAPPGI010000212.1 GCA_028874985.1 Gemmatimonadota bacterium | reverse complement strand
CGCGGCCGCCGATCCGCGTCCTCCCCCCGGTACAGCGCGTCGCCCGCCGCCTCGAGCGCCCGCATCAGCACGGCGCCGACCTCGGGCTCCAGCCGCCCCCGCACCACGTACATCCCGTCGGCGTCGATCGCCACCGAGAAGGTGCGGCTGCGGTGGCGGACCTCCTCGGCCGCGAGTTCGCCGTCCCGCGACAGCCTCTTCCACCCCCGCGCCAGCCATTCCAGCCGCGCGGCGGAGGTGGACTGCGCGTACTCGAGCAGCGTGGCCTCGGTCTCGGGCGTCGCGACCCGGGTCATGGTGCGCACCTTGGTGTAGGAGAGCCGGCCGCCCTTCATGGCGGTCGCCGTCAGGGGGAGTTCCTCGAGCGCGTGGGTGACCCGCACATTCTCGCGCGCGGCGGCCAGCGTGCGCCCTGTGCGCCAGGCGAGCCATTCGGCGCAGGAGCTGAAGCTGTCGGCCCAGCCCTCGCGGCGGTCGAAGTCGGCGACGAGGGCGAGCATGTCGAAGGTGGCGATGTTGATGCGGGCGGCGAGATCGGCGATGCGTTCGCCGAGTTCGAAGAGGTCGTCGGACATGGTGAAATCTCCTGAAATACAGGTGTGGCAAAGGGTTTTCGGAGGGCGCGGCGTGCACGCCCGCTACAATATACGCGGGGTGACTTCGGCCTCTCAGGACGGCTCGGGAGGCGAAGACCGGGGGTGGAGGCAACACCACGAACGGTTCACGAGGCCGACCGACGCGTTCCCGGGCCTTGCAGCGGCCTCCGGGGGTCACTGTGGAAACGGTTCCCGACGGCGCGAGAGCGCGAATCCGAAACCGTACATAGTGGAATCGGCCTGTGATCAGACGATTTGGGACGCCGATGCTCGGGTGGGCCTGTGATCAAACCGCCCGCCCGCCGCCGCGGCAAAACCCGGGACACGAGCATGTCGGAATGGGACATCGCCACCGGCGGGATTCTTGCCCGGCGTCCTGTCAGTCGAACACCCGCCCCATCCCCGCCGCGAAGTCGGGATTGCGCCCCGGCGGGATCACCCGGCCGACGCGCCGCCTCGGTCTGATGGCGCCTCTTCAGCCACCCACCGCACCGTCTTACGACATATCACGTGTGACACGACACTAGGAAGTCGCCTGCGACCTTGGGGACCGGGTGTTCTCCGGATGAGTGACCTTCAGCTTCTCCGCGACCTCGGAAATGATCTTCCGAACGCGGTCGCTCCTGAGGAGTTCCGCACGATCGACCGAGTGGCCGCCGCTGACCGTGTGGCGGATGGTGCGCTTCGGCTGGGTCTTCTGCCCCGCGTCCTTCTGCATCATGGATCTCCAGTTTCCCGGTGACGGAGTCTCAGCGCGGGAGAGCAACCCCGCAGCATCGAAGTGAATCAATGGGAAGACCTACGAGTCATTACCATAGCAGAATCGGCCAACTCTCCTTTCGGTGCTATCAGCGGGGCCACGGAACGCCACCGCGGCACGCCGGGATCGTAGGTTGCAGTGCTGAGGGTAGGCAAGCGCCGGATGGTGCTGTAAGGCATCCAAGTGAGGTCTAATGTAACTCTGAGTTTACGAAAAGTAAAGTGTAGTTGACATTCAACCGTGTTCACTCAATCGATGGCGAGTGCGCGTTCCGCTCTCCCAAGTGCGCGGTCGCCTCCCGCGCTGAATCGCATTGCCGCGCTGCGCACGCTGAAGTCGGTTTCGGGCAAGGGTGAAATCCAGGATCGCCGGACTCCCGTGCGGGCGGCTCCGTCGACGCCCCCTGTCGCCGACCAGTCACGGAAACGGCAGACGGCGCTCTCGGTGAATAGTCCGAACTCGCCCGCTGCGGGTCTCCCGCCACCCGGCCTACGATTGGCTCGATAGCTGTCAGACCAACGCTGGCAACGTCTCCAGCACTCGGACCTTGGGCCAGGTTGCGCGGATGGCTTTGCTGGCATGGCGGCCGAGGGCGATCGAGCGTTCGTCGTGGGTGAGGATCTGGCCGACGGGGTTGCGGGGGACAGCCGCGCTCGCCACCCCTCACCCACCCCCCTCCCTCCACGCCCCCCGAAACGGCCGCTCCAACCTCCCGTACCCCGCATCCTCCGCCACCCACAGCCGTGCCGGTCTCCCCCGTCTACCCGTCGACCGCCGCCACTTCTCCAGCGGCGCGACAAACCCATCGCTCTGGAGCACCTTGCGCTGAAAGTTCGCCGCGTCGAGCCGCATCCCCCACACGGCCTCGTACACTTCCCTGAGCTGGCTGATCGTGAATTCGGGTGGACAGAACCGGCGCGCCAGCGTGGTCGTCTCCAGACGGGAGCGCACCTGGTCCAGGGCGTCGGCCACGATGCGCGCGTGGTCGAAGGCGAGGCGCAGACGGCCGCTCTCGATCTCCGGCACGGGGACGAATTCCGCGTAGATGGCGGTACTCTTCTCGGCCAGCCCCCGGTCGAAGTACGCGGGTGACAGCAGGGGTGCCACTGCCCAGTATGCGACCGTGACCACCCTCATGTCGGGATCGCGCGCGGGATCGCCGTAGGCACCCAGCTGCTCCAGGTGTCCCGGCGCGGGTGGGATCCCGGCCTCTTCGTCGACGATCCGCAGCGCCGCCTCCTCCAGGGGCTCTGAACTCATGACCGGCCCGCCGGGAAGCGCCCACTCTCCCAGGTGCGGCCGATTCCCGCGTTGAACGAGGAAGATCCGGAGCTCGCCCCGGAGGATGGTCATCAGAACGATGTCGACGGTTACCACGAACGGGGAGGGTCTTGTCCCCTTGGCGCGCCGTTGTCGCGCGCGGTCCTCCGAGTGCTTGCGGTCCATGCCACAACCTATCCTCGCCGTGGGGGTTGACAAGTTTCCGGTCCCTTTCGGTGAAGATTATTGTCACAATGACAGTAATATAGGTCAAAGCCCTACAGCACCGACTCCACGGGCGCTTCCACCTCAGAGCAGAAAGGCACCACCCCGATGCACCCCGACAACGATCTCGACACCCGATTCGAAAGCGACGCGGCCCGGCGGCTTGCCAGGCTCATCGGCCTGCCGCCCGCCGGCGACTCCAACTTCAGCCCCGCCTCCTCGGACCGATGCCGCGGCGCCCTGCTCGGTGCGGTGGCCGGTGAGGCGCTGCCCGCAATCCTGCTGGGAAAGACGCCCTCCGCCGGCCCCGACAGCCGACTGACCCTCATCACAACCGACGCGGTGCTGTCCGGCGCCCACGATCATCCAGTGCGCTTTGCCGCCCGCTTGGCTGCCACCCACGTCCGCGGGGCGGGAATGGCCGCGCTGCACACACGGGAATCGCTCCGGGCCGGGGTGGCATGGTGGCGCGCCGGTGCTTCGAACTCCGCCGGAGCCGCCGCGGCCGCCCGTTCCACCGGCTTCGGGCTTCTCTGGTCCCGCGATCCCGCCCGCGCCGCCTACGAGGCCGCGATCTCCGCCACGGTCACACACGGACATCCGGCCGCGATCGCCGGAGCAGCCGCCTTCGCCGCCGCGGTCGCACTCGCCGCAAACGGCAATGGCCCCCTCGACCAGCAGTGGCTGGCCCATGTGGCGAACATCTGCGAAGAGTACCCGCAGGGCGACGTCTACGGCGCCACCGTGGCCGGCCGCATCCGCCGGATCCCGGCCCCTATCGGCACCTGCCTGGGCGACGCGCTCGATGAGGCCCGGGGCTCGTCGCTCTCGACCGAAGCCGTCCCCGCCGCGCTCCTGTCTGCCGCGACCGCCCCCGTACCGATCACCGCCGCCTTCGACACCTCCGCGGACTGGGACCTGCGGCGCATCGCCGGTCTCCACCCCGCCTGCCGGGCCATGATGGGCGCGTGCATCGGGGCTCGGCACGGCGAGACCGCGTTCACGTCGTGGGACGGGACACGGCGGCCTGCGGGCATGCCGGTCGACGCGCTGACGACCGGTGTGCGCGGGAGCGGAGCCGTACTGGACACGGCGGACCGGATCGCCGGGAAGCGCGTCAGGCCGGTCGAGCGGGAGACCACGCCGCGTGAAGGTGACGAAGACGACACTCCCGTGCACATCTCGTTCCTGATCGACCGTTCGGGGTCGATGAGCGGCCTGCAGAGCGACGTGGTCGACGGCTTCAACGGCTTCGTCGCCGAGCAGCGGAACAAGCCGGGCGAGTGCGCGCTGACCCTCGTCCAGTTCGACAGCAACGACCCGTACGAAGTCATCCACGATGCAGTCCCCGTCGCGAAGCTCCCCGACCTGACCCCGCAGCAGTACCGCCCGCGCGGCATGACGCCGCTGCTGGACGCGCTCGGCAGCATCATCGGGAAGGCCGATGTGCGCCTGGCCACGCTGGACCACGACGAGGACCAGATCGTCGCCGTGTTCACCGACGGCCTGGAGAACGCGTCCCGGAAGTGGACGAGGGCGGATCTGTTCGACATGATCGCCGCCCGCAAGAAGGACGGCTGGACGTTCGTGTTCATGGGGGCCAACCAGGACAGCTACGCGGAGGCGGGGCGGCTGGGGCTGGATGACGGGTCGGTGCAGGACTTTCGGGCGGACCGGGTCGGGGTGCGCGAGGCGATCGGGAGCTTCAACAGGGCGGTCGGGGAGTATCGGGGGGCGGGGGTTGGGGAGAGGGAGAGGAGGAGAAGGGCGTTCTTTGTGGGGAAGAAGGAGGCGGAGGAGGATGATCGGGGGAGGGGGGGATGACTCTCCACGCGCCTGAGTGTGGGGCTGTCAGCGGAATCCGGGCGGTACGGCTGGCGTCGTGCCCTGCGTCGGACGAATGTGATGTGACGTGCGCGGTGGTACGGAGGGGGTGCTCAACTCGAACCGGGGGTTTCCCATGTATCTGCTTTCCTGGAACGTCGACCAACTCGGCTCGGCCAAGCGGATCGAAGCGGTCGCAAATGCCATCGGCTCGACGGGACCGGACATCGTCACCCTTCAGGAAGTGCGCTCGGGACACGCGAGCAAAGTGGCCGAGCCACTGCAGAGGTACGGCCTCGAACACGTCTGGCACAGCCACGAGCCCCTGCCCTGCAGTGATCGCAAGGTCCAGAAAGAGTACCATTGCATGATCGCCAGCCGCTGGCCTCTGACCGATCCGCCCGGAGGCGACACGTGGCGTTGCGCCGCCCCCTTCCCGGAAACCCTCGGCCGAGTCGCGGTCAGCGCTCCGGCCGCGGACATCGACCTCTTCACCGCGCACATCCCCCACGGGAGCGGACATGGCTGGAAGAAGATCGACACCTTCGAGACACTGGCCCTGGCGCTACGCGGCGGAACCGATTCGCCTCGCATTCTCACCGGCGATTTCAACGAACCGAAGGCGTTCCTGAGTTCGGGTCAGCTCCTGACCTTCGCGGGAGAGCGGGTCGACTCGGATGGCTCGATGTCGACCCTGCGCGGAACGTGGAGGGGCCGGCCGCTTGAGGACTGGTCGAGGGGCGTCAGGTCGGTCCTCGCGGACACATCACGACACGGGTTGCGGGATGCGTACCGCGACCGTCACGGCTTCGCGGTGGCCACACCCGTCACACACCGTGTCACCAGGGGCGAGGGGCCTCGCTGCTTCGATCACACGTTTGTGTCGAGGCACTTCGAGGTCGTCGACTGCGGCTACCATCACGAATGGCGCCGGGAGAGGTGGAGCGACCACTCCGCCATGTGGACGAAGCTCCGGTTGCGGACGGAGGTGCCGCCGCTGGAGAATTGGGAGTAGGAGGCGAATGGGCTACCGCCCACGACTGGCACCGACTGCTGGTAGCCCATCCCTTGTCGAGAGTAGATTGGACGGGCTCAGGGGAGCGTATCGGAGCCGAACCATGAGCCGGACACGGTCGGGAAGCAGGCCGGGGGGAAACGAGTGACGACAGCAAGAAGGGTAGTGCATGAGTGAACTGAATCTCAAGGACGACGAGAAGGGACAGGGGATTGGGCTCGTTCAGCGTATCGGTCTGCGTGAGGTCTGGCGTCACGAGGCTCACGACTTCACGACGTGGTTGGAGGAGAACATCGACGTCCTGGCCGAGGCTACGGGCCTTCAGCTCAGCGGTGTCGAGCGCGAACAGTCTGCTGGCGCCTTCAGCGTCGACCTGATGGCCGAAGACGAAGACGGTCGCCTTGTTGTGATCGAGAACCAGTTGAAGCAGAGCGATCATGACCACCTTGGGAAGCTTCTCACCTACCTCGTTGGCATCGAAGCACGGCGGGCGGTTTGGATCGTAGCGGATCCTCGGCCAGAGCATACGGCAGTGATTGCCTGGTTGAACGAGAGTTCTTCCGCGGATTTCTACCTGCTCAAGCTCGAAGCCATACGGATCGGTGGCTCCGAGCCCGCGCCGCTCCTTACTCAAATCGTAGGACCGAGCGAGGAGACCCGCAGAGTAGGCCGGACCAAGACAGAAATGGCAGAGCGGGAGCGACTGCGCTACCGGTTCTTCGAGGGGTTGCTCAAGCAGGCGAAATCGAGAACTCAGCTCCATGCGAACATCAGCCCCGGCAAGCACAGCTGGGTCGGGGCGGGGGCGGGGATCACCGGACTTTCCTTCATCTACGTCGTTCGCCAGCGTGACGCTCGCGTCGAGCTATACATCGACACGCGGGACGGTGTGGAAAACCAGCGTGTTTTCAAGGCACTCTTCGATGAGAAGGAGAGAATCGAAGCCGCTTTCGGCTCTTCACTGGAGTGGGACACGAAGGAGGGACGACGAGCGTGCCGAGTTCAGAAGACTTACGTCACCGGCGGATACCGGGATGAAGACGACTGGGAGGCCGTGCACCAGGAGTTGGCTGAGGGGATGACCAGGCTCGAGTCGGCACTCAAGCCACACCTCAGGAAGCTGTGAGTAGGAGTAGAGAGGCGTGGACTCGTTGGTGGCGGCCACCTCCAGCGAGACCGGGCGGTTCGAGTGACGGCCCAGCCCGACGTGGATCCCGGGAAGTTCCGTCCACCGTGGCCTCTAGCGCCTCTACGAGCGCGGTGGTCGTAGCCGCGTGCGCGTCTCGGGATGAGGTGGCTGACTCATGCTGGGGAGGGCTCCATGTAATGGCAACTTTACCGAATGTATAGTGCAGTTGACATCGTGAGGCACCGCCAGCCGGCTTGGTGGCCATTACGGGCAAGGTGCCGGGATGGGCCGCGAGGACGCTTCCCGCGCACTGGCGCTGGCAGCCCATGAAACGCGTCATCGCCGTCGATTGGTCCGGCGCCAAGACCGGAGCGAAGTCCAGGATATGGCTCGCCGAGGTCCGTCACGGTCGCCTGGCGCGCTTGGAGTCGGGGCGTGACCGCGACGAAGTGCTCGCGCATTTGGTCGCCGACGCCTGTAGGGATCCCGACGTCGTCGTCGGCCTCGACTTCGCGTTTTCCTTCCCCCGTTGGTTTGCGGAGGAATTGGGCGCGACCTCTGTGGAGGAACTGTGGGACCTCGTCGGCAGGCAAGGCGAGGAATGGCTGCGCCGTTGCCGGGACCCGTTCTGGGGATGGCGGCGTGGAAGTCGCAAGCCGAAGCACCGCGAGCTCTACCGTTGCACGGAGAAGCGCGCGGCCCAACAGACGGGTGCGACTCCGAAGAGCGTCTTCCAGATCGGCGGCGCGGGTCAGGTCGGGACGGGCTCAATCCGGGGAATGCCCTGCCTTGCGGTGCTGCGCGAATCGGGTTTCTCGATCTGGCCCTTTCACCAGGTCCGGGCTCCGCTGGCGATCGAGATCTATCCGCGGCTGCTCACCGGCCGGGTGACGAAGTCCGATTTCGACGCGCGAGTGTCGTATCTGGGTGAGCGCTTTTCCGAGATCGACTACCGTCTCGCAAGTGCGGCCGCGTCCTCCGAGGACGCCTTCGACGCGGTCGTATCCGCCATGGTGATGAGCCGCCACGTGGAAGAGATCTCGGCGCTCACGCGATCCCGGGAACCCCTGGGGCTCATCGAGGGTGCAATCTGGTGGCCTCGACGGAGCCACGAGCTTGGCACCAGCTCACCGGCCGGTCTTGCCTCGCAGCCCAATTGCCCCTTCTGCAACGTCCCCACCAAGTCCGTTGTCGCCGAGTCCCGCCACGCCCTCGCCATTCGGGACCGCCACCCCGTGGCCGACGGCCACACGCTCGTAGTCCCCAAAGCCCACGCGAAAACCCTTTTTGCCCACACCGCCGCAATCCAGGCAGACGTCTGGCGTCTCGTTGCGGAGGTCAGGGACGCACTTCAGTCGGAACTCAACCCCGACGGCCTCAACGTCGGGCTTAACGATGGCCGAGCCGCCGGCCAGACCGTGGAACACGCCCACGTACACGTCATCCCCCGCTTCGACGGGGACGTGACGGACCCGAAGGGCGGCATTCGCTGGGTGCGGCCCGACCGTGCCGCGTATTGGGATCCATGAGCGAACCCGGACCGCCGACGGCCGAAGAGCAACTGGCCTTCCTCCGCTCGCTCCAGCGCCTTCTCGACGAGGGCAGCTTTGTAGCCAGCTACAAGTTCGCCCTGCTCCATGCCATCGCCGATCTGTGTCTCGTCAAGGGTGACGACAGTGGAGCGGCGCTGGAGCTCTCCACGTCCGAGATCGCGGAACAGTTCGTCCGGCTCTACTGGCCCCAGGTCATCCCGTACCCCGCCGGCGACCACCCACGGATCCTGAGTCAGAACACGGGCCGGCAAGCGGCGGTCGTGCGCGAGCTGGCCGACCGACACCACCGCTGCCGGGGCTCTCTGGCCGACCTTGCAAACAACCGCTCGGACTGGGACGACCTGCGGCGCACAGTCGAGCGTACGGTGAGGAAGATGCCGCTCTGGAAGTTGCAGACCGTCGGCTCCGAACGGCTGGACTTCCTGTACGAAAACCTCGATGCCGGTGCGCTCGTTCGGCTTGAGCCCGGAGTCGCCTCTGCTTCCGGGCCTTCTACCCGATGGTCACCGACATGATCGAGGGAGCGTGGTCCCATTTCGTCCAGCGGCGCAACCCTGCGCTCCTGGGCCAGGTCGTCGATCTGCGGTCCTTCCTCTTCGGGTCCCGACGCGGTTCGCTCGGCGCTTTCCGCCCGTTGCTCAGGGAAGTCCAGGAGGGCCGCTGCTTCTACTGCGCCGGGGACATCAAGAAGGGCGGGGATGTCGACCACTTCATCCCGTGGCGACGATACTCGCTGGAGTTGGGACACAACTTCGTCCTGGCCCACCAGGGGTGTAACTCGAGCAAGTCGGACCTGCTCGCCGCGGAGGAGCATCTCGAGCGCTGGACGGAACGGAATCGTACCTCCGGGGCCGAACTGGAGGTTGCTTTCGATGAACGCAAGGTCCTGCACGACTGGCCCGCGACCCATTCGATCGCGCGCTGGGCCTACGGCCAGGTTCACAGGGCGGGAGGACAGGTCTGGGTTCAGCGCAAGGAGCTGCGACCGCTGTCGGGCGACTGGCGGCGGATTCCGGGTGCGGCGAACCAGCCGGCGGCGTGATTGCGCCATGCCAACCCTGACAGGCGGAGTTGCGTCAGAAGCCCAAAGACCGGCTTCTTCAAGCGGGCCGCACTCGGCCTCGATCAGATAGGAAACCCGAAACATGACCAACCGAGGAATCCCCATGCCAAGACCTACTCCTACTCTCCCCGGGATTGCGGTGCTCGCCATCCTGCTGGCCCCCGCGGCCGATGCGCAGCAAGTGCTCGAGATCGACCTGACGACCGGCCGAACCATCATCGACGACGAGTGGCGGTCGATGTCGGGCTCGGCCGCTGACTGGGACCGGAACATCCTCTACGTGACAGACAAGGAGGAGCCGGAAGGGATCATGGCCTTCTCCCTGGAGACCGGGGAGTGGATCCGGACGATCTCGACTCCGAGGGGCGATGGTCCGCACGAGTTCTCGCAGGGCCGGGAGGAATTCGCCGCCGCTCCCGGCGGTGGTCTCTACGTTTCGGGCCGGTTGAGGGTCGTGGAGTACGATCCCCAGGGTCGGCCCATCGACTCCTGGAGGCCGTCGGCTTCGTCGACCGGCGAGGTTTGCAACTTCGCCGGGGCACCGGCGGTCCTGACTCGCGGGGGAGTGGTCAGGCGCGGGCCGGACGGCACGGACGAGACCATCGGGACCATCGGGGCGCGGGACCTCGGTCTCGATGCCGAAACGCCGGCGGACGCCCGGCCGATGTTCCTCGGGATGCTGAACGCCAAGCTCGCCTGCTCCGAAGATGCGGCCTATGTCCTGACGTCCAAGGGATACCTGATGGCTCGCCAGGAGGGGAGCGGAGCAGGGGTGGACTCCATACTCTCATACTACCGGCACGGCGAGGAGGGGAGGGTGGCGGTACCGGCGGAGGGCGCCTATGAAGGAGGGAAGTGTGAGCACAAGGTCACGATCGGCGGACGCGAGCGGACACGCCCCTGCCCCCACTGGAGCCAGAGCGCGGACATGTCCCTGGACGATCGTGGCAATATCGTGCTCCTCGGTCTGGACTCGCGGACCCGCGGCGCCATCATCAACCCCGAGACCGGCTGCTACGCACTGATTCGCTCACCGATGGGCTCCGCCATGGCCCGCCGCAGCATGCCGGTGGCCATTCACGCGGACAGCGTGCTGGTACTCCGTAACGCCACCAGGGAAGTGACCGACCAGCAGGGGCGGACGGTCAATAGCGTCGTTATTGGCTCCGCCACCCGAGCGTCGCTCCACCCGCTCCGCCGGGTTGGCGGGGAGCCGTGCGCGGGGATGCTGCCGTCGGTGTCGTAGCGCCGCCTACCGCACTCCCTCCGGCAGTCTCCGCACCACCACCGTGGCCACGTCGAACTCGTCCCGCTCGATGAACGCCGCCAAACCATCGGGACCGAGAGCGTTCGGCGTCCTGGTGGCACCCGCCGGGAAGGTGCCCGCGTACTCGCCGTCGGCGCTCACCACGTCGATTGGGCCGTCCTCCAGGATCTGGTCGCCCTGGCGCATGACCCAGATCCGGCCATCCCAGGTGGTCGACAGTCGCTGGATCACCGGAACCACCGAGTAGAACGGGGCCTCGCGGGTGGAGATCATCGGCTCGGACCGGGTCGAACCGCCCACCGCGGCCCGCATCGCCTCGAGTCGGCGCATCGTGGGAGACGGCGCGCGCGCGGCCCGCCGCTCCTCGGTCTTCCGCTTGTGCTCCTCCTTGACCCGCTCGGTAACCGGCCGGGGCTCGATCGGCCGCGTGATCGTCCGCACCGGCCCCTCGCCGTCCGGCGGCGCGATCTTCAGCGCCCAGGCGGAGGAGTCCGAGTACACGATGCTCCCGTCGGGCAACAGACCGTACAGGACCTTCGGCTCGAAGACGGGTGTGCGGGTGATGCCGCGGTACAATTCCCGAAGGTCGATCGTCTGCCCGGAGTCCCCCGTGATGTCGGGAAGGTCATCCGACAACTCGAACGCGTCGGGCTGCGGTTCGCGCGGCGGCCGCCAGGCTCGAACCGCGACTTCGGATCGGATTTCCTCGCCGTCGAGGATGCGTCGCCAGATCGAACGGTGGTCGATCCCGGTGTCTCTCCGGACCCCGTCATTGGTTGTCTTGTAGACCGCTCCGCCGCGGGGGTCCACCTGTATCGGCCCGGACACGACGGCGCTCACCGACAAACCGTTGCGCGTCGTCACGTTCCTGTCGTGGACCATGCGCAGCAGCTTGCCGGACGCGTCGAAGAGATGGTAGGCCTGGTGGTCCCTGTCCCCGACCACGATGATCCCGTTGCGCATGACGCCGTAGGACGCGGGCCTCCCGAACTCCCCGGGGCCCTCGCCGGCGCGTCCGAACTCGCGCACGAAGGCGCCGGAGCGATCGAAGACCACGATGCGGAGGTCCGGCTCCAGCAAGTCGCCCCCGTCATCGAAGACGTAGAGGTTGCCACGTTCGTCGAAGGCGACCCTCTTGATCGACGCGAACAACTCCCAGGGCTCGCCGTCGACGGCTCCGACGCGGAAGACCTCCTCGAAATCGGCGTCGATCGGCCGGTCGTGACCGGTCAATGCCAGTTCCTGGGGGTGGGCGGACGGGGCGCCGACGAGGGCGGCGGCCAGGATGCAGGCAGGCAGGAGGGCGAGCGGTGAGCGCCTCCGGCGGTGAGACCGATGACGTGGGCCTGATGGCTGGCGGGGGCTGGTTTCGCTTCCTGGGTCGATCATCCTCTACTCCTGCGGAATCAGAACTGGGCTTCCCAACTTAACGGCCCTGCCGGGGCCGCGTCCCGATCACCCCAACCTCACGGCCCCAACGCCCCCACCGGAATCACCCCCACCCCATCCTCCCTCGTGTACCCGTAACCGCTGCTGACGATCACCCCCAGCGCCATCGGCTCCCCCATCCGCCCCGCATCCACCCTCTCCGCGAGCCGGAGCAGGTTGCGAGCCCCTTCACCCACCCTCCCTTCCCCCAGCTTCACCTCGAACGCCGCCCAACGACCATCGTTGCCCTGCACGATCGCGTCCACCTCCAGTCCGCCCTTCTCGCGGTAGTGGAACACCTCCGCGTCGGCCGCCTGGGCATAGACCCGCAGATCCCGCACGACCATCGACTCGAAGAGAAGCCCCAGGAAGTCCAGGTCGCGGAGCAGGCGGGCGGGGGTGGCACGAACGGCCGCCACTGCGAGCGACGGATCGGCCAGGTGACGGACCGGCTTGCTTCTCAGGACCGACCGCGATTTCAGGTGCGTGGGCCAGGCCGGCTGGTTCTCGACAATCATGATGCGGTCCAGCGCCCTCAGGTAGTCGGCGGCCGTGTGTTCCTTGATGGCGGACACTCCTTCGCCGGTGTCGGAGGCGAGGGTTGCGATGGCGGCGGGGGTGGCGACGTTTCGCGCCAGGGACCGAAGGAGCATGCCCACCCTCACCGGGTCTCTCCTCTTGCCGTCCCCGTTGGCGATGTCCAGGCGGCGGATCTCGTCCAGGTGGTCGCGGTTGGCGCGGAGCGCCTGGGCGGTGGCGCGGCCCAGATTGACGGGCCAGCCGCCGACGCAGATCAGTTCGGCCAGATCACCGAGGGGGATCAACGACCTGCCCGCTGCGGCACGGTCGCCGTCCAGGAGGCCTGCCAGCGAGACTTCGCCGGTTGAGCGACCCAGCTCGAATGTCGAGAGCGGACGCATGCGGAGCCGGGTCAGCCGGCCGGCTCCCGTGTGGCGGGTGGCGTCGTCGGCCGGCACCGCGGACCCGGTAAGGATGAACTGGCCGGGCAGGTGCCGATCGTCCACTGCTCTGCGCACATGATTCCAGATCGCCGGCTCCAGCTGCCACTCGTCGATCAGCCGCGGCACGTCACCGACCAGGACGCGGGCGGGCTCGAGGCTGGCCAGGCGGCGTGCAACCTGGTCGACGTCCAGCCGCGCTTCGCTGGCGGCGATCTGCCTTGCCGTGGTGGTCTTCCCGCAAGCGCGGGGGCCCTCGATCACCACCGCACCCGTGGCTTGCAGACGCTCCGCCAACTCGTGGTCCACGATTCGCGGATGATAGTTCATTGGTGGTTTGCCCGGGCTTGGCTGGAGGGTTGGCGTGGAAGGATGTTAGCGGTGATGGGAGATTGCCGGAAGGGGACAACGGCAGATTCGGCGTAAGCGTAGCGGCAGAAATGGCGTTACTGTAGCGGCATGATCGGCGTTTCTATCCGCGCCTAGGCGGCATCTCATACACCACAACACTCTCCACATCCATCTCGTCCCTGAGCACCCCCAGCACGAGCCCTCCCGCCACATCGAGAATGCGCAACCTGGCCGGCGCCTCAACCCGTCCCAGCCACTCACCCTCCGACGAAATGACGGTGTGCGGCGACCCCTCTTCCGGGTAGGCCAGCCGGTAGGAGGGCAGCCACACGTTTCCGTCGGCGTCGGCGAACGGGGTACGGAAGAACGGCAGCGGCTGGCCGATCCTGGCCCAGAACAGGGACATGCCTTCCTGAACGATCTCCTCGAGCCGGGCGTCGGACACTCCGTAGTTCATCCGGCCCATCATCCGCTCATAGGCCTCGACGGGCTCCAGGTGTTCTGCGGTCAGCATGGTGGGCTCGGCCCGCCAGCGCACGATCCGCTCGACCGTGCCGTCCGGCAGACGCCAGGTGACCTCGGGCCTGTCGGACCGCGTGTAGACGAAGCGCCCGTTGGCGGCCGTGACCCAGCCGACGGCCCTGATCGGGTTCATCAGCCCCTGCACGTCCCGCGGGAAGTGATCGTAGGAAACGACCGTGTCCAGGGCACCGGTCTCCGTATCGAACAGGGACATGTGCCCCGCGAGCCACTCCTGCTCGATATCGACCCAGGAGCGGTAGGGCACCCGGTCGAATAGCAGCAGCCGACCGGATGCGCCGATTCCCGCGACGCCGAGATGGCCCACCCGCGGAAGCCTCGCGATCCGCGCGACCGAATCGCCGACGAAGAGAGTGATGCGAGACTGACGACGGTCAGGCACCAGGACGCTGTCCTGCCCCAGGACGAACATGGAATAGGGATAGATGACATCCCCCGGCCCCTCTCCGCGCCTCGCCAGCATCTCGTGTGTCGCTCCGTCCGGACTCAGGACGACCAGTTCACTGTTCTCGCGATCAGCAACGACCGCGCTCCCATCCGGGAAGAGCCGGCCGACGTTGACGGACTGGAACTCGTAGTCGCCCGGGTTGGTTCCGTGGCGGTAGATCGGTTCCCCCGCGATGGCGAAGGGCGGCTCGACCTCGGGCACGCCCGCGTATTCGACGATCTGGACGCCGGCGCTGTCCTGGATCTGGGCGGGGACTGAAATGGGGGCCGACGGGCGGTCGGTGCAGACGGCCAGGCTGGTCATGGCGACAGCGAGGGCCGCGCGCCTGATCATGTTCATACGGTCCTTTCGCCGGAACATGGTGGGTTGAATCATAGTGGGTTGCCGTGGTGCAGTGGTTGCGGAGCCCTCGTCGATTGTCACCTCCAGTTTCCATTTTGGAAAGCGGGGATGACAAGTGAGTGGCTAGCGGCTTGGGGAGCTGCCAAAGCTGGAGCAGGGCGATGACCAGCCGATGACCGCACTACCCCACGTTGGCCCCACTCTCTGTTCAGCGGACCTTGACTTCCGTAAACCGTAACGTCACACTATACGGTGAGAATCCGAAACATCACACACCGTGGTCTTCGCCGACTGTTTCTGAGAGACGATGCGAGAGGTGTCCCACCCGCGACCGCGGACAAGCTGAGGAAGATGCTAGCCTTCCTGCAGGACATGGAAAACCCGGGCGAGTTGCACGCGCTGGGCATCTGGCGGGCGCACCGTCTGACCGGGGATCGACCCGACTTCTGGAGCCTCCATGTCACCCGAAACTGGCGCCTGACCTTCTCCATTGAGGACGACGCGATCACCGGCCTGACCCTTGAGGACTACCACTGACCGGAGCCGAAGATGCGAATGCTGAACCCCCCTCATCCCGGTGCGTTCGTGAAGACCGAGGTGATCGAACCCCATGGTCTGACGGTGGCCGCCGCGGCGAAGGTGCTCGGGGTTTCGCGGCCGGCCCTGTCCATGCTCCTTAACGGCCGGTCGGACCTGTCCGGCACCATGGCGCTGCGTATCGAGAAGGCGTTCGGCGTGAGGATGGAAACGCTGATGCGTATGCAATCGTCCTACGACATCGCCCGAACCCGGAGGCGGGAAGGCGAGGTGAACGTGGAGCGCTATCGTCCGACGGGCGATGTCGGCGCGAGCCGGAGTGAGGCGGGCGGCAAGGATTGACTCGGACGCCACGAAGATGCCGGACCGGAATCTTGCCCCAGGTTCAGATTGTAGCTACACTTGCGCTACACGAGAGAGGAGACCGGGATGAGTTCCGACAGCGTGGTACGCGCGAGAATCGACAGTGACACCAAGGCTCAAGCCACCGAGGCGCTCAAGGCCATGGGCCTCTCCGTATCCGACGTGATCCGCATGGTGCTGTTGCGGGTTGCGGAAGAGAAGCGACTGCCATTCACCGTCCAGGTACCGAATCCGACCACGCTCAGGGCGATGAGGGAGCTGGACGACGGCAAGGGTCAGCGGTTCGATAGCGCCGAGGAGCTGTTCCGCGACCTCGACATCTGACGTGCTGACACCGATCCGTTCCGCACAGTTCAAGCGCGACGTGAGGAAAGCCCGGGCGCGGGGCAAGGACTTGGGCAAGCTGCGGGTATTGCTGGAGTCGCTGATCGACCAGCAACCGTTGGCCGCGCGCCATCGCGACCATCCGCTTCGGGGCATCTGGAAGAGGCATCGGGAGGCGCACGTCGAACCCGACTGGCTTCTGATCTACCGCGTCAAGGGGGACGAACTGCACCTGGTCCGCACCGGCACCCATTCCGATCTCTTCGGGTAGCTGTCCGTGGACAAGCCGCCCGGGCACCGAGAGCGGCGAGGCGCCGGGCCCGGCATCGACATGAGCCTACTCTTCGACGTGGCCCTCGAACGTCACCCATTCGCCGACCGCTCCCCCACCAGCGACCTCAGCAACCCCGCAATCATGACCAACAACACCACACTCACCGGCAGCGCAGCCGCGATCGCCGCGGTCTGCAGGGCCTGGAGACCGTCGGCAAGCAGGAGCACGGCGGCCACCACCCCCACGCCGAGCCCCCAGACGACGCGGAAACGCCGCGGGGGATCGGGGTCGCCCATGCTCAGGAAGGTGGTGATGACCAGGGTGCCGGAGTCCGAAGACGTGATGAACCATGTCGCCAGCAGGAGTGTGGCCATGGCGGACATGGTCCAGGTGAGCCAGCCGCTGTCGCTCATCCGGCCGATGGTCGCGTAGAGCGCGGCCTCGTAGTTCGCGTCTCGCACCAGTTCGATGATCCCCGCCGTTCCCGCGCCGCCCGGGGCGTTGAGTTCCAGATGGAGGGCGTTGCCGCCGAAGATCCCGAACCACACCAGGGCCAGGCCGGTCGGTACGAACATCACGCCCAGGATGAACTCGCGCAGAGTGCGCCCGCGGGAGATGCGGGCGATGAACGTGCCGACGAAGGGCGCCCAGGAGATCCACCATCCCCAGTAGAAGATCGTCCAGGCGTTCTGCCAGGCGGCTTCCCCCGGCTCGTCGGCGATCCGGAATCCCATGGGCACGGCGTGCCACAGGTATTCGCCGATGGAGGTGGCGACGAATCGGACGAGCCACGCGAAGGGGCCCAGAAACAGGAAGGCCCCCAGCAGGACGATGCTCAGGACGATGTTCCACTCGGACAGGATGCGAATCCCGCGCCTCACGCCGGATACGGCCGACAATGTGGCCGCGAGCGAAACGGCGGCGATGAGCACGACCTGCGTGACGAGACCGGGATCGACGCCTAGCAGCACGTCGAGTCCGGCGGCCATCTGGCTTGCCCCGAGGCCCAGCGACGTCGCGATGCCGAAGACCCCGCCGAACACCGCCAGCAGGTCCGCCAGGTCGCCGAGCGGGCCGTAGATGCGGTCGCCGATGAGCGGATGCAGGGCGGAGCGCAGCGTCAGCGGGAGCTTCTTGCGATACCCGAAGTAGGCCAGGCACAGCCCCACCACGACATAGACGCCCCATCCGTGTATGCCCCAGTGGAAGTAGGTGACGCGCACGGCGTGCAGGGCGCGCCGCTCGTCCGGCGACACGGCGCCCGCGAGGTCGGCGACCGGGTTGTTGGGGTAGCCCGCGGACTGGGCGGTGTCGAAGTAGAAGAGCGGTTCGGCGATGGAGAAGAACAGGAGTCCGATCCCGACGCCCGCCGAGAACAGCATGGCAATCCAGGAGGACGTTCTGAACTCGGGCGTGGAATCGTCGTCGCCGAGCCGGACCTTGCCGAACCGGCTGCACACGAGGAACAGGCAGGTGAACAGGGCGGCGCAGACGGTCAGGATGTAGAACCAGTCGAGGGTGCCCTCGATCCAATCGCGGATGCGGCCGAAAACCGCTCCCGCGGCCTCCACGTCCCAAACCGTGCCCAGTACGAAGGCCAGAACGACGCCCTTGGCGGCCAGCGCCATGGCAGGATTCAACCCCTTCCACGGCCCGCCGTCCGCCGTGGCCCGCCGGCGCCGCCCGGTGAGATGTTCTCTCATAGGGCTGCAACGATAGTCCCCTTGGCCATCCTCCGCGACCCGACCGGGTTGCCCCGCCCCCTTGCTCCCCCGCATCCCCACCGACAAGCTGAACCGACCTTGGGCGTCGTCCTCCCGACCCCACCAACCCCACCCGCGCAACCGGAGAATCCCGGCGATGATCCATCAACCGACCAGCGTGGACCAGTCCGACAGGATCGTGCCGGTCAACCTGCGCCAGAGCGGCCGCACGCCGGTCGAGCTGCTCGTTTCGACCAGGGTGCGCAAGTCCCCCTACTGGCACCTGTCGCATGAGGCGGGCTGCTGGCGGGCCACCGTGTACAACCGCATCTACCACCCGCGCGGCTACGTCCGGCCCGAGGACGGCGGCGCGGCGGCCGAGCACGAGGCGCTGACCCGGGACGTCACGGTGTGGAATGTCGCGGTGGAGCGGCAGATCCGGGTCAGGGGACCGGATGCGGAACGGTTCACCGACTACGTGATCACGCGCGACGCGACCCGCATCGAGCCGATGCACGCGAGGTACGTCATCGTCTGCAACGAGAAGGGGGGCATTCTCAACGACCCGGTGCTGCTGCGGCTCTCGGCGCACGAGTTCTGGTTCTCGCTCGCCGACTCCGACCTTCTGTTCTGGCTGCAGGGCGTCAACGTGGGGATGCGATCGACGAAATCGACGTCTGTCCCCTGCAGATCCAGGGGCCGAAGTCGCTCGGCCTCATGGTCGATCTGGTGGGTGAAGGCGTGCGGGACATCCCGTACTACGGGCTCATGGAGGCCGAGATCGCGGGCTGTTCCGTGGTGGTCTCGCAGTCCGGGTTCTCGGGCGAGAAGGGGTACGAGATCTATCTTCGCGACGCCACCCTGCACGCCGAGAGGCTGTGGCGCGCCGTGCTCGCGGCCGGCGAGGCGCACCGGCTGACGGTCATCGCTCCGGGTCACCAGCGCCGCATCCAGGCCGGAATCCTGTCGTGGGGACAGGACATCGACCACGAGACGAGTCCGTTCCAGTGCAACCTGGCCTACCAGGTGCCGCGCGAGAAGAAGGGGGACTACATCGGGCGGGACGTGCTGGAGCGCCAGCGCGCCGAGATCGACGCCGGGCGCTCCCCGTTCGCGATGGTCATGGTGGGGATGACGCTGGGTGGAAGGCCGATCGACGACTATGCCCCGGACTTCTGGCTCGTGTCGGACGCGGACGGCGGCGACCCCATCGGCTATCTCACCTCGCCGTGGCACGCCCCGGAGCTGGGCTGCAACATCGCGCTGGGGTACGTACCCGCCGGGAAGTCGGCCGTCGGCACGGAACTCACGGTGTGGCTGCCCGACGAATACGCCGGCGAGCCCGGCCGGCCGGACCCCGCGCGCGTGTGCGAGGTGCCCTTCCGCCCCTCCGTGAACCCGAGCGCCCGCGAGGCGGCGCTGGCCCGGGGCCTCGACGCGGCGGTCTGAGAGGGGGGCGCGGGTCGGTGGCCCTCAGGTCCGCCCGCTCAGACGCAGCCACCTGAGGTGGTTGCGTACGTTGTCGTGCTCGAAATAGGCGTCCTGGAGGTGGCGCCGCCCCTTCGAGCGCAGAGCCGTGCGACCGTGCAGCACGCGGTGCCCGTCGCAAAGCAGGATCTGCCCGCCCTCCAACCGGAAGGTGACCTGGGCGGCAGGGGAATTGACGCGCGTGGACAGCTCATGGTAGGCGGCGTAGAAGTCTCCCAGCCGGGGCTCCGACGGGGGAGGCGCCTGCATCTGGGCGGTGTTGAAGCGCACCATGCGGATCTCGCCGCCGTCGTCCAGCTCGACCATCGGCTTGACCGTGTGGCACTCGTACTCCTCGCTGAAGATGCGGAACGGCACCGGCACGCCGCACAGCACGTCGAACTTGCCGGGGTGATCTCCGCGGAGTTCGTTGAGCAGGCCGAAGCCGTCCACGACGATGGATTCGCCGCCCTCGCATTCGTTCACCAGCATGTGGAGCGCCTGCACGTTCGGCGGCCAGGTGTAGCTGGTGAAGTCGTTGTGCGGCGCGACCGCCAGATCCGTGTGCGCGATGTTGTACCCCTTCGGATCGACCCGGACGTTGTGGATGCGCTCGAACAGCAGCTCGCGGATCGGGCCCAGACGGGTCGCGAGCCGCTCCGACGAATCCGGCTCGGTGGGGGCGCCGACGAGCACGCAGACACCCGTCCGCAGAAACTCATCGATCAGCTCCGCCGCCGCGCTGTCGTTCTCCAGGAAGCGCCGGTAGCCGAACCTCTTCGGCCGGAACCCGCCGTCCCAGTAGCCCAGCTCGAAGCGGGGCAGTGTCAGGTGGCCGCGGATCTCGCTCGACCGGTAGCGGGTGCGGTGTCCGTCCGGCCAGGCGATGGAGATCGCCTCGTCCCCGGATCCGTCGCGCTCGATGGCGACCTGTTGGGGTCTCAGGTCCGCGGGGACCCGGAAGAGATGGAACCGCTTCTCCGTCGTCTGGGGGACGCGGCACTCGCCGCAACCGCAATTGTCGCGCAGCCAGAGGTAGGGAAGGTCGGTGTGCCCGCCGTTGCTCCAGACTGCACGCAGGGCGTCGGCGTTCGGGGCGAGGCTGCTGATCGAGTGGTCCATGGTCGATCCCCTCGGGTGGCGGTGGGGTCGCCCGGGGCGTGCCTGACCGCAGGGGCTTGGGTCGTTCGCGCGTTGGCCCGGAGTGCGGCGAACGCGAAGGCTACCGGTATCAGAGTGCGCCTTGGCCGCGCTCTGTCAAGCGCCGGCAGACCGTGGACAAACCGGCTCGCGTGTGGACGCGGGTCTTGTCCACGGGCTACGGCCCCGGCGGAGGCGCCCCGTACCCTGCCTGCACACCGGGTGTGCGCGAAGCAGGCCGGATACGGGTATCTCAAGGCATCCCGCCTTGACACCGCGTTCCGCCCGCGCCCACGCTCCCAGCTCGGAGCCTGCTTCGAGAGAGCCGACAAGGATGGACGATATGGATCAATCGAATGGTCCGAAGGTGAGCTTCACCAGCATGGCGGACGGCACCCGCGAGGACTACGAGCTGCTTGCGCGCCTCGAGGAGGAGTTTGCGGCCGGAACCGCCGACCGCGTGCTGACGCACCTCCGTGAACTGTCCGGTTCGCTGGCCGGTTACCGGGTGGACCGGCTGGAGCACTCCCTGCAGAGCGCGACCCTGGCGTATCGCGACGGCGCGGACGAGGAGATGGTGGTGGCGGCGCTCCTCCATGACATCGACGACCTGCTGGCCCCGCACAGTCACGGCGAGCTGGCCGCGCTGCTGCTGCGTCCCTTCGTGAGCGAGCGAACCTGCTGGATCGTCCGGCACCACGGCCTGTTCCAGTACTACTACTACGCCCATCACGTGGGAGGCGACCGCAACGCGCGCGACAGGTACCGCGACCACCCCTGGTATCGGGACGCGGTGGACTTCTGTCATCGCTGGGACCAGTGCGCGTTCGATCCCGACTACGATACGCTGCCGCTGGAGTTCTTCGAGCCGATGGTGCGCCGGATCTTCGCGCGCGAACCGAGGCGGGCCTGACTTTACATAACGAGCAGATGAAGCGAAGCGGTCCAGCGCGGATTCACCGCCGGTCGAATGCCGGGAGGGCTTGTCCGCGGGCCGCCAAGGTCGCCGTCATCGGCGCCGGCATCGTCGGCAACTGCCTAGTCGAGCACCTGGCGAAGCTCGGCTGGGACGACCTGGTCCTGATCGACAAGGGCCCGCTCCCCGATCCCGGCGGATCGACCGGCCACGCCTCCAACTTCATCTTCCCCGTCGACCACGCGCGCGAGATCGCTCTGATCACGCTCGAGAGCCAGCGCCAGTACGAAGCGCTCGGCGTCAACACGACCTGCGGCGGAGTCGAGGTCGCCCGCACCGAAGCGCGCATGGAGGAGCTGCGGCGCCGCATGACCTCGGCCCGCGTCTGGGGCATCGAGAGCGAGCTGCTGACACCCGCGGAAGTCGTCGCCAGGGTGCCGTTCGTCAACCCGGACGTCATCCTCGGCGGCTTCTACACTCCCGGCGTGTCCGTCGTCGACTCGGTGAGGGCGGGCACGATCATGCGCGAGCGGGCGCTGGCCAGGGGCGTGCTCACCGTGCTCGAAGAGACCGAGGTCACCGGCCTCGAAGTGGACCCCGTGCCCTTCGGCCGCCCCCGCGTCCGTGCGGTGGCCACGACCCGGGGCACCATCGAGGTCGACCACGCGGTCATCGCATGCGGCGTCTGGAGCCCGCGCATCGCCGCAATGGCCGGCGCCACGATCCCGCTCACCCCGGCGGTGCACCAGATGGCCGACTTCGGCCCCGTCGAGCTTCTGCTGGCGACAGGCAACGAGATCGGCTACCCCATCGTGCGCGACATGGATTCGTTCATGTATGAAAGGCAGAGCGGCGGAGCCATGGAGGTGGGCTCCTATGCGCATCGCCCCATCCTCGTGCGGCCCGAGGAGATTCCCTCCATTGCCGAGGCGGAGCGTTCTCCGACCGAACTGCCCTTCACGCCCGGCGACTTCGCCCCGCAACTCGAACGCGCGCACGAGATCATGGGCGACCTCCTGGCCGGCACGGAGATGCAGTACGCCGTCAACGGCCTCCTCTCCCTCACGCCCGACACCCAGCAGCTTCTGGGCGAGACCGCCGAGGTGGCCAACCTCTGGTCTGCGGCGGCCGTGTGGGTGCGCGAGGGCCCCGGCTCGGCCCGCCTCATCGCCGAGTGGATGACCCACGGGTACCCGCGCCTCCTGGATCCGCACGAGTCGGATGTCACCCGCTTCCAGCCCCATGAGCGCACCGGACGTCACGTGCGCACGCGCTGTCGCGAGCACTTCCGGAAGACGTACGGGATCGTGCATCCGCGCGAGCAGTGGGAATCGGCGCGCGGGGTTGCCCGGTCGCCGTTCCACCCCCGGACCGAGGCGCTCGGGGCCGAGTACTTCGAGGCGCGGGGATGGGAGCGCCCGCAGTGGTACGCCTCGAACGAGGACCTGGTGGCGCGCTACGATGTCCCGGACCGCCCGCACGAGTGGGACCGGCGCTGGTGGTCGCCGATCGTCAACGCGGAACACCTGCACCTGCGCGAGAAGGTCGGCGTGGTTGATCTGGGCGCGTTCCGGATCTTCGACGTCTCCGGGCCCGGCGCGCTCCCGTACCTGGAGCGCATGACGGTCAACGCCTGCGACCGCCCGGTCGGAAGCTCGATCTACACGCGCACCGAGCCCGGCCTGGCGCTCTGGGACGCGATTCGGAGCGCCGGCCGGCAGTTCGACGCGCGGCCCGTGGGGATCGGCGTCTACGGCACGACCGCGCGCATGGAGAAGGGCTACCTGCTCATGGGCGCCGAGCTCACCTCCGAGTACTCACCGGTCGAGGCCGGGCTGGCGCGGCGCCGTGTGAAGGAGACGGAGTTCATCGGCAAGGCCGCGTACCTGGAGGCCCGCGAGCGGGGGCCGGCGGCACGGATCTGCACGCTCACCATGGACGATCACCTGAGCGCGTCCGGCGTCGCGCGTTTCCCGACGGGCGGAAACGAGCCGATCCTCACGCCGGAAGGGGACCGCATCGTGGACGCGCTGGGCAGGGAGTCCCGCGTGACCTCGGCCGGGATGGGGCCGTCGGTGGGGGAGTACCTGCTGATGGCGTGGCTGCCGGCCGGGCTGGACCGGGTCGGCGAGCGGTTACAGGTGATGTACATGAACGAGTGCTTTCCCGTGACGGTGGCGGCGGTGGGGGTGGGGTTGTTCGATCCGGCGGGGGGGAGGATGAGGGGGTAGGTCGGGGCCGACGAGGTACGGGCTGACGACAATACGGCGCAAAGGGAATTCCAGACCAGAGGGCCCCGAATGCGCGGCCGAGAACCGCTCGGGTCGGCAGAGCAGAGTTCGAGAAGTGGCAGTTTTGGACACCCTGGATGAAACCGAGCGGGCCCCGAGGCGCCTCTCAGCCACGCCCCGGAGTCCGCTCGTTCTTCAGCCACCGTCGGCCCGGTCACTACCCATGGGACACAGGGTGGCGCACGTCGCTACTCCGCCGAGACCCGGTCAAGGAACTTCTGGTCGACGGGGAAATGCGCGATGACCGCCCCTTCGCAGTCCATGACCTGAACCGCTGACCGCTCAACGTTGAGCGCTGCGCTCTGCGTATGGTTCGCGAGCAGGTCCTTGACGGCATGGACATCCTTCGCTTCGATCGAGCCGCGGAGTCGGTCCATGTCGACCATGCGGAGTGGCCCTCCACCCGGGCCGCAGGCGGGTCCGTGCTTCGTCCAGCAGGAACCGGGGAAGCACGGTTTGCTGATATGGACGCCACCATTTCGAGTGAAATTGGGGAACATGTGAGCTTCCCAGGCTTCGTGCTGTCCATCCGGGCAGTCCTCGTCGTCATCACAGAAGATGCAATCCGGACCAACCATTGACATGGCCACCGCCTCGGCGACCCCGTTGTTGGGCGCCTGCAGGGCGAACGCGATCGCTGCGAGCAAGCCCAACAAGACTGAGAACTTCTTCATGCTACCTCCTTTGCTGGAGAGTGGGTTTCCACACGTCGTATGCGACGGTGGTAAGGACTGTGTCCACGGGAGAAACGAGAATCCTGGATGGAGGGCGGTACCAGAGCACCTCACTGAACCGCTGGCTTGCGAGCACACGCCCCGAGCCAGGGTCCACTACCTCAATCACCCAGTCAAAAAGACGGTTGTATTCCTGCAGGTCGATGGGGCGTTCCTCTTTCTCGTTGGCCCAAGGTGGAGCTTCCCAGTCGACATCCGCATCGCGGACGATGGTCCAGACAAATCCATCCTCGTCTTCCCACAGCCCCTCAACTCGCGGAGGTGGGTACACCGCATAGTCGGTGGGCTCGCTAGATTCACGGAACCAGTCTGACCGAATCCGGGTCGACTGCAACTGGTCTCCAGTAGACGGATCCCAGCGCTCGAGGAGATACCTGGCCGGGGCCATCGCCCAGACCGCACCGTCCTGACCCAGCGCGACCTTTCGGGTCAGGATGTGATTCAAGTCCGGACGATACTGCGGTTCGTCGGTGCCGAAGGATCGAACCACCCGGCCCTCTCGATCGACCACATGCATGGGATAGCCGATCGTCTCACTTCTCCTGATCTGCCGGGCCACGAGGAAGGACCCATCGAGCAGCACAAGAGCCGGAGAAAGAAAAGGCATTGGAAGCGTCCCGGCCGGCGTGCGGTCAGGGCCGAACATCGTGATGCGTCCCTGTCCTTTGTCCGGAGCAAACAACGTATCGCCCGGTCCCGGGATTAGAGTGCGCAATCGCAGGAACTCCCCCGGCCCCTGGCCCGCCCGGCCGAACACCCCGGCGAGCCGACCATTCGGATCGAACTCCGCGATCTGTGTCATATCGGCGGTGGCCGACACGAACGTCCCTGCTTCGGTCTCCTGGAGCCAGATCAAGTATTCCGGAAGAATACCGGGGTCGTCCGCGTCGGTGATACGTGTGATGTGTTCGAGTTCGATCTGGCAGTCGCCCGCCGTGCATGGGCCGGAAGCTTCGGGCGGGGGCGCCTCCGCACCGCATCCCGCGATAGCCACGCAAAGACCAACGATGCGAAAAGGCGGGCATCGTGGCGCCCTTGAAATCCCGTAGCTGGGGGTTTTCGCGAATCCCAATGATCCGGCTCACCGATAAGAGGTCATGTTACTCGTTTGATGATCAATGGTAATGATAGGGTCTGATGACGGCATTCCGCAAGAATCTGGGCGTCTGATTGTCGGAAGCAGGGGAACCGTCGGATGACGACATTCGATTACGGTCAAGCCAGGCAGCTGAAGAGCCGTGGCGGGCGGCGGGGCGCTCATGGTGTGAGGAGCGTAGTCAGTGTGCAGCAGAGTAGTCACGACGACTCGACCATCGGTACTGACGCGCAAAGTCTTGTGCAACAGCGTGTTGCGGGACGGGGCGCTCTCTTCGGACCCGAGAGTCGGTCGTGCAGTAACGGGGAATGGGGGTGTTGCCGAAGTTCACGTCAGCCGTCCCTTTCCCTTGACACAACGCCCGCCAAAGGCCCATCGTGGCGCGGACGAATCACGATGCGAGATGGGGCATTCGAGCCAACGGAGGAAGAGGAATGACCGATCGGCGTTTCACCCGCCACCCCCTTTCGTCCCTCTGTGGTGACATGGACGCGGAATCGTTCAATGCCCTCGTCAATGACATTCGGGAGCAGGGGCAGCTGGAGCCGATCGATCTGGTCGGCGACAAGATCGTAGACGGGTGGCATCGGTACCGAGCCTGCGAGATTCTGGAGCTTGAACCGAAGACACGAACTCTCGCGGAAGGATTGGAACTGGTGGAGTACGTCCTGGGAAAGAACGCGCATCGCCGCCATATGACGGCGGAGCAGCGGGCGGCGGTCGTGTTGCTCGCGGCCGAATGGATGCCGTCACATCGCCCTGCGGCGACGGGAAAGGGTGACACCGTGTCACCCTTATCGAACGAGGCGGCCGCTGTACAGGCGGGGGTGAGCAAGAGAACGATTCAGCGGGTGAAGGCGCAGATTCGGGCCGGGCACGGGGAAGCGCTGGCCAAAGGATCCGAGACGCTCCGTTCACTGGCGGCCAAGGAAAGGAGGGCTGCTACGACCGGGGCGCGAAAGAGCTCCGGGAAGGCGGTGGAGGAGAAGCGGCAAGAGAGGTCGAGAGTCTCCGAACTGCGAAGCCAGGTTGCCTTCCTGAAGACGGAGATTGAGAAAAGGGATGCCCGGATCGCCGAGTTGGTGGAAGAGGTTGAGCGACTCACGATGGAACGGGACGAGTTGGTCGTGGGGGATGGTTGGGGCTAAGGTCTTTCGATGATCCATCCTCCAAACTCTGGATCCGCAACCTCCCACTTTCCCCTCGCGGTGTCGACGATCCCCAGGCGTTCCAGCCTCCGAAGTGCCGCCTGCACGCGCGCCGCGCTCGGGGCCTCTTCGCCCAGGGCAGCCCCCAGGGCCGCGCGAAAGACTCGGCTGAACGGCCTCGAAGCGCCCATCGCCAGGGCGCGTACGGTCTCTCGCTGAATCGGAGTGAGGGCCAACCATGCGTCCGGGTAGCCCAGGTCCGCGGCGATGCGCTCCCGGACATGATCGAGAGCCGATCCGACGGTACGGTCCGGGTCGTGCAACATCGTCTGAACGAGCAGGCGAAAGAAGTGGGGGTTGCGATGAAGACGGACGAAGGCATCGAGCATCGCGTCGCGATCCGGCGTTCGGCCGGCCGCTCTGCGGAACACGGAGACGAGATGGTCGACGAAGGGCTTGCCGAGTTCAGGAAGATCGATGGGTGTGGCAAAATGGAAGAACGGGACTTCCCGGCTCGAGAACATGGCCGCCAGACCGGCGCGGCTGGATCCGGCGCGAGTGTACTGAGCACCTGTTCGGCGAGTCCGGCGCGCCGGAAATGCCAGGGATCTCCCGCCATCGGTCTCCTTAGCCGGCTTTAGCCAGGAGTGGATAATTGTCACGTTGCGAATAATCGTGGCTAAGGGCGTCCTGCGCAAGCAAGGTATCCGAACATCGTCTCGACCGAACTCAACGATCGCGATGCCCGGATCCAAACCGCCTATCACTCCGCACCCGGTGGAAAAAAGGTGTTCCGAACGCGGACCGATCGCCGGAAGTAGGCCGTCCAGATCGTCGCCCATGCCAGCGACACGGCCACGATGACAGCAAGGATCGCGATCGCGACGGCCCGGTCTTCCGGGTCGCTGCCATCTGCCGCGTCGCCGCTCGGGCGAGTGAAGGGGACGGCGGCGGCTCGCAGCGTGATCGAGAGCGCGACCACCCACAGCGCGACCACGTTCCAACCGGGAGCCCGCGGCGATTTCAGGAGGATGAGAGCGAGCGGCGAGGCCAGGAGAAGGAAGGTGGCGGCAAGCAGCCAGAGGGGATAGTCGAAAAGTCCCGACAGGCCAGCCGAATGGAACAGCAGGTAGGGGATGGAGGCGCAGAGGTAGACCAGCAGCCATCCTCCGAGACCGAATGGCGTATCGCCTTTGCCCGGCGGAAGAGGATGCGGGCTCACCACCGGCCGACCCCTGTCGCGTTCCTACGCAGGTTCCCCCAGGACCAGCTCGCCCTGGGCCCGCCCTCGCTCGGGCACTTCGTGGCAGCGCCGGCAGCGCGCCTCGTAGCTCTCCGAGCCCCCCACCTGTATCGTCGGCCCCTCCGCCGGCGCGGGCCTCCCGTCGATCAGCCGCTGGTTCCTCGTCGCCGGGTCACCGCACAGAACGCAGATCGCGTGCAGCTTGTCGATGCGTTCCGCGCGCGCCAGGAGCAGTCCCATGGGTCCGAAGGGTTCGCCGCGGAAGTCCATGTCGGTGCCCGCCACGATGACGCGCATCCCGGCGTCCGCGAGCGCATCGGCGACCTCGCAGATGCCGTCGTCCAGGAACTGGGCTTCGTCGATGGCGACGACCTGCGTCTCCGCGCGGACCTTCTCGGCGATCCGCACGGAGTTGGATACGGGTTCGGCGTCGATCTGCCGCCCGTCGTGGGACGAAATGCGGAATTGGCTGCCGTAGCGGTCGTCGAGGTGGGACTTGAAGAGCTGAACACGCCGACTGGCGATGAGGGCGCACCGAACGCGCCGGATCAGCTCCTCGGTCTTGCCGCTGAACATGACGCCGGATATCACCTCGATCCAGCCGTGCTTTCGATCCGGGCGCAGCACCCGTCGGGCAGGCCGGCGCCGCGGCCCTATGGCCGGTCAGCAGGACCGGACGGGTCCCCGGAGCGGCGAACGAACCCGCGTCGGTCGGTGGATCCCACTCAGTCGCCCGGCAACCGGTACGTCACCGACTTCCCCGCTGCAGCGTCCACCGTCTCGGGGGTTAGCAGAACGGTCACGGATACGGTTAGCGCACCCGCCGCGGCGATGTTCAGCGCCAGCGCCGTGGCCGTCGCTTCGTCGGGGAGGTCGGCGATCAGATAGAGGTCGCAATCCCCGAAGGCGTAGTAGAACCCCTCCAAGCTGCCGCCGGCTGCCTCGATCGTCTGACGCAGGGCGGCCTCCCGGCCGGTGCCGCCCTCGGCGAGAAGCCCCTTCAGACCGGATTGCGTGTAACTGGTTCGAAACATGTACTTGGCCATGACGTCCTCGCTGTGCGGGGTGATGGGGTGGTTGGCATGGCGAGAATGTTGCCATGCCATGGCCGATTTCCGCAATGCCCCGGTCCCGCGCCGGCGGGATTGTCCGCCCGCCACGGGCTGTCAGGGTTGCCAGGTCACCACGAGAGTCTGGCGCCCCGTCGCCGAATCGAACCGGAGGTCGCCTCTGGCGCCGCCCAGCCTGGGCAGAGGCAAGCCCCCCCCATTGTGCAGCGGTGGCGAGCCGAGATCCGCCAGTTCCTTCCTGGACTGCCTGAGTCGGATGGCCTGGTACGCCGCGCCGGCGATCCCAGCGACGCTCACGCCGGTCCACACGGCGAGGATCTTGCCGTAGCGGTTCTCGGTTTCGAAGTGCCAGGCATGGCCGTTGGCCTCGTAGTAGTGGTCGTCGTCGTCTTCGAACAAGGCCCGCAACAGAAGCGCGGAGGCGCCCGCAAGCAACGCGCCGCCGACAAACGATTTCGCGGCAGTCCTCGCTCTTGAAACCTTCGCGCAGATCCGGGAATGCGCGTCGCTCCACCGTTGGGCCGCGAAGTTCCTGGGGCCATAGTCGGCCGAGAGGGGACTCTCGGCTGCCTGTGCGGACATGAACAGCCGGCGATAACGGTTGCCATCGCGGTAGTTCACGACGAACCAGCCGTCGTGGCGCCCGAGAAGGGGAACCTCCACGTCCTGCGGAAGCGTGATGACGACTCTGCCATCGGATTCCGGTGTCGTCCGCAGCTCCGCCGTCGGCTGGGAGATCCGCAGCTCCGGAAGCGGCAGTGCGGGCATGCGGTCGGCGTCGCAGGTAACCGGCTGCCCGGCCCCATGCGATGGAAGAGCCAGCAGGGTGGCTGCGATTGAGCAGGCCGCGAACCACGTCCGAAGCTGTTGTCTGGCTGGTGCGATCATCTTGTCCCCTCCCGGAGTTCTTCAGGTGGTGACGGCCACGCTGTCACTTCAGGTCACCATTTTACAAACTGGACCTCCAGCCGGACGTTTGCAAGTTTCGGCTGCGGGCGGCTGCGGGCGGCTGCGGGCGGCGCAAGAGAACGGACAGTATCATTCACCTGGCCCACCGAACCCCGTCCGCGCCGGAGAAAGAGATGAGAATGGACGCCACGGAGATGTCTGGCGGTGTCCGCGCACGACGAGCCGCGGCGCTCGAAGGGCGGCCCCTGGGCGACACGGCGGTGGCGGTGAGCCTGCTGGGATTGGGCGGGAACCGGCTCCTCACGAAGCGCGATGGAAGGAGGGAGGCCGTACGTCTGGTCGGGCGGGCACTCGACCTGGGGGTGACCTTCTTCGACACGGCGCGACTCTACGCGAGCAGCGAGATCTTTCTCGGCGAGGGCCTGGAGGGGCGCCGCGACGGGATCTTCCTGGCGAGCAAGACCCACGCCCGCGACCGCGAGACGGCCCGGGCACAGCTGCACGAGACCCTGCGGCGGCTTCGGACCGACCGTCTCGACCTGTGGCAGCTGCACGACGTGCGGACCGACGAGGAAATAAGCCGGATCTTCGGGGCCGGCGGAGCGATGGAGGCGCTTGTGGAAGCCAGGGAGGCGGGGCTGGTGCGCTACCTGGGGGTCACCGGTCATCGGAGTCCCGGGGTGATCCGCCGCTGTCTGGAGACCTTCGACTTCGACACCGTGATGATCCCGGTCAATCCGGCCGAGAGGCACTACAAATCGTTCCTCACGTCCGTTCTGCCCGTGGCGGCGGACGCCGGAGTCGGCGTCATCGGGATGTACGCGTACTGGGGGGGCCTGGTCTCCGGCCTGGACTGGTTTGAAACCGTGGAACCGTTTCTGCGTTTTGCACTTAGTCAACCCGTGTCCACGGTGCTCGTTGGCTGCGACTCGGTCCGGCAGCTGGAAGAGAACGTCCGCTACGCCTCCCGGTTCGCTCCCATGGCGCGCTCCGAGGCGGACGCGCTGGTACGTCGAATGGCGCCGAACGCATCCCGCCTCATGTACTACAAGTTCCCGCAGGGGACTCCCTCCAGCGAGGTGGAATCGTGAAGATCTGCATCGTCAGCCGGGCGCTCTACCCCGTCATCGGGGGGAGCGAGACATACGCGTACAACCTGGGGGAGTACCTGAGCGGGCGGGGCCATCAGGTCGTGGTCGTGACCTCCGATCTGCCGCCGCACTACGGGGACGAGCACAGCTACCCCTTCGAGGTGGCACGCGTTGCGGGGCTCTCCGAGTTCAACTCGGCCCGGGCGCCGCTGAGCACGCTGGTCCCGTTCCATCGCCTGCTCAGGAGTCTCCGCCCCGATGTGATCCATGTTCAGAGCGTGCTCCCGGGAATCGCCCTGACGCTGATCGCGGACACGCTCCCGGGACCTCCGGCCATCGTGTTCACCGACCACAACACCCCCATGCCAGAACAGCGCCGCTGGATTTCGGGGGTGAACTGCTACGAGGTCGAACTCGCCTTCGGGCAGTTCATGTTCAAGCACGGGACGTACGACGCCGCCCTTGCTCCGAGCCGGCGCTTCTACGACTGGGCCATCAGCCGGGGCGCTCCTCCGGAAAAGCTCCACCTGATCCGTCACGGCGTCGACGTGGAGCGCTTTCACCCGGTGTCGCACCACGCCGAATCCGCCGGGCGCTCTGTCCCGGCGGTGCCGCGACGCTGTTGCTCGCCCCGGGCCGGGTGGTCCGTCGGAAGGGCATCACGGGGATCCTGGACGCGGTCTCCAGCCCCCTTCTCGAGTCCGAGGACGTCCACCTGGCCATCACGACCACCAGAAACACTTCCGAGCCCGGGTTCTTCGAGGAAGTGCGCAGTCGGATCCATGGTTCGAGGCTCAGGGACCGTGTGACCCTGCTGGTCGACTCCTTCTCTCCCGAAGAAATGCCCGACGTGTATCGCGCGAGCGACTGCGTGCTCTTTCTCTCCGACGCGGAGGGGTTCGGGCTAGTCGGCATCGAGGCGCTCGCCTGCGGCGTGCCCCTGATCGGTCGCGAGTCGAAGGGAATCGACGAATACCTCGTCCACGGCAAGACCGGATGGGTCGTCGAGGGCGATTCAGGCCTCGAAATCGCCGCTGCGGTGAGGCACGTCTGCCGGAACCGCGAGCTGCGCACGGGAATGGCCAGGACGGGTCGCAGACTGGCGGTGTCGGAATTCAGTCTCGTGGCGATGATCCGCAAGGTCGAGCGCCTCTACGAAGTGGTTGTCGAGCAGAAGCGGGTCCTGAGCCAGGGGATGCCGGCGGGTCAGGTCCTGGAGTGGGCAGGCGCCGAATCCGGCTCCTGGGCCCAGGGGTGGCGCTGATGCTCACAACTCTGCTCAGACCCTTGGCGGCGAGATGGCTGGCCCCCGTCGGCAGGCACATTCCCGTCCATCCAAACGTGCTGTCCAGTCTCGGTCTGGTGGTCGCCGCGGCGGCGGCGGCGGGCTTCGCGCTCGGTTCCTTTCGCTGGGCGGCCGCGGGGATCGCCCTGTCGGGGACGTTCGACCTGCTGGACGGGGCGACGGCCCGGGCGCGGCATCAGGGAGGATCGAAGCTCGGCGGGTTCGTCGATTCGGCGATGGACCGGGTCGCCGACAGCGTGCTCTTCCTGGGGATCTTTCTCCATTACTACCTGTCCGACCCCGTTGGCCACGCCGGGGCCGTGCTCGCCGTGCTCGCCGCATCCGGATCCAACATCGCCAGCTATTTCAAGGCCCGCTCCGAAGTCGAGGGCGTGACGTGCAATGTCGGCCTCGTGAAGCGGGCCGACAGGTTGATGCTCCTGATGGTGCTCGGGATGCTGGGCCCCGCATGGGGTGTCCCCGTTCTTTCGGTGCTCGTCTTCTTTTCCGTTCATTCGATGTGCGCGCGGGCGGTCTTCGTCTACCGTCGGCTTGGAGTCCGTGGATGAGAGCGAAAGCGGTCCTGTTGCAGATGGTGGCCGTGGCCGGCTGGGGCACGGTGCCCTCGGCCCTGGGAGGACAGGACGGGGCCGTCGGCGAGGAGATCGTTGCGGCCCTTGCGGCCGCCCTCGACAGCCCTGCCCCGCGGCTTTCGACGATCGGCATCATCGACGGGACCTGGGAGAGAATCGCGGTCCCGGAAATGGCGGCGGCAATCGGGAGGGGCTTGAGCGAGCCGCCGACACCGACGGCATGTTCTGGCGCGACACCTCCGCCGAGATCTACCCCGGTGCCGGTGTCATTCTCGCTACTGCCGACGGCGACCGCGACTCAGGTCGAGCGAGGGCCTCGGTCAACCGTCTGGAGCAACCTCTTGGAGGTCTTTCCCACTCGGTAACCCACTCGACCCTGCATGCGACATTGAAGGATCCCTACTTCACCGAATCCACCCGCCTTGCAGACATGATTCGTGTGGAGTCGGCGACCTGGGCGGCCGCCGCCGGGTGCTACTACCTGGTGAAGGCTCCAGGACGTTAGTGCTGACAGTTCATCCCCTCCCCCCTTGACCCTGACGTAACGGCGGGAGGTCACAGATTCTCATCGCGTTGCGATGGTTGAGGTTACGGGATTGGAGGTCAGGATTCCCGCCGATTCGTTCCCGCTAAACGGGATCGAGCGCGCCGTTGCGGCGGCTAGCGAGCGCCTTCCGAAGCCGGTCCTCGTCGGCCCTCTGGTAACACTGAAGGACGGTCTTGGCCGTCTTCCAGCCTCCCAACTCGCAGAGCACCTTGAGGGGCTGGTCCATCAGGTCGCTGGCGAACTTCCGCCTCAGCGAGTGCCAGCCCCTGCCGCGCTGGGGTTCCAAACCGGCGAGCTTCTCGGCTCGGTTCCACCAGTAGCGGACCAGCGAACGTCCCGCGCACCTTGAGGCATCCGTGGATGCGGGTAGCACCGGAGCGTCCCCGTTTCCGGGATTCTCCCTTCGCGCCTCTTCCAAGGCGTCCAGGACTTCGGCGGTTACCGGCGTGGTGTGCTCGTAGCCGGTCTTCTCGTGCTCTGCACGCCACCGCACCACTCCGCCTTCAAGGTCGATATCCGTCCACCGGAGCTTGCGGATGGCCCCGATACGGTGTCCGGTCTCGTGCGCGAGCACCAAGGCGACATGGAATCGCCAGTCCATCTTCCGGGAGACTCGGACCAGCGCGTGGTATTCCTCCTCCAGCAGGACGACCCTGACCGGATTCTTCGCCGTGGGTGTCTTCAGGCCCTTCAGCGGGTTCGAGCCGAGGAGCAGCCGCCCCGCCTCGTCCCTCGACTTGGCGGCCCAGTTGAAGACTGCGATCAGGAACTTCAGATCGCATTCGATGGTCCGGTCGGACACGGGCCTGCCGCTCGGGCAGAGTACCCAAGGCCCGAACCACGGCAGGAGATCACGTAAATTCAATAGGGACCGCACGATCTGCCGCTCTTGCCGTTTGCGGGCGGTCGACTGAACCGACGCGAGACGACCGGGATGCAGTCGTAAACGGCGGGAATCCAAGGCCTTTCTGAAGCAGGGAATGGACATCCCATGATCCTTACCCGCAACACGCTATTGGGTGGATGGCGCGATCCGGGGTCGGCCCTCCTTCGGCCATCACATGGAGCAGTCCATTCTCAACCTCAAGGGGCAGGCGGGCCGGGGCCTGCTCCAGCGCGCCGCCCTCGCTCTCCGTGGGCGGCCTTTCGGCTGTATTCACGTCGGCAAGCGCGGACGCCATGACGAACGCGACATCGCCAAAGATTCTGGACTCGCCTAATGGCCACGCACAGCTCGCTGGTCCCTCCAGGGTTGGCTATCCGCCTTACCCAGGTGGCAACAGAAAGCCCGAGCACTGAATGCAGCCGGGGTACTCGGTGCTGCAACCGTGAGAGATCCGGCCTGCACCACAATAAGCTCCGCAGAACGAGTGCTGGTAGGGGTCAGGGAGGGAACAGATGTCTTCGGGGAAGCAGATAAAACAGCGCATCGGGGCGGCTACGTCCGCAGAGACGGGCGGCGTCAGGAAGGCGGCTCCGGCGAGGAGGAACAGGGCGAGGAACCTGAGGCGAGGGAAGTGGGACAGCATATTGCAATTCCTTTCCGAGCGGGCCGATGAAGAGGGGAAACCGAACACAGAATGATATGTCACCGGCGCGTCTAGCGCAACTGCATGTTCGATTCCAACGACAAGCCTGAATGGGATTCGCGTTGCCAGCGGGAGATGTGAGCCTGAAGTCCGGGGCGAAGACATCATTGGAGGATGATCGTGACACTTCGCACCGAACGGGCTCGCAGGCTCACCTAGACTAGCTTCGCCGCTTCCGGGAACTCAACCGCGCCGGTGGACTTCGAGCTCACCGACCGCACGTCCCACCGCACCTCCGCCTTACGTGCGCCGGACCCTCCGTCCGATTCGAGTACCACGGCCTCGGTTCCGTGACCCATCTCCGAGGCAATCGTCAAACGCCATCATTTGCGTGCGACCAACGGTCCGTCCGAAGGACTTCAACAGCCGGGTCAAGACCGTCCAAGGTGCGTAGCCGCAGCCTTCGCAACCGGAAACGCTTCGCGAAACGCCTCCATCTCGGAGGCCTCGACCTCTACCCCAATAGCCTCCCTTCGTGATCAGCCGCCCACCAGAAAAGGTGAAGAGCCACTCAACGATACCATGACGCAGGTAATCGACGCACCACCACGCGCTCCACCCCTAATTGATCAACTTCATGGAACGCGACAAATCCCGAGCCGCCAATCGCCACAGGCATTCGCTGATTCTCCAGCGTCCCAACGTAATTTCCTAAACGGCCAACTATATCAATTAGACCGTCCTCAGCTCCATCGTCTCGTCTTCGTCGGATCCAAATGCGTCCCGTAGGATCTGTGCGCAAGCCGGTCACAACCGACATGAACCTCGCAAACGGTACGTCGTAAGGCACCGGCGGGAAATCCCCAAGCCCAATACGCTCTAGTCGTTGATCCTCTCGTCGTTGCCACTCCCGGCGATCTCGTTCCGTGACTTCTCTCGCTTGAAGCGGTCGCTCGATTCTAAAACTCTCCCTTCCTGCGGAATCGACGATCCGAACTATGTAGTCGTATTCGTGTTGTACAACGACTGCGCCGTCTGGTAACATCGCAAAACGCGGTATTGCCCGGTATTCCGGCGATCGTATGACCGTACCTCCACCAGTCGTAACGGACACATAGTCTGTTACCGGCAATGTGTAAAGCTCTGTCGCGGTGTTCCCATCATCCAATGAGTGCCGAAAAACAGACGAAAACGTGCTATCGGCTAGCGGGTAGCCGCCACTGAGAGACACCAGGCCCCCGAGTGGACTCCCTTGGAGCCCGCCGTAAGATGGATCAACGGTGAGCGTACCGGCTTGAAAGATGCGCCAGGGAATGGCATGAAGATACCGTCCATCAGAAGCAAATACTATCCAACTACGATGGCGGGCGTCGTCAACGACAATGTGGCCCTGGGCAGTTACTGCCAAATGGCGGGGAAACCGGAACTCACCGGGACCGTCACCCTCATGTCCAAACTGGCGCACAAGCTGACCTGCCGTGTCGAAAACAAGAACCCGATGCTGACCATCAAGGATGTAGAGCTTGTTCTCATCATCAAAAACAACACCGCGTACGCTATGCAGGACTTCCCAATCCTCACCTTCCTGTCGTCCAACCGAATAGACAATGGTCGGGGCGCCCGAGAGCATTCGGTCGTCACCCGAAATACTCACGACCGGCTCTTGTTGCGTCGGCAACCCCTCCAAGCGACCGTCAGAACAAGAGATTACGCTCCCAACAAACACCATCGACAAGCTGACCCACTTCGGGCGCGGGACACGAAGAGCGGTCATATCGCCCGTATCAGCGCAAGCCAGCGTCATTGACCTCGTAATTCTCAAAGGGGGATCGCCCCTCAACAATGGCTTGGATTGCGTTGACCAGTGTGGTACTATCTGGTGGAGCGGGAAACCACCAGCCGTTGACAAGGACCGTTGGTGTAAATTGTATCCCGAGTATTGATCCCAGTTGTTGACCCTCGGTCACGCGGTCAGGCGGTTGGTGGTCGGCAATACAGTCAGCTAGACGTTGTGGTTCTGGCACATTGGCTTCGATGGCGAAAGAGTCCCAGTCCTTCAGGCCGAGAGAATCCTGCTTGGCATAGAGAACATCGATGAAGGAATCCGCTGCATCTTGTGCATCGGCACATTCAAGGGCATGGGCACTGGGAACGGCCAGAGGATGTTGAGGTAGGGGGAAGTGGAGGAATGCGAACGCGACTGTGTTCGGGTACGTTGCCATAGCTTGGCGAAGAGTTCGATGGAATGTGCGACACGCCGGGCACTGAAGATCACCGAACTCGACAACGTAGACATCTGCCCCTTCGGGACCGATTATGACGGCCTTTTCTAGCAGGGCATGCCACTGAGTGAGATACCGCGCCGGTGGACCCGATACGGTAGCGGGTGCAGGTCGGCGGACCTCACGAACTACCACCGCCACCACGATAGCCACGCACGCCAAGACGAACGTAACGTCACCAAGCGTCTGGATTCGACTACGCTCACGCACGGCTCGCTACCCCTCCAAGTTGGCTGTTCCGGCTACCTGGGTGGCAACAGATCGTCCGAGCAGTGAATGCAGCCCGGGTACTCGGTGCTGCAACCGAGAGAGATCCGGCCTGCGCCACAGTAGGCGCCGCACAGCGAGTGCTGGAGGGGGTCGGAGAGGGAACAGACGTTTGAGGGGAAGCAGACGAAACAGCGCATCGGGGCGGCTGCGTCCGCAGAGGCGGGTGGCGTGAGGAAGGCGGCTCCGGCGAGTAGGACCAAAGCGAGGAACCTCAAGCGAGGGGAACGGGACAGCATCTTAGAACTCCTTGTGAGAAGACCGATGAGACGGAAACCGGAACATGGAGAATAATATGTTGCCAGCGCGTCTAGCGCAACTGTCTGTCGGATTCCGTCTGTCGGATTCCGTGTGTTGGATTCCGTGCCGGGCTGGGCCGGCCGTGGGTCCACAGACGGGATCGGCACACCCCCGCGCGATGGCAGTGCCCCTGCCGTCCCGTCACGGACGCCGCCTGCTCTCGCTCGACTGTGCGATCGAGCATTCGGTCTTGCCGCGGAATTCCATTGAAGCTGCGAGGGTGTCGCACGGGGCCTGTCTCGCAGACCCACGGGGGAGTTTTTCGAGCCGCTGGCGGCGGCGTGTTCTGGGCTGGAGGCGCTGCTGAACCTCCTCGAACGTTCCCGAACAAGTCGGATATTTCCGACGGATTGACGGGCTTGCGGAGGGGCTTTCAGCGTTCGGTCATGGAAACGCTGGAAGAGTATGTCAGATCACGGATTAGCGCGTTCCTCGAAGACACGGGCATGGGGCCGACGACGTTCGGCCTGAAGGCGGTCGGCGACCGGAACCTGATCAGCCAGATGGAGGGTGGCCGCTCGCTGACGCTGCGGATGGCGGACCGGGTTCTGGCGTTCATCGCAGACCACGAAAGGGGCTCGGGCGGCGCGCGCGATCCGCCCAACCGTCCCCGGTACCGGAAGCCATCGAGAGAGCCGAGGAGAACGAAGAAGAGCACAGGAACGCCCGATCAGCCGAGAAATGAGAGAACGAGAGCGCCGACCCGGATTCTGCGATTGCCGGAGGTCATGGCCCGCACGGGCCTGTCGCGGACCACGATCTACGAGTGGCGGGTCGCGGAACGGTTCCCGCAGGCGGTTCGGTTGGGAACGCGGAACGTGGGCTTCATCGAGTCGGAGTTGGAGGCGTGGTTCCGCGAGCGGATGGCGGACCGCCCCGGGCGGCGCGGAGATCGTCGCCTACTGACCCCTTCAGAGAGAAAAAGGAAAAAGAGATGAGAACGTTGTTGACGACCTTGTGGGCCGCCCTTTGGCTGCTCACGCCGACCGTGCTGATGGCGCAGGGGACGAGTCCGTGGGTGGACGCGGTGGCGGAGCTTGAGCGGCAGTTCACGGGACCGATCGCGCGCGGGCTGTCGCTGATCGCGATCGTGGTGGGCGGTCTGATGTTCGCGTTCGGCGAGGGCGGGAGCAAGCGCACGCTGGCCGGTATCATCTTCGGGATCGGGATGGCGGTGGGCGCGGTGAACTTCCTGGCGTGGCTGTTCTGATGCGGGACTTGAGGCGCTGGGCGGGCTACGCGGCGCTCAACCGTCCCCTGACGGTCCTGGGCGTGGAGCGGCGGCTGTTCCTGCTGGGCGCGACGCTCGCGCTCGCGGTGTGGAACGCGACGGCTTCGCTGATGGCGGGCGGCGTGGTGTTCGCCTCCTGCTACGGCGCGGGCTGGCTCGCGGGCCGGAGGGATCCGGCCATGCTCGCCGTCCTCCGCGCGGCGGCGCGCTACCCGGCCCGGTACGATCCGGGCAAGTGGGCGGACGAGCCCTGGCATCTGCGCATCCGGAGGGACTCGAAGTGAGAGTCGTCGAGGAACTCCGGGCCTACGCGGCGGCCGGTTCGCTGGCCGAGGAGCTTCCCTATTGGGGCTGGCTCGATGACGGCCGCACCTGCCTGACCCGCTCGGGGGAGCTGATCGCGGCGGGCCGGATCCGGCCCGCAGTGACGGACGGTCGCACGCCGGAGCAGATCGACCGCGTCTTGGGCCTCTGGCAGCGGCTGCTTTCCGGGCTGGACCCGATGCGCGACTGTACTTCCAGCTGCTCCGCCGCCCCGTTTCTGTAGACCACGAAGCGGGGCCGCACGGTTCGGACATCGCGGCGGTCTCGGGACGGAACCGCCGGGCGTTCCTTGGCAAGCGCGTGCAGGCGCTCGACGCCTATGTCGTCTGGTCGCAGAACCCCGGCCTCCGACCGGTTGCCGCGGGTTCCCGCTCGGTCTCCCGGATCGCAAGATTGTGGAAGCGCCGCCGGAGCAGGACGGCGCCGACCTACCCTGCCTCGGAGATCGAGGCCGCGGCCGGGCGCTTGCGGGCGATGGTGGACGCGGGGCGCGCGCTCGTGGCCGAGCACACGCCCGTCGAACTGCTCGATGCGCGCGGCGGGTCGCGCCTTCTCTCCGAACTCGTCAACCGCCCGGGCACGCCGTGGGACGGGGCGACGGGCAGCGGCATGAACTGGCGGCTCGCGCTCTCGGAGCTTGAAGCCGAACGCAGTCATCTCCGGCTCGACGGCGAGCCGGTGATCCTGTATTCGCTGCTGTCCCCGCCCGGCCAGGCGTACGCGAACCTCCTTCGCGAGCTGTACTGCCTGGACGCGGTGCTGACCGTCTCGCTCGAATGGCGGCCCTGGACGGTCGAGAAGGCGCGCCGCCGGATCCGAGGCGCGCAGCGCCACTACTTCTCGCGGCGCTACTCGATGATGGCGCACGCGCGCGAGACCGAGGGCACGGCGTCTGCGATGGTCGATTCGGCCGCGGCTGCGGAGTCGGACCGGCTGGGCTCCGCGCTCGTCGAGCTTGAGGCGGACGGCGTGGCCTACGGCGAGGCGTCGCTGACCGTGGCGCTGCACGGCGATCTGGCCGAGATCGAGCGGTTGGACGGCGATGTGCGCCGTCTGTTCGCCGCGCACGACGCTAAGGTGGTCCGGGAGGGCTTCGGCCAACTCCCGGTCTGGTTCTCGCGGCTCCCGGCCCAGCCGCGCAGGCGTCAGGTGCGCGGCGTCGTGGTGTCGGCCGGGCTCGCCGCGTGCCTCGCGCCCGTGTTCGGGCCGCCCAAGGGGTCCGCAGGCAGCGGGCATCTTCGGCGCGAGTCCCTCGCGGTGCTGGAGACCCCGTGGCGCACCGCGTACCACTACGACCTGTTCTGTGGCGACGTGGGCCACACGCTGATCCTGGGCGCGACGGGATCGGGCAAGAGCTTTGCCTTGAACTTCCTCCTGGTCGAAGCGCTCAAGTACGGCCCGCGCGTGTTGATCCTGGACCTGGGCGGGTCGTACCGCTGGCTGACCCGGTTCCTCGGGGGCTCCTACCTGGAGCTCACGCCGGGCGACGCGGAATCCGGCCTCAAACTCCAGCCGTTCGCTCTGCCGCCCACCACGCGCACCTTCCAGTTCCTGACCGGCTGGGTGCTGCGCCTGCTAAGGCTCGGCGGATACGAGCCGGGCGGGGCTGACACGACCGAGATCCGGACAAGGGTCGAGGACCTGTACGCGTTCGACCGGGGACGGCGGACCCTCGGCGTGCTGGCGGGTTCGTTGCCGTCGGCGATGTGGCCCGCCCTGAGCCGCTGGACCGAAGGCGGAGCGTGGGGCACCTACTTCGACAACGCCCCGAGCGACGGGGCGGACATCGAGTTCCGGGACTGGCAAGTGATCGACCTGGCGGGCGCGGCCGAGCACGCCGACCTGTGCGAGGCCGCGCTCTCGTACCTGCTGGAGCGGATGCGGCTGGAGATCGAGGACCCGGCCGAGACGGCGCGGCTCAAGCTGATGGTTGTGGACGAGGCGTGGCGCTACCTGGCTGACCCTTCGGTGCTCGCCTACCTGGCCGAGGCGGCGAAGACGTGGCGGAAGAAGAACGCCGCGCTGGTGCTCGCGACGCAGTCGGCGGTGGACGTGACCGGGACGCCCGGCGCATCGGCGCTGCTGGAGTCGGTGCCGACCAAGCTCTTCCTCGCCAACCCCGAGTTGCCCGAGGAGGTCGGGACACTCTTCCGGCTGAACGTGTCGGAGGTGGCGCGCATCCGCGAACTCACGCCGAAGCGCGAACTGTATCTCCGCCGCCCGGACGAGGCGGCGGTGCTGCGGCTCGAAGTCGATCCGGAGAGCTACTGGCTCTACACGTCGTCGCCGCTGGACGCCGAGAAGCGCGCCGAGGTCGTGGCGAAGCACGGCCTGGCGCGGGCGCTCGAAGTGCTCGCGAGCCCGGCGCATCCCACCCCAACCAACCCAACAAAGGACAAGACACCATGAGAAATGCGACCATTGCGATCCTGCTGGGGCTCGTTGTTGTTCTGCTGACGCTGCTTCTGGCGGCGGTCCCCGCCAATGCCGCGGCGCAACAGCCGGGGGAAGACGCCGCCTTCCTCCGCGTGCCGGTGGGCGGAGAGGGCGAGGAACTGATCCCTCGCCTGCGCGCGCGCGTGCGCCACACGACGCTAATAGTGCTCCCGGCCGGGGAGCGGATCCTCGATTTCGTGGTCGGCGACTCGGAGTACTGGCACCTGACGGGCGCGGCGAACGTCGCGTACCTGAAGCCGCTGGCCGAGGACGGGGCGACGAACGTCGCGCTCGTCTGCGAATCGGGACGGATCTATTCGTTCCTGGTCTCCGAGCACGGCGAGAAGCCGCCGCACCTGGTCGTCCGGGTCGATCCGGGCGCTGAGCATGAGGGCGGCGCGCCCGGCGCTCCCGGGTTCGTCGCCCGGAGCGAGGTCACGGCCTACCGGCGGATGGCCAACGAGGCTGCCGAGGCGGCGCGCAGGGCTCGGGCGGAGGCCGAGGCCGGGATCATCGAGGCCCGGACGGAGGCTGAAGCGGAAACGCAAGCCTTCCGCGCCGAGTATCCGGGACGGCTCCGGTTCGAGTACCGGCTGGACTCGGGCGCGTCGAAGCGGCCGTTCCTCATCGAGGCGATGTGGCACGACGGGCGGTTCACCTATCTGCGCTCGAACGCCCAGGAGTCGCCCGCGCTCTACGAACTCAAGGACGGCGAACCGGCGCTGGTCGCGTTCGACTTGGGCAGCGACGGGCTCTACATCGCGCGTCATGTCCTGGCGGACGGCTGGCTCCAGATCGGCGACAAGCGGATGCCCTGGCGGTTCGAGCCAGGGGAGGAGGGCCGATGAGCCGCTGGAAGCAGTGGGTGAAGGAGCCAAAGGGCGCGCTTCCGGGCGGGATCGTCACGAAGGCCGGCATTGCGCTGATCGCCGTGCTCGTCGCCGGGATGCTGTTTTCCTGGTCGCTCACGGGTCCCGCAGAAGATCCGATGGCTCCCGCCGCCGCCGAGCCGCGGGCGGTGGACGGCGGCATGGGCCGCTCGTTCCTGGGCCGGATCCGGGCCGAGACGGACCGCGAGGCCCAGCAGGCGGCGGCCGACAGTGCCCGCGCCGACATGGAACGGCGGCAGTCCGCCGCGTCCGATGATGCGGCCCCGGCCGGCACGGCGGACAACCCCGGCAGTGGACCCGTGGGCACGACGCAAGCGGAGTCCGAACTTCGCGAGGCGCTGCGGCTGGAGGAGATCGAGCGCAGGACCCGCTCGCTCCGCTCGCTTCCGGTCGCCCGCTCCTACCGGGATCCGGGCGGAGTTCGCGGAGGCGCGGGAGGTTCTCCGGCGGCACCCGAGCCGCCTGATGCCGCGCTGGACGCGGCACTGGCGTCCTTCGAGCGGTCCGTCGCCGCGCTCGAAGGCGAGTTGGCGGCCGGGCTGGCGGGACAGCCCTTCCCGGTTTCCCCGGGAGTTGCAGCGCCGGCCGCGCCACGCAGTCCCGGCACGGCGGAGCCCGTCCCTGGCGTCCGGCCGCAGGACCCGCCGGGCTGGGAGCGGATCCGCGAGGGCTCGTTTCTCGAAGCGGTGCTGTTGACGCAACTCTCGGGCGAGTTTCCCGGACCCGTGCTCGCGATGGTGTCGGTGCCGCTGTATTCGTCTGACCGCCAGCGGGTTCTCATTCCCCGTGGCGCGCGCGTCGTTGGCACCGCCCATGCGGTTCAACAACGCGACCAGAGCCGCCTCGCCGTCTCATTCCACCGGCTGCTGCTGCCCGACGGCGGCTGGATCGACATCGAATTCGCGGGCCTCAACCAGGCGGGCGAAAGCGCACTCAAGGACGAGGTGAGCCGCCACTACGTCTCGACGTTCGCCGCGGCCGGGGCCATCGGGGCCTTGAGCGGCCTCACGCTGGCCGGAGGCTCGCCCTACGGACTCCGGGCCGGTGTCGGGCAGGGGCTCGGCCAGAGCGCCACCTCGACCCTCGACCGGTTCCTGAACCGGATGCCCGAGATCACGATCCGGGCCGGACACCGCCTGCGCGTCTGGTTCACTGCGGATGTCCTCGTTCCCAACCCCACGACCCCCCGATGACTGATAAGGACTCTCCCATGCATCACCGGACCTTCATCATGGCCCTTCTCCTCCCGCTCCTGCTGCTCGGGACTCCGCAGTCCGCGAGCGCCCAGTTCGACTTCGGCAGCTGGTTCCAGCGCGCCACGATCATCGCGAACCAGATCACGCAGATCAGGAACCAGGTCCGCGAGTTGCGGTCGATGGCCCGCCAGCTTTCGGAACTGGAGAACCAACTCGACCACCTTGAGCGCTCCGCGCGCGGCGAGATCGAAGCGCTTCTGCGCCCGTTCTCCGACCTCGCCGCCGATCCCGTCGGACTGGTGCGCGATGGACTCGGCTGGGGCTCCGACTTCACCGGGCCGGGCGGCGAGATGGTCGGGGCGGTGCGGGACTTCGGAACCGGCAACTCCCTCACCGGACTCTGGCGCACCGCCCGGAACGCGGCCGACCGGGTGACCGAAGCGGACATCCTGGCGCTGTACCGAAACCAGTCTCCCGAGGTTGCGACGCGTGCGCTTGAGGACTACCGCCGCGCCCGCGAGGCCGCCGACCGGCAGCGGGTGCTCGACTACGCGACGCTCGACGCTGCTGCTGCGCTCGCGGGAACCGTCGAGAGCGCGCAGGGCTCGTTCGCCGGCCTCACCGCGAACGGCAACTTGTCCCACACGGCTCTTCAGCAGGCCGAAGTCGCGGCGGCGCTGAGCCAGGGCCGGATCAACGCGGCGGCGGCCCAGGTGCTCGCCCACCAGGCGGCCGAGCAGGCGAACCGCACGCGGCTGGCCGAACTCGCGCGGCTCGAACAACTCGCCGCGTGGCGCGAGGGCCGGATGCGCGCCAACGCGTTCGCCCGGACGATGCAGAACGCGGCGCTCCAGAACCGTGCCGCGCTTCGCGACGGGCTCCTGTTCCGCATTCCCTCGTTCTACCGGTAGGGGCTAGGGCGGCCATGCAACTCCCCCCGCAGTCCATCGACCCGAACGTCCCGACGCAGATCCCGGACGATCAACTCCAGGACTTCAAGAGCTTTCTGGACGTGGTGCTCGACACCGTGATCGGCGGCGCGGCCCCGGACGTGCACACGCTCGGGCTCCAGCTTTGGGGCGGGCTCGCCGCCGTGATGGTCGCCTGGACCGGACTCAAGATCGCGTTCAGCGGCCATTTCGACTCGTGGCAGATCGTCAAGCTCGTGCTCGGGATCGCGATCCCCCGCACGCTGCTCCACTACTACGTCGTTCCGATCCCCGGCGTCGGACTCACGTTCCCGGCCATGATCGCCGGAGGCGGGATCTGGCTCCAGAACCTGTTCCTGTCCGACGTGGTGTCGGCCGGGTACACCGAGATGACCGCGCTCGTGCAGGCGTACTCGGCGCACCTGAGCGCCGCGTGGTCCACCGGCAACCTGCTGTCCATCGTGACGGCGGGCGTCACCGTGATCTTCTCGTCACTCGTGACGCTGGTGATGGGCGCTTCGCTGGTGGTCTGCCTGCTGCTGCTCTTCTGCATCACCTACGCGCAAGTGATCTGGGCGCAGGTCGCCATAGCGATCGTGATCCTTCTGGGTCCCGTGTTCATCGCCTTCCTGCTCTTCGAGCCGCTCGCGTTCCTGTTCTGGGGATGGTTCCGGACGATGATGGTCTACACGCTCTACGGCGTGGTGGCGGGTGCCGTGCTTCGGGTCTTCATGGGGGTCGGCATGGGCTACATCACGACCTACGCCGATGCGCTGATGGGCACCGGCACCTCCGACCCGATGGAACTCTGGCTCTGGGCCGTCGTCCTGCTCCCGCTCGTCGTCTGCGGCCTGATGGCCAGCCTCAAGGTCGGCGAACTCGCCGCCATGCTGGTGTCCGGCTCCGGCAACGCAGGATCCGGGTTCGTCGCCCTCGTCATGCGCGGAGCCGGGGGAGCGGTCGCGCCCGCGGCCGCCGCCAAGCCACCCGTCTGAGACCCCAAGGAGAAGCCGATGAAAAGAGACAAGAACGCTGGCCGCGAGTACGCCGAGATCTGGGGAGAGGCCGTTCAGGCGAACCGGAAACTTCGGAGGATCGTGGTGCTGCTCGCAGCAAGCTGCGTGCTCGGCGTCGTGGTGCTGCTCCGGCTTGCGGGCGCGGAGCCGCCCAGGCCCATCGTGATCCGGGTGGACGAGGTCGGCCGCGCGGAGGCGCTCGCCTACGAGGCCGCCACCGCCCAGGCCGACCCGCTCGATCCCACGACCAAGTACTTCCTCAACCGGTTCGTCGCCGACTTCCACTCGCGCCGCCGCGCGACCGTCGAGGAGCACTGGACCCGGAGCCTCCGGTTCCTGTCCACGGAACTCGCCAACGCCGCGTTCCAGAGGGACGGCGGCGAGGTCGCCGCCACGGCGGCCGGGACGGCGGAGACGGAAGCCCAGGTCGAGAACGTCGTGCTCCGCATCCACCCGTCGCCCGAGCCGCCGCACGGCGCGACCGCCGACTTCGATCTCGTGCACCTGACCGGAGCGCGGGAGGTCCGGCGCGAGCGCTGGACGCTCACGCTTCGGTTCGAGTTTCTCGAAAGCATTCCACCGGAACTCGTCGTCCACAACCCGATGGGCATCCTCGTCACCTACCTCCAGGCCGACCGGGCGCTGGTCACGGAGGACGGCCGATGATCGCGCATCTGAAGGGCCGGGAGAAGGCGCTGAGGGAGTTCGGCTGGACGGGCCGCCATGCCGATTGGATCGCCCTGGTGTGCCTCCACAGCGGCGTCTTCACCCGCGCGCAGGCGATGCGGTTCCTGGACGCGCACCCCGAACAGGCGCGGCGCGTCGTGCACGCCCTGATCGCCCGGGGTCTCGCCGCCGAGGAGACCGTGCCGGGCGTCCGGGGCATCGGGCGGGTGTGCCGGATCTATTCGCGGCGCGTCTACCGGGCGCTCGGAGCCGAGCACGTCCGGCACCGGCGCGACGCGTCTAAAGAGGTGCTGATGCGCCGGCTCCTCTCTCTCGACTACGTGATCGAGCACGCGGACCTGCCCTGGCTGCCGACCGAAGACGAGAAGGTCGCCGCGTTCGAGGCGCTCGGCATCGAACGCAGGCTCCTGCCCGTGCGAGTCTACCGGGGGGCCGCCGGGAACACCCGCCGCCACTTCCCCGTCAAGCTGCCGGTCGCGCTGGACTCGGCCCACGCGACGTTCGTCTACGTGGACCCGGGCCACGACACCGCGACCGCGCTCCGCTCCTGGGGGACGGCGCACCGGGCGCTGTGGCGGGGGCTACAATCGCTGGGCCGGTCCGTCGAGGTCGTGGCCGTCGCGCGCGCCTCGCGGGAGATCCGCCGGGCCGAGCGGGTGATGCGCGGCTGGGCCGAGGATGGCGTCGCCGAGGCCGACCCGGAGATCCGCGACGAGATCGCGCGGATCGAGCGCGCGATCCTCCAGGGCGCGATCCAGGTCCTCGAAGAGTTCGGAGGACTCCAGGCCGCCATGAAGCGCAGCGTCGCGCTGACCAAGCAGGTGCGGCGGCGGGGCGGACGCGGGTCGATCCAACGCGGCACCGCATGGCGGACGGTGCGCCTCGCCGGGGCTCGCTACCGATGAACGGCAGGCGACTTACGACCGAACCGCGTTGTGAAAACGACATGGGGGGTCGATTCACGTCTTCGGCCCCCGGCGATTCACACCGGCCCTTCCGTCCATCCGCTTGCGCGGCCGGGTCTTGCGGCCTCGCGGCCCGTCCGGCAACGCGCGGACGGGCCGAAGAGGCCGTGGCGGGAGCGACCCCCCAGTCCGAGGGCCTGGTACGGGTTCGGGGCCAGGTGTGTTTTCACACTCCCGCCCCCGCCCCCTGGGTCGCTCCCGCACCAACGATCCCTCCGGGAAGGGAGTCCGGCCGATGAGGTACTCGACGCTCGCCGTCATCGGGGCCGCCATCGGAGCGGCCGGCGCGCAGGCGCTCAAGGCGCCGTTTCCCGGCACGGGCGGCAACCCCGTGCTCGACCTGATCGCGTGGCACGATCCGGGCCTGCACTCCGCGATCCGCCTCTGGTATTACGCATGGCCCGCCGTCGCCGTCGTGCTCGCGGGGAGCCTCTGCCTCTCGGTCTGGCGGGTCTGGCTTCAGCCGCTCTTCCGTTTTAGGCGGCGGGGCAAACTCCCGGCGTGGCCCGCCTCGCCCGGCGACGACGCCCCTTCGCTCGTCATCGGCGAACTTCACCATCCGACCGTGGCGAGAGAGAGCGAGCGGCCCTCGTGGCTCGTCGTCCCCGAGAAGGGGCTCTACACCGGCGTGCTCGTCGTCGGGGCGGTCGGGACGGGCAAGACCACCGCCTGCATGTACCCGTTCGCCAAGCAGCTTCTCTCGTGGAGGGCGGACGACGCCAAGCGCCGCGCGGGCGCGCTCGTGCTCGAAGTCAAGGGGGACTTCTGCTACCAGGTGCGCGGCATCCTCGAAGACGCCGGGCGCGGCGGCGACTACCTCGAAATCGGGCTCGGCGGCTCGCTCCAGTGGAACCCGCTCGACGATCCGCTGCTCGACTCCTACTCGCTCGCCTACTCCGTGGCCTCCCTCGTCAACCAGCTATTCGGCAAGAGCCGGGACCCGTTCTGGCAACAGGCGTACACGAACCTCGTCCGGTGGATCATCGAGGTGCACCGGCTCCTGCCCGGGGGCTGGGTCACGCTGCGCGACATCTACCGCTGCACCGTGGACGCGGACCTGTTCAGGGACAGGATCCGCGAGGCCCAGAGGCTGGCGAACGGCATGCGCCCGGTGCGCGCCGTCGTCGCCAACGCGGATCTCAACGCGCATATCGAGCCGCTCGAAGACTGGGCCTGGGCACCCGTGCCCGGCACGGACAAGTCGGCGTGCCGCCTCGATCCGAAGCTCGAAGCCCGGCTCAAGCGGCTCAAGGTCGCCTACAGGACGGAGGCGGACGGGGACGGCGCGGGCGGCGAGTACGCCGAACAGGTCGAGGCCGTGGCGCGCTGGTATCTGAAGGACTGGACGAAGCTCGACGCCAAGATCCGCACCACGATCGTCGAGGGCATCAGCGTCTTCCTGTCGCTCTTCGACCAGCCGGACGTGGCGGGCGTGTTCTGTCCGCCCGCGCCCGATGCCGCTCCCGTCAAGAACGACGAAGCCGACAAGGACGCCCCGAAGGTCCACCCGATGCCGGGGCTACGCCGGAGGCTGCCGCCCCTCGCCGACCTGATCGAGGGCGGCAAGGTGCTGGCGCTCAACATGCCGGCCGGAGCGAACCCGGCGCTTGCCCGCGCCGTCGGCGTGCTTCTCAAGAACGCGTGGATACAGGCGCTGCTGAGGCGTCCCGCCGAAGCGGCCCGGCGTCCCGGACGCCACATGCGGCCCGCCGTGTTCATCTGCGACGAGTACCAGGCGTTCGCCACCGTCGGACAGGACGACCCGTCGGGCGACGAGAAGGCGTTCGCGCTGACCCGGCAGTGCCGTTGCATCCCCATCGTCGCCACGCAGTCGATCTCCTCGCTCCGCTCCGTGCTGCCCTCGGGCGAGGCGTGGAGGACGCTCGTGCAGACGCTCCGCACCCGGATCTTCCTTTCGCTCTCCGACGAGGCGTCGGCGCGGATCGCGTCCGAGATGTGCGGCAGCGTCATGAAGACCCAGGCCTCCCACACGTTCACCGAGACCACCGGCAGGCCCGAGTTCTCGCTCCTGTCCGGCCGCGCCGGAGGCGGGCGCGGCACGATGGGAACGAGCAAGTCGTTCCGCCAGGCGCTTCAGCCCGTGTTCACGCCCCGGCAGTTCGCGCTGCTCGCCAACTACCAGGCGGTCTGCTTGCCCTACGACGGGGCCAGGTCGCTCCCGGCCACGCGCGTCTACCTGAAGCCGCACTACCTGCCGAGGGAGACGGGCTACTGGCGGCTCCGCGAGGAGGGACGGATATGAAGCGCGCGAGCGGCATCGCCCACCTGAAGCCGTTCCTTCCGGGTCTGGAGACGCTGCTGGAGGACGCGGAGATCTCCGAGATCATGATCAACGGACCCGGCAACGTATGGGTCGAACGGGCCGGGAGGCTGGAGCCGCACGAAGCCCCTGCGCTGACCGCCCCATGGCTCCACCGCGCCGCGATCCACATAGCCCGCCCGCTAGGGCTCGATCCCGCCGCCCGGCCCATCCTCGACGCGAGGCTCGAAGACGGCTCGCGGGTGGCGATCTGCACGCCGCCCGCTTCTCCCGAGGTCGCCATCACGATCCGCCGGTTCGGGGGCCGGGCGTTCACGGCCGAGGACCTGGTGCGCCTCGGCTCGCTGCCCGAAGACATCCTCGAAGCCGCTCGGAGCACGCTTGCGTCCCGCCAGAACATCCTCGTCTCCGGCGGCACGGGCTCGGGCAAGA
>JAPPGI010000001.1 GCA_028874985.1 Gemmatimonadota bacterium | reverse complement strand
GACGGATCACTAAACTGATTCCGCAATGTGTCTCTCAACCGTTGACAGGTTCCGGGCGTGGTAAGCGACGATACAGGGAGCGGATTCGCATGAGAGGGTGCTGTCTGCTTGGCGACTTCGCCATCAGCGACTTCGCCATCAGCGGTTGCCGGGGGCGAATCGACGGACGTAGGATGTCTAGTCTAGTAGAGAACTGGACGAAAGGAGTACCAACCCATGAATAAGACCCGGGTTGCCCTGAGCGCACTCTTGCTCGCCGCCGCCTGGGGATGCGAACCCCAGCCCCCCGAATCGTGCGACACCATCCCGGACCAGACGCTGAACGTGCGCCAGCTCGAGCGTTTGACCCCCTGCTTCACCGATCCGGACGGCGACCGGCTCACCCTGGCCGCGGAGTCGTCGGATTCGACCGTCGCGGCGGCGCGCTCCCTCGCAAACGAGCTGGTGTTGGTACGTGGCGTGGACGTGGGGGACGCGACGGTCACCGTGACGGCGACGGACCCCGATGACCTCCATGCTCAGACGCGCTTCAGCGTTACGGTTCCGAACCGGCCTCCCGAGCTGACAACGCCCTTCGACACGCTGACCGTCCTGATCGGCGACACGCTGACCGTGGGCCTGGCCCGCCACTTCGAGGACCCGGACGGACATGGCCTGACCTATGAGATCGGGTCGTCGGACACGTCCGCGGTGACGGCCGCGATGAGGGGCCTGCGTCTTTGGCTCTCCGGCCGCACGCCTGGCCCGACGGTGGTGACGGTGATTGCGAACGACGGTTGGGACTCGCTGGAGGCGGACGTTCCGATCACGGTTCCGGTGCCTGTGAGGCCGTTCCGGGACGATTTCGACTCCGACGCCAGCCTGGACGACTGGATGGCCGTTCGCGCCGATGCCTCCATCGAGGACGGTCGTCTGCTTGTGTCCCCCGACACGGCCCTCGAAGGCTACGTCTCCCGCCACACCGGGGACGCCCCCGCGGCCGCCGACTGGAAGATCAAGGTGTCGATGGCGACCGCGGACAGCCTCGGTGTGGCCACGGTAAAGTGGCAGGCTACGGGCAGCGAACACACAGGCTACTACTTCAGCATCGGCTGGCCGACCGCCGCCGTCGACAGTACTAACTGGGCGTTTGGTACTTGCATCTCAGGTTTTCCCTGCTGGACCGCTCCGGGCTGGGAGAACCAATACGGATGGAGCGATGAGATCGAAGTGGGCGTACTCCAGGAGTTCCACATCTGGATGGAGGGGGACCACGCGTATGTCCGCATCGGCGAGGACGGCCCGTGGCTGATGAACGGCGTGAGGCCGGGAAACCGGCACGACGGCGTCTCGCCGCAGCTTTACGGCCGGTTCGAACTCGGCATGTTCGACGACGACAGGCGGGGGCTCACGGCCATCTACGACTGGGTCGAGCTCATCGTCAACTGAAAGTGGAGGCCCCCCCAGGCACCTTTGCGGTCCACGATTTGCCGGAGCGCGTTTCCCCAAGAAGAGGATAATCCCCAAATGAAGAGTCTCACAGTCTTCGTCTTCGCTGCCCTGCTGGGCCTCCTGTCCGGCGCACGCGCGACCGGGCAGACCACGCTCACTGTAACGGGAGGCCTGAACATGGCTTCCGTCAGCACGTCCGAGCGCGACGACGCCATCGAGTCGATCATGCGTTCGGCGATGGGCCTCTCCGCCGCAGTCCCGGTGACCGAGGGATGGCGTGTTCGGGTGGGTGCCGCGTACTCCCAAAAGGGCTTTCGCTTCGGCGTCGTGGACTTGGGCATCGACTACATCGAGTTCACCGGTCTGCTGGACAGGCCACTCCCGCTTGGAGACCGCGCCTCGCTGCACCTGCTGGCTGGCCCCGCTCTGGGCATCCGGATGTCCTGCAAGAGCACGGTCAGTGTCCGCGGCGAAAAAAGAAGTGAGGACTGCGATGAAGACGATTTCGAGGCCTTCGACGTCGGAGTTGCCGGCGGAGCCGTGGCTGAGATCGGACTGTCCGACAGAGTGGCGTTGTCGGCCGGTGCGTCGTACACCCTGGGGCTGCTGGACGCGGGCGATGGCGGGAGTGACGAGTTCCTGAAGACCCGGACTCTGACGCTACGCGCCGGGGTCGTCTTTCCGGTCGGTTGACGCCGAGCCGCCAACGTTCGGGGAAAGCCGGCCATCGCCCCAAGCTCCTTCCCCCGGAGGGGTCCCCCTTGGTGGGGCGGTGTGGGATATATCCGGTCAGGTGTGGTGAAATCCGCCCGTGTGCTTCACATGGATCTGCAATCTGGGCCAGGGAACAAAGAACTCCCACGGGCTCGATCCTCCGTTTTCCCCGGACGGCCCCGGCCGCCGGCCAAGGCCGAGGTAGACGAAGCCCCTGACCGGAAGCGGATACGGCTCCCACCCGATCGGAACATGTAGCACCGCGCGGTACCCCTTCCTGGAGCCCAATGGTATCGGGGCAAGGCGAAACCCCACACCCGCCGAGATTCCCGTCCCCCGTGGGTGGCCACGACCGTCCCTCCGCCTACGGATCAGAAGTCGGACAGGGACAGCTCCGCCTCGTGGCCGCACACCCGGCCCCGGTAATATGGGTCTTCAACCTCGGGCCAAACGTCATCGAACCCGGTGTCGAGGGTGAAATCGACTCCGCACCGGCCCGACTCCTCCCCACGCTCCCAACCGAACGTTCCGGAAAGGGTCCAATGCGCGTGGCCCTGAAAGTCACCCCAGTAAGCGGTTCTTTGCGAGTGGGTGAGGGCGGGGTCCCCGCTCAGGGTGTACCTTCCCGCACCACCGACCGACACTTGGCATTGGGCGAAGGAAAGGCGGACCTCGCGGGTGAAAATGACGGTATCGCCCTTGGTCTCACGCCTCTCCTCCCCCCTTGAAGCCGTCGTCTCACCCCCATGGTCACATTCCACGGCCTCAAACTCGAATCCGTCGAATTCCTCCAGGATCGCGCGGAGAACGGCCTGGGCCTCCGTGGATGTCAGCATGACTTCGGGGTCCGTCCCGCACGACGGGATCGCCAGGACGGCTGCGGCTGTCAGAAAGATCGGGTATCGTCGTCTCATCTCTCTCGATTCTCCCTTCGACGGGTCGGGTTGGTCCGGGCCTCAATCTACGGCCCGCCAGCCGCCACGTTACCGTCACTTCCTCCCGTCGGCGAAGTGGAACAGACAGACTGATTGCGAAGATTCCAGAATCGCTCTACGTCCACCTGGATCCACTTCCTACGACCGGACGGCGACCCGAAAGGTCCGCGCCCATGGGGTGGCTCCGGCCAACGCGACGCCCTCCGGGTCAAGTCGAACAGCCCGCCTATCCACCCTTGGGTTGGAGTTGCCAGGTCCCTAGAAGAGGACACACGCGCTTGTCGATGTTGGCCAAAGTGATCTTCGCGTCGGATCTGTCGAGCTTCAACGTGAAGTCCGGTGGGTCCTGCCCGACCGGGATTCCAATGGACGGGCCTTCCGGGGCGAACGCGGTCCGAGGGGTGTCCGCGACCTGAGCCAGGACAGAGGTGGGGATGCTCACCATTTCATATAACGCCTTCCTCTTGAACAGCCGCAGCTGAATGATGGCATCCACCACGGTCGTGTACTCTTCGAACAACAGCTTGGTTTTGCCTTCTCGGTGCGAGGCACTGCGAGCATCCTGAATCCACGCCGCCTCGCAGAGCTTGGAAATGTGTAGTGAGCCGACGCGCAGATTCGCCGCCGCGGTGGACTTCAGGCTAATTCGGAGTCCGTCCACCTCGACCACGCATTGCGGCAAGCAGGTCGTCGAGGTATCTCTGCTCCGTGGAGTCCGGCGGGCTCGTCGTGCCGCGTCGCGGACGAGATCGGACAGCCGCAGGCTCGTGTCGGCCAGGACGAGTTCTTCGATGCCGGGTCGTTCGCCCGTCAGCATCCAACGGCAGAGGTGCGCGAGTTGATAGGAGACCAGCGGAGGAACCGCGTCCCCGATATGTCGATAGATGTTCGCCAGGGACGAGCCGTTGAACTTGTAGTGGTGGGGAAAGCCGTTCAGAACCGCCATTTCCGCAACCGTGCAAAGCCGGTCGTGTTCCGGGTGGGCGTACCTGCCGTTGCCGATGTGGGCGCACTCCCGTTTGATCGTTGGAGCGGGCTTGTCCCACGCCATCCGTCCGTAGACGTCCGGGTACGAGCCGAATCTTCCCGCCGCCGCGATCCTCTTCATGGATCCGGTCAGGAGGTGCGTCGCATCGGGATGGCCCAACAGGTCCATCCAGGAGCCGCCGTCCGGTGGTATGGCGGCAATCCGCCGCTTCACGGTTTCCGAAGCGAACCCCGGGTAGCGGTGGTCCGCTCCCTTCGCTTCCGAGGCGATCGACAGTGCACGGCGGACGGTCTTGGCGCGCGCCTTCACGCCCCAGCCGTCCCACATGCTCTCCAGCGTGTACAGGGGCAGTCCCGCTTTGGACGCAATCACGATGGCGCGTTCGCGGACCTGCGGAAGCCCGAAGCGGTTCAGCATGTAGTTCCGTCCGAACACGGTATAGCCGCCGTCCTCCAGACGTTCGCGGAAGGCCCGATAGTGATGCCGGAAATTCCCGCGGATGAGTTCGCGCGCGTTCTCCATCACCACGATGTCCGCGTCCAGAGCCACGGCGAAGTCCGCGGCCCTGGATACGAGCCCGTTGCGGCAGTCGTCCCGAAGATGATTCCGCGGGTTGGTTCGGGTGAACCCCGTGCAGGGCGGACACACGCTCAAGACGTTGACCGCGCGGCCACCGATTCCCAGCATGTCGCGCACATCGGCCGGAGCAACCTCCCCCAGGTCAACCCGCTTGGGGTCGATACCGATGTTGTGTCGGTACGTGGTGTTGCACTGCAACCGCCCGTTGCCGGACATGCCTCCGGCCCCGGAAAACAGATCAACGACGGTCATGGGACGGGCCGCTCCGGTCATGGATCTCGATTCTGAGGGTATGGAGGAACCTATCCGCGATCCGTTCCGGGAACAAGAACACCGAACGACCCCACCCGCCCCTTCCGCCGCTCCGCACTGGTCCATCAGCCATCCGACCCCCTGCCGAGCCCCACCGAGAAGGCCAGGCCGCTCACCCACATCGCGGGCCCCCAACACCATGCCGGACGTCCGCGCCTACCGTATTGTGGTCCTCCCCACCCCCTACCGCTACCGCGACGGCTGGGAGGAGATGACCGTCATCACCGGAGATCCCGGTGAAGGGACAGGCACCCCACAAGGCCGAGTTCAAGTACACGCGGCACGGTCCAGTCGTCTTCGAGGACCCCGGCAACCATGTCGCCCTCGTACCGGAGGCAGGTGACCTGGTGGGTGGTGAGCGCCAAGCGCGAAGAGACGCGCGAGCGGCGTTTACAGGATCCTGCTGGAGTCCTGTGCGGAGGGTCACGTGATTCCGCGATTGCGGGGAATGGCGCGGAGACGGACAAAAGACTAAGTTCAGTGGACTAAGTCCATACGGACACCGTACCTGGGAAAACGTCCAATGCGCGTCTACAACATCCACGAAGCCAAGACCCACCTGTCGCGCCTGATTCGCGCAGCCGCGGCCGGTGAACCGTTCATCATCGCGCGCCGCGGCAAACCGGTGGTCAAGGTTGTTGCGGCCGATGCTCCGGAGCGGGAGGCCGAAGGTCGCACCGGATTCCTGGCCGGCAGGATTGCGGTCCCGGAGGACTTCGACCGGATGGGAGCGGAAGAAATCGCCACGATGTTCGGCGCCGCCGAATGACCGTCCTTCTCGACACCCACGTGCTTCTGTGGGCCGCCGGCTTTCCGGAGCGGTTACCACGCGGGGCGCGCGACCTTATCGAGGACGATGGAACGGAGCTGCTCTACAGCGCCGCGTCCATCTGGGAGGTGGCCATCAAGAGCGGACTGGGGCGCCCCGACTTCGATGTCGATCCGCGTATCCTGCGTCGCGGCCTGCTCGAGAACGGCTACACGGAGCTTCCGGTCACCGGTGCGCACGCGGCCGCGGTCGACCTGCTGCCGCCCATCCACGCCGATCCCTTCGACCGCATCCTGGTCGCCCAGGCCCGCATCGAAGGTGTGATCCTCCTTACCGCGGACAGGACCGTGGGCCGCTATCCCGGCCCGATCCGCGTTACCGGAGGGAGACCGGCAAGTTCGTGATCCACCCCGCCCGCCCCGCGCCTCGCCGCTCTCGGTGCTCGGGAGGCCTTATCCACGGACTGCCAGCCACCGCTCCGGCGCCACTGCCCTCTCCCTCTCCCGGCGATGCCGGTTGAACCACGACAGCGTCAGGAGCACCTCGGCGGCCGCGTCCGCCTCAAGCTTCCCGTCCCGGTCCGACGGCACCGGCCGGAACACCTCCTCCACGACCTCGTCGGCGTGTCTGCGCGCCCGGTCCGACTTCGGCCACGGCAACTCGGCGCACGGACGGCCGCGGCGAATCAGATGGATGCGATCGTCGCCGCCGTAGCCGGGCACCGGGTAGACCAGGTTGAGGTTCTCCACCTGGCCCCGGAAGCCGGAGAGGTGGCTCCACAGCTTCTCCAGCGTCTCCATGCGGTCACGGATGGTGGCCGCGTACTCGAAGCGCAGGTCGGCAGCCGCCAGCTTCACGCAGTCCGCCAGCCGGGCCAGGGGTGCGCGGCTGCGGGCCTCGAGGAAGGCGCGGGCCAGGCGCAGGCGCCCGTCGTAGTCGGCGGTCGTGCAGCGGCCGGCGCAGGGCGCGAGACAGGTTCCCGTGTCGGCGCGGATGCAGCGCGGCACCCTTCCGCCGGAGAAGATCTCGAGCTGGTCGCCGAAGTGGATCGGAGTGTGGGCGGGACAGTCTCGCAGTCCGGTCGCCAGCGACAGGTCGTGCACCGCCCGTGCGAGCCAGCCCGTCTGCGCGAAGGGCCCGTAGTAGCTCGCACCGTCGCTCCGGACGCGTGAGACGGGGACCAGCCGGGGTGCAGGCTCCCGTGTGATCTTGATGAACCCGTACCGGCGGTCGCGCCTGTGTTGCACGTTGTACTCGGGCTGCCACGCACGGATGAGGTGCATCTCCCGGACCAGCGCCGCGAACTCGTTCGGCCTGAGGTCCCAGTTGACGTCCTCCGCCTCGGACACCATGCGGGCCGCCTTCCCGCTGTCTTCCCGGAAGTACGACAGGAGGCGCGACCTGAGCCGCACGGACTTGCCGACGTAGAGGATCCTCCCGCCGGCACCGAGCCAGCGGTAGACGCCGGGACGGTCCTCGGCGTGCGTGCGGACCTTCTCGCGAAGAGGCGAAGTTGCCATGGGGATTGCAATTTCGTGATTTATTCGGGTCAGGTCAACGCGGGATTGCCGGGACAATCAGTCCCGAATCCGCATTGCGCTGTCCCGGCACACGCACTATTGTGGCCTTCCATGCAAGGGCATGGACGCTCTCTCGTCATACGCGATCCGGTCTGGAACACGATTCGGATGGATGCGGTCGCCGTCGCGATCATGGACACGGCGGCCTTTCAGCGTCTCCGCTACATCCGCCAGCTCGGCCTGGCCCACCTGGTGTACCCGGGGGCCACCCATACGCGCTTCGACCATGCGCTGGGCGTCTATCACCTGGCGGTGCGGGCGCTTGCGATCCTCCGGGCCGGTCCCCCGGTCCCCGACCACGTGTGGCGCGGCGCACACCTCATCCCCCACGCCGCCCTTCTCCACGACATCGGCCACTACGCCTTCTCGCACGCGCTGGAGGAACTCGAGCCCGAACGGATCGCCGGCGACCACGAGGAAATGAGCGCGCGGTTCTTCGAGTCGGCACCCCTCGAGGCGGCCCTGGAGCCGCTGGGACCGACCGCCGCCGACGAGATCTTCCGCATCATCAGGGGGGAGGGGGACAATGCACTCCGCGGCCTCGTGAGCGGCAGCCTCGACCTCGACAAGATGGAGTACCTGCGGCGCGACGCCCGCTTCTGCGGCGTGCCGTACGGAGACGTGGACGTGGAGCGGCTACTCCAGGGCCTCGCGCTCCTGCGGGATCCCGTCTCCGGTGACTGGGAAGTGGGGCTGCGCGGCAAGGCGCTCAGCACGCTCGAGTCGCTCCTGTTCTCCAAGTACCAGATGTTCCGGACCGTCTATTGGCACCACGCGGTGAGGGCGGCCACGGGTCTCTACAAGCGGATAGTGGAAACCGCGGTCGAGGCCGGATTGCTGTCGCCGCTCGATCTGGTCGGTCCCACCGACGAGGAATTGCTGTATGAGCTGGGGCGGCGGGCGGGGGCGGATCGGGGCCCCACCGCCGAACGCCTGGCCCGGCGGTGGCTGCCGGCGCTGCGGGAACGGCGGCTGCCGAAGCGGGCAACCGAAATCCCTGCTTGGCAACTCGAAGGCAGGACGCTTCCGCACTGGGTCAGCGGAGACACACCTGCCAAGCGGCGCTGGGAGGACGGGATCGCCGCCGAACTGGGACTCGCCCCGGGAGAGGTGATCCTCGACTTCCCCGTCAAGAAACGGATGTTCGAGCTGGACGTACTGGTAGACAGGGACGGTCACGTGGTACGCCTGGGCCAGGAGGGCATTGCGGGTCTGATCGACCTGCCCAGGCTGGCGGAGGAGTTGTACCGCACGGCACGGGTGCTGCGCCTGTTTACAATGGAGCGCCGCCCGCTGGAAGCGGAGTGGCTCCTGGAGCGGCTTGGGAGCGGGTCGCCGGGTGTGGAAGAGGGCGCAGCCGCGAAATCGTCGGCCACGGCCCCCACCGGAGCGCCGACGTGACGCGCCCCGGGCACACGGGAACAATCGTCGTCCCCGGGGTACATGACCCCGTCGCCGACGGGGCGGACAACAGAATGGCGGTTCGCCGTGTCCTTGACAAACATAGGCTACAGCCTTACCGTTAAAGGCTGTATATGGTGCTCACCGTGCGATCGGACAAGGCATCCGGTCGGCACCGGAGAATCGGAAAGAACGATGGCCAGAAAGACAAGGCGGGGACGGCGCCCGAAGGGACGGCGCAACCCGCTCACCGGTTTTGACGCCAGCCTGGACGAGCAGACCGCGCTCGACCAGTACCTGCGTGACGTGAGCCGTCACGAACTGATCACGCCGGAGATGGAAAAGATCCTGGGCGCCCGCGCCCAGAAGGGGGACGAGGAGGCGATCCAGGCACTCGCCAAGGCCAACCTGCGTTTCGTCATCAGCGTCGCCAAAAAGTACCAGAACCGGGGCGTTTCCCTCACGGACCTGATCCAGGAGGGGAACGTGGGACTGGTCACCGCGGCCCGGAAGTTCGATCCCGAGCAGGGTGTGAAGTTCATCTCCTACGCGGTCTGGTGGATCCGGCAGGCCATCCTGGCTTCGCTGGCCAACCACGGGCGGCCGGTGCGCGTGCCGCTCAACCGCGCGTCGGATCTTGCCCGTATCTTCCGCGAGAAGGAGCGGCTGAAGCAGGAGCTGGGCCGCGACCCGACCAGCGAGGAGCTGGGCAAGGCGACCTTCCTCACGCCGCAGCTCGTGGAATCGCTGCAGACGCTCAACGCGGCGGAGATCCGCCTGGACGCGCCGATCGGCGACAGCGAGGACTCGCAGCTGGTGGAGCGCTTCATCACCGAAGAGGCGGCCGAGCCGGAGCTGGAGGTCGAGAACCGGCTGCTGACCGAGGCCGTCGCCAACGCTCTGGGCTCGCTCGAACAGCGCGACGCGAAGGTGCTCAGGCTGTATTTCGGGCTGGAGGGGGAGCGCGAACACACGCTGGAGGAGATCGGCAACATTCTCGGGGTGACCCGGGAGCGGATCCGCCAGCTCAGGGACCGGGCGCTCCGGCGCCTCCGCGAAGGCGAGAAGGGCAAGGCTCTGAAGTCCTTCGCGGCGTAGCGGGGGGCACGCGCCCCTTGACGATGCGCGGGTGCGAGCACCCCCGCGGCGGCACGACCGTCGCGGGGGTGTTCGTGTTTCGGGTGGCGTGCGCGTGACGACCGGGCAGGTGATCGAGACCGTCGGGGGCACCTACACGGTGCGCACCGCCTCCGGAACCCTGGACGCGTCGCTGCGGGGGCGGCTCAAGCGGTCGGGCCGAGTGCGGGACCGCGTGGTTGTCGGGGACCGGGTCGAGTTGGCGCAGGTGCCGGGAGGCGGCCGGGTCATCGAGTCCGTGCGGCCGCGGCGCACGTACCTGGCGCGACGGGCGGCGGGAGGCCGGGTGGCCAAGGTGGTGGCGGCCAACCTCGACCGACTGGTGGTGGTGGCGTCGGTGGCCGATCCGCCGGCGACGCCGGGGGTGGTCGACCGGATGCTGGTGATGGGAGAATCGGGGGGCATGGACACCTGCCTCGTGCTGAACAAGGTCGATCTGGGGCGGGGTGGCGCCGCCGCGCGGCAGCTGTCCTCGATGTACCGCTCCGCGGGCTACCCCGTGATGGCCACGTCGGTCGTTACGGGCGAGGGGATGGATGCCTTCCGCGATATGATCCGGGCCGGGTCGTCGGTGTTGGTGGGGCCGTCGGGGGTGGGGAAGTCATCGCTCCTGAATGCGGTGGACCCGGCGCTGGAACTCCGTACCCGCCGGGTGGGGAGGCGTTCACGCTCCGGCAAGCACACGACGGTGTCCAGTCGGCTCATCGTCCTGAAGGGGGGCGGGGTCGTTGCCGATACGCCCGGCTTCACCGATGTGGGCCTGGGTGACGTGGCTGCCGCGGAGCTGGACCGGTGCTTCGCGGACTTCCGCCGCTTTCTTGGCCGCTGTCACTTCAACGATTGCAGGCATGTCCACGAACCGGGATGCGCCGTCCTCGCGGCGGTGGCCGGGGGGCGGATCCAGCAGGCCCGTCATGACAGCTACCGGGCGATCCTTGCGGAGCTGTAGCGGCCCGTGGGAGAATCCGGCATGAATGCACGGCCGTTGCACCGGATAGTGGAGCGTCGTCCGGCGTGTCCGGCATGGTGAACCGGGCGCGGCGAATGATCTGGCTGCCCTCGCTGCTGGTGGGTGCGGCCACAGCCACCGGAGTGGCCACCGGTGCGGCGGTCCTCCTGTACGATTCGCAGGGACTGGCGCGGGCGGCCGCCGTGCTGGCCGCGGTCACGGTGCTTTCCCTGCTTGCCGGCCTGTGGATGGGAGCGGCCGGGGACGGCGACGGAGCCCTGTCCACCGCCGCCAGGTGGTGGATGGGACTCCTCGTGGCACTGCTCATGGGTGCCGGCTTCGCCGCTCTCTGGGAAACGATGGAGGGGTTCGGGACGGTGGCGGTCGCCCAAGGCCTGGGCCTCGCCTTCACCGGTGCCCTCCCGGCGTACTTCGCCGGCGGAGTCTGGGGCCGCATCGGGAGTTTCGCAGGTGCGCTCGGGGTCTCGGTCAGGTGTCAGGTCGTGATCGGGGCGGTGGTGGGGACGGCCGTGGGAGCGGCCCTGGTTCCGGCGGTTCTCGGCCGGCCCGTGCTGGCCGTCACGGCCTTCCTGGCGGCGACGGTGTTCGCGTCGGGGGGCGCTCGTTGCCAGGGGTGGATCTTCGACCGGCTACCGCGGCGGCATGTCGTTCTGCGTAAGACCGGCCGCCCCGAACTTCGCTTCGAAGTCTGGCAAACGGCCGTTCCGAAGACGGAATTGCGGGTCCTCCGGGACGAGGGAAGGCGGCTGGCCGTCGATCCTCCTCCCGGCGGTGACTGGCGCCGGACGGTCGCGAGTTCCCTCGACCCCGCCGGCGCGGTCCTCTTCGTGGGGGCCGGCGGCTGGTTCAGCCGGGACGGCTGGAAGGGATGGCGGGTGTACGAGCCGGACGGCGATGTGGCGGCGCTGGCGGCCGAGGGCTTCGCCTGGCCGGACGGATCGCTGGTCGGGTCTCCGGTACCGGATACTCCCGGCTGCACCGTGGTCGTGGACTGGGAGCAGTCGGGGGACGCGCTTGTGAAGTCCTTCACAATCCCGGAACTGCTTGCGGGGCTCCGCGAGGCGAAGGTCGAAAGGGTCTGGGTCGGGTTGGATCCGGACCGGTTGCCGCCTGCGCTGGCCGAAGCCGCGGCGCGGGCCGGATTCGGTGTGGCCCGCTTTGCCGCGAGCGTGGCCGGCGTGGCGGGGTTGCCGCGCATGAAGCCGCGACGCAAGGAGCTCTGGCGCCTCGATCGTTCGGTGAACCCGCCGGGGCCGGTCTCCGAAGCGAGGATGCCGGGCGGGCACGCACGGGCGGCCGAATCCGAGAGCCACTGATGAAGGCGGCCCATCTGTCGGACCTGCACCTGGGCTACGCCGGGGCGGGCCCGGGGCGGGCCCGGGATGTCCTGCGGGTGTTCGAGAGCGCGTTGGCGCGCGTCGCCGAGCTCGGTCCGGAGCTTGTGGTCATTGCCGGTGATGTCTTCGACCATGCCGATGTGACCGCGGGGCCGATCGCGGCGTTTTCGCGGGGAATCCGCAGGCTGCGCGCCAACCTTCCCGGCGTGGTCGTGGCCGTGGCGGCCGGGGCTCGGGACCTTCCCCCGGATGGGGGGAGGCACGGACCTCTCACCGTCATCGGTGCGATCGACGGGGTGGAGGTGGCGGGGACCGCGGTGCGGCGCCTCCGTCTGGACGGGGGCAGGGTTGGCGTCACCCTCGTTCCCCACCCGGTCGTGATGGCCACGCACTTCCCGGACCTCTCCCCGGATCCCGCCGCCGAGCGGAACATTCTGGTGCTGCATGCGGAGGTGGCGTCGGGACGCTCGCACGCGCTCGAAGTTCCGATGGATGGGTGGGACTACGTCGCCCTGGGCTCCAGCCATGCGTACCGTCGCGTCGGGGAACGGGCCTGCTACAGCGGATCCCTGGAGCGGGTCGGCACCGATCCGTGGCGGGAGGCGGCGATCGGGAAGGGTTTCGTTACGGTGCAGCTGGAGTCGGGAGATCCGACTTTCTGGCCGGTCGAAGCGCGGGCGGCGGTGAGCCTGGCCCCGACGGAGGCCACGGGCGGCGGGACCGCGACGGTCGCGCGCAGGCTGGGAGAGGCGTTGGCGGGAGTGCCGGGCGGGATCGACGGAAAGCTGCTGAAGGTGCCCGTGCGGGGCCTCTCGCCCGAAGATCTGGCGGTCCTCGACCGGGAGGTGCTGACGGGCCTCGGCCGCCGGGTTGCCGAGTTGCGCGTGGAGGCGCTTCCCGCCGGGGACGGCTCGGACGAAGAGGTGGGGAAGCGGGTGGGGAGCGATGCCCCGGTGAGGCCCGCGACAGGCCCGGTCGACGACGAGGGTGGCGGCCGGCTGATGATTTCGACGCTCCGGGCGAGGCCCGGCGGACCCGTGCTCGACCTGCGGAGTTCGCGCGGTCTGGTGGCGTTCGCGGATGACTCCTCCGCGCTTTGGAATGAGCTGGTGGCGGGGTTGGATGCGGCATTCGCCGGCGAGGTGCGGGATCGTGGGGCGGGGGTGGTGGTGGACTGGAAGGGAGGTGCCGCCCATGTCGGAACGCCCGGCTTCGAAGAGCTGCTCGAACCGGTGCTCGCGTCCCACGCCCTCGGGCGCGATGAGTTCGCGGCGCTGTGGTTCGGCCGCGGAACCCGGGATTCGTGGCTGGAAGCGGCGGGGGCGCTGCTCGTCGGCCCGGAGGGCGCCCTCGGGCTGCGCGGGGGCGGAGCGGCGGTCGAGTCGCCTGATGCGCGCGCGGAATACGGCGACGCGGGGTCGCTGATCCGGCGGGTCGAGCGGTCGATCCTCGAGGCGAGAGAGAATGTGGAGCGGCTCGGCCGTGCCCACGCGGGGATCGCGGGCCTGGAGGCCCGGTTGCGCGCGGTGCGCGACGAGGAGGCGGTGGCGCGGGACCGGGTGGCGACGGGAACGGAGGCGTGGCTGAGGGAGCGTCAGGACGCGGAGACCCGGCTCCTCCTGTACAGGGACCGCGAGCGGGAACTGCGCGGGGAGCTGAGCGGCCTCGAAGAGGCGGAGGAGGGTGTGCCGTGCGGGGGTTGCGGCCGGCCGCTCGGGGATCGTGCCGGGAAGGTGCGCGAGGCGCGCAGGGAGGAGTGGAAGGCCGTCGTGCAGGACGGGCGCTGGTGGCGCCGCCGCCGCGACCAGCTGGAGCGGAGGCCGGAGGAACTCGAGGCGGCCGAGGTGCGGTTGGCGGGGTTGGGCCGGGAGGGTGACAGCCTGGCCGAGGAGGTGGAACGGGGGAGGGTGCGGGCTGCGGAGCTGGGGGCTGCGGTGCGGCACCTGGACGAACTCGTCGAGATGCGGGCATGTCTCGGGGGCGGGGCGGACGCCGTCGGTGGACGGGGTGCCGACGGTTCCGGGGCTGCGGGCGGAGGGGTGGCGGGGGACCGGGACGCGCTCGCGGCCGAGACGAGGCGGCGCTTGAGGGCCGTTGTTCACGGGAAGGTGGTCGCGCTGACCGGGGGACGGCTGGCGGGTGTCTTCGACGAACTCTTCGCGGAGTGGGCGGGGGGTGGGCGGCGGGGAGGGGCGGATGTCGCCGTTCTGGATCTGGCGGGCCGTCTTGTGCTCGCGGAGGTGGCGGCCGGTGCGGGGGTGGAGCTGGGCGGGGTGGTCTTCCCGGTCAGCCTGGACCGCCTCCGCCGCGACGATCGACCGCGGGCACTGGAGGCGCTGGCCGGGTTGACGAGACTCTTTCGCGTGGTCGTGGTGCACGCGTCGCCGGGAGTGGTGGGTTCCGCGCCCGAGTATTTCGACTTCGTGTACTTCGCCCGGGATCAGGCGAAGGGGGGCGGCATCCGGCGCCGCAGGTCAGGGCTCGGTGTCGTCTGGCTGGGGGGGGTATAGCGATGCGGCCAGCTCCTCCCACGCGTTGATGCGGTCCTGGTGTTCGGCGATGGCGGCCGGGTCACCCCTGAGTGCGGGGTCCTGGGAGAGGGCATAGTACACCCAGGCGTAGTAGTTCGGGATTCCCAGCGTGGAGCGATCCGGCCAGTACTCCCAATCGTCCGGAATGCCGGAACGATGCATGAAGACGCTGTCCGCCAGGAGACGGGTGCGGGGGATGTCCAGCCACGCGCCCAGAAGACCGCCCTGGGCACGGGTGTCCTGGTTGCGCAAGACACCCCACGGCTCCAGCTCGCCCGGGTTCCCCGGCCAGAGCCGGAAGGCCAGACCCTGGCGCACGATGTGCTGCGCGATGCCGAAGCGTATTGCCGGGGTCCTGGCCGACGCGAAGTACACGGGACGGTCCCCCAGGGAGTTGGAGATTGCGGCGAGCGTGAATTGGTGCCACGGATAGAGGATCTGGCCGCCGGCCATCCTGGCGGTCAGGAGACCCAGGTCGAACACCTGGTCGTTCCTGAGTTGTTGGTAGCTGCCGGCCACCCCGTCGATGCGGGCGTCGCCGAGGTCCGAGCGGAACATCCCGCGTGTCGGGGGGCGCACCGGTTCGCGCAGGAGGATCGGAACCTTGCCCGCTGCCCTGGCCTCGGCGGGGTCGTGGGTGTACATGGCTCCGGTGTTCTCCGCGGTGTAGGGCCGCTGGCAGAGGATGCGCGTGGGATCCGCGTCCGGGTCCTGGCCGGGCCGGCAGGGGCGGGTGATGTCGCGGAGCTGCTTTACATACCAGTCCGTGTTCAGGTAGGAGGTCACCGCGACGGTCACGTCCCGCCGGATGCCCTCCACCTCCTGCAGATACCAGAGGGGGAAGGTGTCGTTGTCACCGTTGGTGAAGAGGATGCCGTAGGGCTCGACGCTCATGAGGAGGTTGTGGGCCCAGTCCCTGGCCGCATAGTCCCCGCGTCGGCTGGCCCAGCTGAAGTTGAGCACCAGGGGTACGAGGGCCAGCGCCAGCACCGGTGAAGTGGCCGCGAGCGAGCGCCCCGACTTTCTGGTGGCGCGGTCCCAGAGGCTCGTGATGCCGATCCCGGCCAGCAGCCCCCACACCGAGAAGCCCACGACGAAGAAGTAGTCGCGTTCGCGAACCTCGGCGAGGTCGCGGGAGGTGTCCGCATTCGCCTCTTGCATGGCGCGACGGAGTTCCTCGCCCTCCGGCAGCGGCATGGAGTAGCCGTACTTGAAGTTCAGGTAGTAGACGAGGCCGGCCGAGAGCACGGCGAAGAGTGAGATGAAGTAGACCCAGCTCGCCCTGTCCCGGCGGTAGTGTTCGAGGATGCCGAGTATGCCCAGCCCGATGAACAGCGCGGTGAGGGGTATCCGCGCGCTGCCGAAGGTGGAGTCGGTCGGCGAGAGGGATCTGGCCCACTGCCAGTCGAAGTACTGGAGCCAGTTGCCGACCTGGGAGGCGAGGGGGGCCTGACGCTCGGACACCGGCGGCTTCTCGTACTGCTTGCGTTTCAGCGCGCCGGACAGATCCTCGCATCCCGCGTTGCCGTAGGTGACGACGCTCGCCACGGCCTCCCCGATGTTCTGGCAGGTCGGTTGTGCCTCGTTGATCACCGGGCCGAGGCCGGAGCGGATGGGAAGGAAGAGATGAATGGAAAGCCCCAGGACGACGGCGGGGATGCCGAACAGGTACAGCCGGTGGTTCAGGAGGCACCGCGGGTGAACGTAGACCACGAACAGGAACAGCGCGGGGGCCGCGAGGAAGGCCATGAGATGGTTGCCCACCGAAAGCGCCAGCACGAACACCATGAGAATGAGCAGGTTGTCGTCTCCGGACCGGCCCAGTCTCTCCTGCCAGCGGAAGGCGAGCCAGGAAAGGAGGGCGATGGTGAGCAGCGACACCGTGTAGACCTTCTCGTTCACGTTCGACTGGTTCCAGACGGTGAAGGCGGTCGCGCTCACCAGAACCGCCGCGAAGGCGCCGAAAAGGCGGAAGCGGCGGTCGGTGGAGAAGTGCCTGAGGATGTGGTGAACCACAAGGAACCAGAGGCCGTGCGAGAGGGCGCCCATGAATGCGGAAAGGAGGTTGATCTTGACGGCGGTGGACAGGCCGAAGACCCCGAGAAGGATGTCCCAGGTACGGGCGAGAACCACGAAGAGAGGGTTTCCGGGGGGGTGCGGGATGCCCAGGATGTGTGCGGTGGCGATGTATTCGCTCGTGTCCCAGAACGCGGTCGTGGGTGCGAGGGTCACGGCGTAGAGCAACCCTACGACGGCCGCCGTCGCCCCCGCCCACAGGTAGGGTGGTGACGTTTCCTGGGTGGTCTGCGGATCTGTTCCGTGCCGCCGCATGCGCGCCTCTCCTTGCGTTGACTTTCTCCGGGGATGTTTCAAAGGTATCGGGTCTCTCTCAAGCGAACACCTTGCCTGCCGTGACCCTGAACGCCGAGCCCTCCTTCGCGTCCTTCCTCGATGACGCCGCCCCCGGCACCCGCACCGCGGTGTGGTGCGAGTTTCTCTTCGACTCCGAAACCGCCGTCACCGCCTATCACAAACTTCGCGACGGCGCCTTCGGCTTCCTTCTGGAATCGGTGGTGGGAGGTGAACAGTGGGCCCGTTACAGCTTCCTGGGAAGTAGTCCGCGAGAGGTGTGGCGTCTTGAAGGTAGCGATCTTTCCCTGTGGAGCCCCGGCCCGGGCTGGCGGCGGGTGGAGACCGACGACCCCGTGGCGGACCTGGAAGCGCGCCTGAAGCGCGCGCTGCCGCGCCCGGACTCCCGTCTCCCCCGGTTCTGGGGCGGTGCCGTCGGCTACTACGGCTACGACCTGGTTCGGCGGATGGAGCGCCTGGGGCCGGGGCCGCCCGACGACCGCGGGCTGCCGGCCGCGATGGTCATGTTCTCCGACGTGGTGGTCGCGGTGGACAACCTCCACGGCCGGGCCCGGGCGATAACCACCGTGGAGGTCACGAACGAAACCGACCGCGTGGCGCTCGAGCGCCTCTACGGGGAGGCCGTGGGCCGGCTCGAGGACACGGTGGAGCGGCTTCGCACACGGCCGGGCCCGGCCCCGCTGTCGCTGGCCCTCGCGGAGCCCGGGACGTCCCTCGAGTTCACCTCCAACATCAGGCGGGACGACTTCGTCGCGGGCGTCCGCAGGATCAAGGACTACATCGCGGCGGGAGACGCCTTCCAGGTCGTCCTCAGCCAACGGCTGGCAACGCGGTTCGACGGACGCCCGTTCGACCTCTACCGCGCGCTGCGGACGATCAACCCGTCGCCGTATCTCTTCTTTCTCGAATGCGGTGGCTTCAGCCTCGTGGGATCTTCGCCCGAGGTGCTGGTGCGTCTCGAGAACGGGGTGGTGACGGTGCGCCCCATCGCCGGGACGCGCAGGCGGGGCCGGACCCCCGCCGAGGATCGCGCCCTCGCCCGCGAACTCACCCGCGACGAGAAGGAGCTGGCCGAGCATCGCATGCTGGTCGACCTGGCGAGGAACGACGTGGGCCGGGTATCGGAGTACGGTACCGTGACCGTCCCCGAACTCATGGCGGTGGAGCGGTACTCCGACGTGATGCACCTCTGCAGCCAGGTCGAGGGCCGTGCGCGCAGCGGCCTCTCCGCCCTGGACGTCCTCACGGCCTGCTTCCCCGCCGGGACCGTGTCAGGCGCGCCGAAGGTGCGCGCCATGGAGATCATAGACGAGCTGGAACCAGCGGCGCGGGGCCCGTACGCGGGGGCGGTCGGTCACATCGGTTGGGGCGCGCGCCGCATGGACGCCGCGATCGCCATTCGCACCATGATAGTGCGGAATGGCTGGGCGCACGTGCAGGCGGGGGCCGGGATCGTGGCGGACTCGGTCCCCGAAGCCGAGTTCGACGAGACGATGAACAAGGCGCGCGCGCTGTTGCGGGCGGTGGCGATGGTGCGGCGGTCGTGAGGGCGGGCCCTGATCGGCGCGGATGCGTCGCCGCCCGAATGCCGGGGCGGCCGCGTCTACGGGCGGCCTGCGTTCAGGAGGCAGCAAGCTCGTCGTAGAGGTGGATCAGGGTGTCGATTCCCTTTTCGAAGCACTCGGTGGCGAACCACTCGTTGGGCGCGTGCATGTTGGCCCCCGGGAGGGCGAAGCCCAGAAGCAGCGAATTCGCGCCCAGGATCTCCTCGAGCTCCACCACGATCGGGATGGTGCCACCCTCGCCGGTCAGCACGGGACGCGACCCGAACGAGCGCTCCAGCGCCCGGGAGGCGGCTTCGAAGAGCGGACCCTCCGGGGTGGCCAGCCAGGGACGGCCCCCGTGGAGCTCGACCAGCGAGAAGCCGACGCCGGCGGGCGCCACCTTCGCGAGATGTTCCTCAAGCAGGATCTTCACCCGCTCCGGGGACTGGTTCGGCACCAGGCGGAAGCTGACCTTCGCCATCGCACCCGCGGGGAGGACGGTCTTCGCCCCCTCGCCGGTGTAGCCGGAGAGCAGTCCGTTCACGTCGCATGAAGGCCGTGTCCAGAGCCGCTCCAGAGCCGAATAGCCGGACTCGCCGCCGGCGGGGACCGTGCCGACCTCCCTCGCGTACGCCTCCGCGTCAAACGGGAGCCCGCGAATCCCCGCGAGCGTCTCCCGCGAGGGCGTCACGACATCATCGTAGAAGCCCGCGATCGCGATCCGGCCGGTCTCGTCATGGAGGCTGCCGATCACGCGGGCGAGCGCGTTGGCGGGGTTAGGCACGGCCCCGCCGTAGGCTCCCGAGTGCAGGTCGGAGCGCGGGCCCGAGGCGTGGATCTCGAAGTAGGCCAGGCCCCGGAGCGAGAAGAGGAGCGAGGGCAGGCCGGGGGCGAACATGGCCGAGTCCGATATGACGACCGTGTCTGCCGCCAGCCGCTCCCGGTGCTCCTTCACGAAGGGAACCAGGTTGGGGGAGCCCACCTCCTCTTCTCCTTCGGCCAGCACGACGACGTTCACGGGGAGTCGTCCCCGCGTGGCCAGGTGTGCCTCGAGTGCCTTGATGTGCAGAAAGAGCTGCCCCTTGTCGTCCGCGGAGCCCCGCGCGTAGATGCGTCCGTCGCGGATGCGCGGTTCGAAGGGCGGGGTGTCCCAGAGCTCCAACGGCTCCGGGGGCTGGACGTCGTAGTGGCCGTAGACGAGAACGGTCGGAGCGTCGGGCCCGGCCCCCCGCCACTCCCCCACCACCACCGGATGGCCCGGGGTCGGGAGCACTTCGGCATCCAGACCCGCACCGGCGAGTTGTCTTCTCACCCACCGGGCGGCCCGCGCGGTGTCTCCGTCGTGCTCGGACTTGGCCGACACGGAGGGGATGCGCAGGAAGGCCCACAGCTCCTCGTAGAAGCGGGCGCGTTCCCGGTGGGCGAACTCGACGGGTCGGCTCATGGCGCGGGAAGGGCTTCCGGGCGGAGTGGCCTCAGGTTAGCCCCCTGATGCCCCACCGGTACACCCATGTCATGAGCACCGCCAGGGCGGCCGCGCCCGCCATCCCGCCGACGCTCAGGGCCACCGGGTCGTCGAACTCGAGAATGCCCACTCCCAGCATTCCGCCGATCACGGCGGCGAAGGCACCGAGAGCGCAAAGCAGGCGCGTGTGTCCCGGGGTCGTTTCGGGACGCTTCACGACCAGCTTCATGGCGAGTCCGATGGCGATGCCCATTACGATCCAGACAGCAACTCCGATCCAGTTTTCCATGGCCGGAATCTATCGCTTTCCCATCCGTCGCTTCAACTCCTCGAGGCGGGCGTCGGCGACCTCTTCCCGGCGCGAAGCTCCGAGCGCCTCGTCGAAGCCGCGCGCGTCGTCGAAGAGCGCCTCCTCCGCGCCGGCGGCGGCCTCGGTGCCGCCGATCCGTTCCGCCATCCTGTCGATCTCCCCGAAGAGGTCCTCGGTCCCGCCCAGCGATTCGCGCGCCCGGGTGCGCCCGGCACTCGCCGCGAGCTTGTCGCGGTTGGCGCGCGCCTTTCCGATCTGCGCCAGCATCTCGGCGTACTCGGCCTCCTGAAGGCGAACTTCGGCTTCGATGGCGCGAGCCTTGTCGGCTAGCACTCGGCTCCGGTCGGCGTGCCTCTCGGCGTACCTGGCCGCGACATCGGCCGTGTCGGTGTCCTCGATTTCGCGAGCCAGGGCTTCCCGGCGCCGGCAGATTTCGGCGTTGCGCGCCTCCTCGCCGGAACGCTTCCGAGCTCTGGCGAGCTGGTCCTTCGAGGCTTCCAGGGCGGCCTTGGCCTCGACGGCCTCGCGCCGCATCCCCAGCAGCAGCCGGTCGACGGCCTCCGGAACGGCGTCCCGGTCCAGTTCGCGCTGAAAGTTGTCGACGGCCTCCCTGAAGGCCCGGCGCAGGTTTTCGAACATGGCGTGAATCCTATTCCGCCCCCCCCCGCACCGCCAGCCGGGCCGCCAGCCCGTGAAGGACGCCGCCCTCGGAGATTCCTTCGTAGAGCGCGTGTTCGGGCACCGGCAGATCCCCGCGCGAAGCCAGGGCCCGCTCGGCCGCATCTTCGACCGCCGCCGTCGCGTCCGCCTCCACCTCCGCAAGGGTCGCCGCCGGTACGCCTTCGTCGGTCAGGTACGCCTCGAAGAGACCCACCGGGTCGCGCCTGCCCCAGTGCTCGAAGAGTTCGGGGGCGAACGTCTCCCGGGCTTCGCGTTCGTCGTGGGTGGCGTGCCCGCCCATGCGAAAGGTATCCGCGACGAGCGCCGCCGGACCGTTCCCCCGGACGCACCGCTCGCGCGCGAGGGCGGTGGCCGCGTAGACGTCGAGGACGTTGTTGCCGTCACAGGTGAACGTGGCGATGCCGTGGGCGGCCGGGACATCCACCAGTCTTCCGGCTCCGTGCTGGTCCAGGCGCGTCCCGAGTGCAACCTGGTTGTTCTGGATGACGACGATGGCGGGAACGGCGAGCCGGGACGCGAACACCAGCCCCTCGTGACAGGCGGCGGTCCTGGTGGCGCCGTCTCCGGTCCAGGTCAGCGCCACGCGATCCTCGCCGCGATTCCTGAAGGCCAGCGCCGCGCCGGCCGCGACAGGCACGCTGGTCCCCATGTGGCTGACCGGCTGGATGACTCCCCTGCCCACGTCGCCGTAGTGGAAGTCGCGTCCCCCGCTGGGACTGTCGGCGGTCGCCAGGTAGGCGGTGAAGCAGTCTTCGAGCGGCAGCCCCATCATGTGGCTGGCGCCGGCGTTGCGGATCATGGGTATCACCACGTCGCGGCGGCGGTCCAGGGCGGCCACGCAACCCACCGTCACCGCCTCCTCTCCGACGCCGAGCCAGGCCTTGCTGATTACGCCCTGCCGCACCCAGCGCTTGAGGCCGATGTCCTGAAGCCGGGTGAGGAGCAGGTCGCGGTAGAGGATGAGGAGCTGGTCGGACCGGAGCGCCTTAACCAGCGCCGCTCGCCGCGATTCCTGCTCGATGCGGCGGCGGAATGCGCGTACCAGGGCGGGGTCCGCCCGCCAGTTCCGGTATTCGGGTGGATCGAAGGCCGCGTATCGCTTCAAGGAAAGGGGTGCCGGGAGTCGGTGGACGAGTGGACCGGAAGGTAGAAAGCCGGGTCGGGGCGAGCAAACGCGCTTCATCCTCGCGATTGCCCGAAAGTACCGGCAATGCTCAGGTTATCATTGTAGGGAACGGCAAAGCCCTTCGAGCGAGGAGCTGCGGAAGGCGTAGCCCCGGCCGGAGCATCGCCGTCGAGACATGAGGTCCGCAATTTGACCGAAACCCAGAAACCTCGTGTGGCCGCTCAGGTCGCTGTTTCGTTGCTCGAGGCCCTCCGGCAGCTGGACCATCCGGGCGAAACGCTCAAGGACGAGGTCATCGCCAACACCATCCCGCGGCGGTTCGGCTTGAGCAGGGTCGTGGAGCGGCAGATCGAGCTGTATCAGGAATACTCCCGCCAGGGCAGGAAGCTGAGCAGCGACGAGCTGGCGGAGTTCGTCAACCTCGTCAAGAAGCGTCCTGACGCCGCGCGGGTCTTCCTCGAGATGGGTGCCCAGCTGGCCGGGGAACATCTCCCTTCGCGCAGACGGTGGCTGCCGCGTTCCACGCGGCTCATGCTGGTCCGGCGCGCGATCGAGCGCACGCTGGCCAGGCTGTTCGGGCAGCGCGTCGGCGGCTTCGTCTCCGGCCCCTTTTCGCTGGAGGTCTCCGCGTCTCCCTTCGTGCAGCTGGACGCGAGCGGCGACGCCTGCGAGCTGATCACCGGGTTCTGCCAGAGCGCGGTGCGGCGCGGAGTCGACGAGGGGTTGACGGTTGTGAAGCTGAGTTGCGAGACCGGCGGCGCCCGGTCGTGCAGGTGGTCCTTGAAGGAGCAGGAGCCGGGTGGGTCAGCCGTACGCGTGGTAGAGCATGAAGTAGACGAAGAGCCCGGTGACGGAGACGTATAGCCAGACCGGAAAGGTCCACCGGGCCAGTCGGCTGTGGGCCTTGAACCGCCGGTGCCTGAGCAGGTGGAGCAGGCGGAGCACCAGGGGCACGACCGCGGTAGCCAGGATCATGTGGCTGAAGAGGACCGCCAGGTAGACGCGCCGAACCGTCTCGGGTCCCTCGAAGGAATGGGAACCCGTCAGCGAGAAGCGCACGACATAGAAGACCAGGAAGAGGGCGGAGGCCGCCACCGCACCGACCATGCACCGCCTGTGCCCCCTGACCTCTCGGCGCCGGATATGGCGCACCCCGGCGAGGAGAAGCACGGCACTGGTGAGGTTCAGCCCCGCGTTGATCGCGGCGAGCGCCTCGCCGGCCGCCTCGGCGGTCAATGCGCCGTCCTCTCCCAGGCGTGGGCCGCCCCGGCAACGCTCAGAGAAAGCAGCACCGCGGCCAGGAGCGTGTGAAGGGAGACGTAGGGCGGTTCGAGGCGGACCGCCACGGAAACGAAGCCCAGCAGCACCTGGGCGACGACTCCCGCGCCAAGTGCGATCGCGATCTTGCGTGCAAAACCGATTCGGGTGCGCGCCAGCACGAGCCGGCAGTAGCGGAGTGCGACGACCGCCGTCGCCAGGCCGAGCACCCGGTGGAGGAAATGAAGTTGCACCATCGGGTTATCCAACGGAGGGACAATCCGGCCCAGGCACAGGGGAACGTCCGGGCAAGCCATGCCGGCGTCCGTGTGGCGAACCAGGGCTCCGACCACCGACTGCGCGAAGACCAGTCCGGACACCCGGAGGCCGGCCCGCCGGACGAGGCGGCGCTCGGCGTCCCGGCCCCGATAGTCATCCCGGTCCCGCCGGGTGAGCGCCAACATCGACGTCAACAGGGCCAGGAAGACGAAGGCCAGCGCCAGATGAGACGTCGACACCGCGTCGGGGAGGAGGAAGAGCACGGTGATTCCCCCCAGGACCGACTGCACGAGCAGCAACCCGATGCCCGCCAGCCCGAGACGGAAGAGGACCGCCCCCTCCGGATAGGCGCGCCGGATCAGAATCACCCCGATTGTGAAGAAAATCACCAGCGCGCCGGCCCAGAGCCGGTGGAGGTGCTCCCAGAAGACGCCTCCGGTCATCTCGGGCATCATGGTGCCGAAGCAGGTCGGCCAGTCGGGGCAGGCGAGGCTCGCTCCGGTGGCGTGCACATGGCTGCCCAGGAAGAGCAATGCCAGGGTCCAGAGGAGGACGAAGAAGAGGAAGGAGCGTGCCATCAGGGGACAGGTTTCGCGACCCCGACCACCCACAGCTACCCGCCGACCGCGGCCGGTTCGGGCTCCGGCCGCGGCGGCCGGGCCGTTGAAGCCCGTTCGTCCGGGTCGGGCTCGCCGGCGATGCCGGCCTCCAGCCACGCGTAGCGATCGTCGAGCGCGCCGCGCGCGACCCTGTAGATGTCCGTGTCGTCGTTGCGGAAGACCGCACGGAAGTTGGCCTTGATCCTGCGCCGTGCCAGCTTGCAGGCGGCGTCCGCCAGTTCGAACGGGGTCCGGTTCCCGGGTTCTTCCCCGGTGAGCTTCATGGCCCGTACGCAGGAGGCGGTGACCACGAAGAGGTCCGCGCCGATATCCACGAGCCTTCCCAGCACCGCCTGTCGGCGCTCCAGTCCGGGGCCGAACCGGAGCATGGCGTGGAAGAGCGCGCGTGCCAGCTTCCGCGCGGCCCGGCCGGCGTAGCGCATGTGACCGGCAAGGGGGCCGAAGGAGCGGTAGCGCGGCCACCGTGCCCAGCCCAGCCACCGGGACGGGTACCAGAACGCGTAGTGCAGTGCGGCCCTCAGGAAGGCGGCCGTCCGCGTGCGCGCAGGCAGGCGCGGGTCGATCGCCCCGCCCGCCACACTCAGGTGCTCATCCACCGCCTCGCGCGCGATGAACAGCCGCATGATCTCGCTCGACCCCTCGAAGATCATGTTGATGCGAGCATCCCGGAGCGCCCGCTCCACCGGGAACGGGTCCTCGCCGCGCTCGCGTAGCGAGTCCGCCGTTTCGTAACCCCTTCCTCCCCGGATCTGTACGGCATCGTTCACGAGATCCCAGGCCTTTTCGCTGTGCCACATCTTGGCGATGGCCGCTTCGAGGCGAATGTCCAGGGTGCCCTGGCCGGACATGGCCGCCGCCAGCTCCACCGCGGCCTCCATCGCATAGGTCTCGGCGGCCATGCGCCCCAGCATCTGGGCCACGGCATCGTGCCTCCCTATCGGGGCGCCCCACTGGACGCGTTCGGCGGCCCACCTGCGGCAGGCGCGCAGCAGGCCCTTGCCGGCGGCGGCGCAGAAGGCCGGAAGGGCCAGACGGCCGGTGTTCAGGGTGATCAGAGCCAGCTTCAGTCCCAGCCCTTCGCCCCACAACAGGTTCTCGCGGGGGACCTTCACGTCGCGGAAACGGAGCACGCCGTTGGAGATCCCCTTCAGCCCCATGAACCGGCAGATCTGACCGACCTCCACCCCCGGCCACGATGTCTCGACGATGAAGGCGCTGATCGGGCGCTTCGCCTTGACGCCCGCACGCGCGGGAGTCCGTGCCATGACCACGAGGAGGTCGGCGCGGGGGCCGTTGGTCGTCCACAGCTTCTCGCCGTTCAGGATGTAGTGCGTTCCGTCGGGGGACGGCTCCGCGAAGGTGGACATGTTGGCCGGGTCCGAACCGACCATCGGTTCGGTCAGCGCGAAGGCCGAAAGCTCGCCGCCGGCCGCCCGGGGCAGGTACCTCCGCTTCTGTTCCTCCGTCCCGAAGAGGACGAGGGGTGTGGGGACGCCGATTGACTGGTGCGCGGAGAGGAACGCGGCCGTCGAGGCGCAGCGGCTGGCCACCAGCCCGAGAGCCTTGTTGTAGGACGTCTGCGAGAGCCCCAGTCCCCCGTACTCGCGGGGAATCTTGATCCCGTAGGCACCCAGGTCGGCCAGGCCCCGGAGCACCGAGTCGGGAACCCATTCGTCGCGGTCGAAGGCGTCTCCGTCCACATGCTCTTCGACGAACCGGCGGATGCGGTCCAGAAAGGGCGCGGCCCGGGTGGCTTCCTCCGCGTCCTGAACCGGGTGGGGATGAACCAGATCGAGCGACAGGCGGCCTCCGAAGAGCTCCTTCATGAAGCTGCGCTTCTCCCAACGGGCCTGGCGGGCGCTCTCGGCGACGTCCCGGGATTCCCGGGCGTCGGTCAGGTTCCGGCTGTCTCCTGCGGAATTCGTGCTCATTCGATACCCTCGTCCTTCTGCTTTGGCTACTGACCGGCGGCTGCCGGAAGAGTCGTCCCGTCCAGGGAGCACCCGTCCGTCTCCAACAGTTCCGCCAGGTCGTTCTCGCGCGCTGCGGCGTCGGCCTCGCCGACGCGGATCAGCTCGCCCAGGTAGTCCGGCTGGAACATGATGAGGCTGAGAAAGTCCGGGGCCTTCGTGTGCGTGGTACCGAGTCCCCGGGTCATGAAACGTATGGCCCGCGGCAGTTGCGGCTCGTACCTGTTCGCCAGCTTCCCCAGATCGACGGATGGCCGCAGAGTCAGGAGCCGCACCTGCCGCATTCCCATGCGCTGTTCGGGTTCGAGGCCCGCGAGGAGCTGGTTGACGCGGGAAAGACGCTGCGCGTCCTCGTCCAGAAGATCCAGGAAGATGGCGTTCATCAGCACGCCGGCGACCTGGACCGGCGGCGGGTAGCCGGTGATCGAGGGGATGTCGGCCTCGGAACTCGAACGGTCCCGGCGGGTGCTGATGGCCAGTATGCGGTTCGCGCCCAGGTGGAGGGCGGGCGACAGGGGTGCCGTCAGGCGGATGCCGCCGTCGCCGTACCAGTGCCCGCCGATCTGCACGGCGGGGAAGACGATGGGCAGGGCGGCCGACGCCATGACGTGGTCCACCGACAGTTTCGTGATCCGGGAGCGCCGGTTCGGGCGTTGCCATTCCACGACATCGAGGCCCTGGATCCAGAGGATGGATTGTCCGGTCGAGTAGTTGGTCGTGCTGAGGGCGGCCGCCCTCAGCCTGCCCGTGGCCAGGTTGTAGCGGATGCCGGTGAGCTCGCCGTCCACCGTGTGCAGCGTCTCGGTCAGGTATTCGCGCAGGGGCTGGGTGTCCAGCAGGCCCCTCACCTTCCGCTGGCGGCCGGTGCCCCCGGAGAGGAGCTGCCGGCCCCAGCCGAACACGTGGGTCCGCAGCGACGCGACGTCCGTCCGGAAGACCCTGTCCACCGTCAGCTCGCTCCACAGGCGGGTCAGCTCGTCCGCGGCCTGCCTGAACGTCCCGTGATGGGCGGCCAGATGGGCCGCGTTGATGGCTCCGGCGCTCACCCCGGTGATGATCGGGATCTGCAGCTCCGGGAAGCGGCGCGACAGGTAGCGGAGAACACCGGCCTGGTATGCCGAGCGGGCGCCGCCGCCTCCCATTACGAAGGCGAGGGGTCCGGGTTTGCCGTTCTGGGCGCGATCTGACATGACGCGTTCAGTTTAACAGTTTGGGGCCGAGATTTCCGCCGGGGCTGCGTTGTGACGGGCTCGCGGGCGCCCATGCCCAGTGCTACATGGTGCTCTGCAGCACCCCGCGTCCGATCGCCATGACTCCGGCCGCCACCAGCCCCAGCGCCAGCGCCGTCCCGACCAGGTGGGGTCCGTAGCTCTTCTGCTCCCGGGGTCGGCGCTTCATGACGCTGCCGGTGAACTGGGCCACGGCTGCCGCGGCCAGAGTCAGGAAGAGATGCCCGACGATGGCGGTGTAGAAGGTGCGGGTGAAGAGCACCGCGATTCCGGTGAGCACCTGCAGGTGAAGCAGTCCCGTGAAGGCGGCCGCGAGCCGGGCCATCACGGGCGAATACTCGCGCTTGCCCAGCAACCCGACGAGCGCGTACAGAACCACGAAAAAGCCGGCCAGCAGCACCAGGAAGCGGAGGCCGGAGTGGGCGGCGAAGAGCATGGTGCGAACTCCAGGTGTCTTCAACGATGCGATGTGTGGGCGTGTCAATGATGGGAGTGCCGCGTTCGGTCGCGCGAACCGCATTATCCGGCCGCCGGGCACCCGCACCCGTTCCGACCACCCGAGGACCTTCAAGATAGACAAGAATCATGGCGGGCCGCCCAGCCGCGCCGCGGCCTTCGCCTGCGGGTTCCTGGCGGCCCTGGCATGCTTTGCCGCCCCCCTTGCCGGCCAGCAGCGCGGAGAGGTGCTCGGCCTCCGCCTCAGCGTCTTCCTCGACTGCGCCACCCGCGGTTGCAACCGGGACTACCTCCGTACCGAACTCGCCTGGGTGAACTGGGTGCGGGTGCCCGAGAGTTCCGACGTACACGTCATCATGACGAGCCAGGCCACCGGCGCCGGCGGGCGGGAGTTCCAGCTGGACTTCATGGGCAGGCGCGGTTTCGAGTACGAGCGCCGGCTCGCCCACCAGTCCCCGCCCACCGCCACGGGTCGCGAAACGCTCGACGGACTGGTGCGCATCATGGGCCTGGGCCTGCTCCACTTCGGCACCGTGAACGGCTTCTTCGACGACGTGGCGATCTTCCGCGAGGTCGCCGAAATGCTGGAGGACGGCGAGCAGCCCGATCCGGGCGAGCGCCTCGTGGCCGGAGACCGGGTGGACGACCCATGGGACTTCTGGGCGTTCCGCCTCGGGGGGCGTACGGAGCTCGAGGGAGAGCAAACGAGGCGCACGATGCGCATCGACGGAAGCGCGAACGCTTCGCGGGTGACCCCCACATGGAAGATGAACTTCCGCGCGAACGTGAACTTCAACCGCCGGGAAATCGATCTGGCCGAGGACTCCACCTTCAGGGACCGAAGGACGGATTGGGGATTCAACTCGCTGATCGCGTATTCCCTCGCCGGACACTGGTCGCTCGGCGTGCGGGGGGACGCCCGCAAGATCGTCCGCTTCAACCAGAGCTTCCGGGTCGAGGTCACGCCGGCGATCGAATACAGCTTCTTCCCCTACGAAGAGGCGACCCGCCGCGCCTTCACGATCTTCTACCAGATCGGGCCCGCCCACCGGGAGTACATCGAGAAGACCGTCTTCGAGCAGTCGAGCGAGACGCGATGGGAGCACGCGCTCGAAATCGAGTTCTCCCAGCGCCAGCGGTGGGGCGACGCCTCCATTCGCCTGGAGGGCTCGCACTTCCTTCACGACACCGACCTGTACAACGTCTCGATGGAGGGGGACCTCGAGTTCCGGATCGCCCGGGGCGTGAGCATCGGCTGCGAGGCGAACGTCTCCTGGGTGAACGACCAGATCTACCTGTCCGCGGAGGGCGCTACCGACGCCGAGGCGCTGCTCGACCTGCAGCAGCGAGCCCAGGACTTCAACTACGGCGTGGAGGTCGGGTTTTCCTTCCAGTTCGGTTCGATCTACAACAACGTGGTCAACAACCGTTTCGGGGGGGGCTTCAACGGGTTCCGGTAGCACCCGGCGCGGACCTCCTCACCGGGTTGCGGGACCAGGAACGCCCGGTTGAGCGCGGGCCGCCTCGAGGGCCAGATCCGCCGTCCTCCCCGCCCTCGAGCCCGCGAACCGGCAAAGCGCCGAAAAGAGCGCGCAGTTGCGGCCCTCGGCCGTCAGCGGCCGCCGGGGCCTCCGCCAGCCCTTCGGAACCCAGTCCGCGAGTTCGTACAGCGTCCACCCGCCGTGGTGCTGGACGTGCGGATACGTCCACGCCACCTCCCCCGGCCTCCGAGAGCGTGCCGGGGCTTAGGGGGGCGGAATCCCCGGCTCCCCGGTCGTGGGATGCCGTGCCTTCCGCGCAACGGCCGTCAACTCCGGATCGCCCAGCAGTCTGGCGATCTCGACAGCCTTGTCGAACCGACTGCCGAGAAATTCGGCCGTGCTGGCGAAGTGGTCCGGCGGCCCCTCGAGGTGCAGGATAGCGGCGCCCTTGATGGCATCGTGGGCCTCCGCGCCCAGCTGCCCCGGCCCCCATCGCTTGAGGGCAAACCATAGCACCCGCATCGCCCCTTCGGCCTCGTCCGGGGTCGCCTCCGGGCTCACGGCCAGCGCAGCGGCGCCGGGAAGCACTCCGGGACCGAAGTGCAGGAGCGCGTCCGTGCGGCCCACCCACGCCATCCGCGTCAGGACGTCGATCGTCAGCGGATGCCGCGTCGCGGCGACGGCCTCCAACAGCCCAAGGATCAACTCAAGATACGGATCAAGGGTGCTCTCCTTGTGAAGCCACAACTCGTGTTCGAGCGCGGCGACCAGCGCCTCGACAAGCTCGACCGTGACGTAGCCGTCCGGAAACGGGGTGTCGTAGGCGAACATGGGCAGGTGTCCGAGCGAGGCGTTCACCCTGCCCCGGTCGCCGCTCAGCAGGTCGCTGACGATCGAGTCCCGGGCCTCCGCCACCGCATCCTGTGCGGCCGCGTCCGTTGCGAGGCACCCCGCGGCCAGCGCGGCCAATGCGATCCTCTTCATTTCATGCCTCCTCATTTCTCGACGTTGAATCCCAGGTGAACGTGGCTCTTGTTGGTGTATCGAAAGCCATCGTTCGCGCCCGCGTTCTCCCTGATCCGTTCCAGCTGTTCGCGCTGGGTGCTGGTCGGGGGATACAGGGTGCCCTGCCGCACGCCCCCGCCGTTGATCGCCCTGTATAGCCGCATGAGTTGCCGGCGATGCTCGGCGGCATCCGGATCGGCGCCTTCGAGCCGGCCGTGCAATTCGAGGATCTCGAGCAGGAAGACTTCCCGTTCGCGGTAGTCCTCCACCGTGAGCGGCAGCTCCGGATCGCCGGCCACCCGGACGGCGGTCGCCGCCGTCGTGTCGCGCGCGGACAGCTCCAGCGTGTAGACGCCGGGGGAAACGAAGGGGCCGCGGAGGCCCAGGGGGCGGGGGACGACCGCCGGATCGTGCGCGGCCCACGCGGTTGTGTCGTCACCGGGGAGGGCGTGGCGCAGGTCCCAGTTGACGCGGTGCACGCCCGGCGTCGCGGGGACCGCCATTTCGCGGACGATTTCGCCGTCGGCGTTCAGCACGCGGAGCCGGGCGGGGCCCGGGCCGGACCCGAGCCGGTAGGTGACGATCGTCCCGTCGACCGGGTTCTCGCCCGTGAATTCCGCCTGCGCCCGATACGAGGTGTCCTTCCAGTAGTTCATGAGGGTGCCGGGGCGGGGCGCGAAGAGCGTGACGGCGTCCCCGGCGGCGGCTCCGTACCGCGCCAGCGGACCCACGTCGTCGACGATGATGATGGAGCGGCCGTGCGTTCCCAGCACGAGGTCCTTCTCGCGGGGATGGATGACCATGTCGTCGTAGGCGGTGGTGGGCAGGCCGGGAAAGCGGGCCCACGAGGAGCCTCGGTCGGTGCTCGCGAAGACGTGGTGCTCGGTGCCGAGGAAGAGCACTTCGGGGTTGTCGGGGTGCTCGACGATCACGTTGATCGAGCCCGTCGGGAGGCCGCCGTGAAGGGCGGTCCAGCGGGCGCCGAAGTCCTCCGTGCGATAGACGTACGGACGGAAGTCCCCGTCGCGGTGGGCGTCGAAGGTGACGTACGCCGTGCCGCGCGCTTCGGCGGACGCGAGCACCCGGCTGACGTAGGTGCCGTCCGGGACGCCGGTGGCGCCGCCCGAGACCTCGTTCCAGCCGAGGCCCCCGTCCTTCGACACCTGCACGTTGCCGTCGTCGGTGCCGACCCAGAGCACCGCCGGATCGAGGGGTGACTCGGCGATGGTGACGATCTCGCCGTAGGAGGCTGTGCCGTCGTTGCGCGACAGCCGGACATCGGCGCCCCTCACCCCCATGATCTCGAGCGTGTCGCGGTCATGCCGTCGTGTGAGGTCTTCGGTGCGCGAGAAGCCGTCGCCGCGGTCGCGCGAAATGAACAGGCGGTTTCCGCCCAGGTAGACCACGTCGGGATCGTGGCGGGAGACGAGGCTGGGCGACACCCAGTCCCAGCGGTACGGCTCCTCTCCCTCGGGTGCGCTCAGGCGCAGGCTCATCATGTCGCCCGTCACGTTGTCGAAGCGGGTCCATCCCCCGTACTGGGTGTTGATGTAGATCGTGCGCCCGTCCGGGTCGGCCTGCTGGTACATCCCGTCGCCGTAGCCGGTCTGCCGCCATTCGTCCCCCACTATGCCTTCCCAGGAACGTGTCGCCGACGGTCCCATCCAGGAGTGGTTGTCCTGCATGCCTCCGTAGATTCGGTAGGGGCTCCGGTTGTCGACCCCGATTCCGTAGAACTGCCCGATCGGCAGGTTGTTGATGCGCCGGAACGTGACGCCGCGATCGTAGGTCTCGTGCAGCCCGGCGTCGCCGGCCAGGTAGAAGTGATCGGGATCGCCCGGGTCGATCCACATGCTGTGGTGGTCGGCGTGCACGCCCACGTCGTAGGTGGGGCGCTCCGCGATCTCCACGAAGGTGCGGCCCCCGTCCTCGCTCCGGTGGGACGAGGTGGCCAGGGTGTACACGCGGTCCTCGTTCGTCGGGTCGATGAAGACGTGCGAGTAGTACATGGGCCGGATGTTCCGGTCGTTCACCTTCTCCCAGCTCTCGCCCCCGTCCTCGCTGCGGTAGCCGCCCGACTCGCCGGCGTGTTCCACGAGCGCGTTCAGGACGGCCGGGTTGGACGCCGAGACGGCGATGCCGATGCGCCCCTTGTCGCCTTCCGGCAGCCCGCGGGTGAGTTCGCGCCAGCTGTCGCCGCCGTCGATGCTCTTGTGGATGCCGCTGCCGGGTCCGCCGCCGTTGAAGCCCCAGGTGCGGCGCCGGCGCTGGTACATGGCGGCATAGAGGATGTCCGGGTTCGAGGGGTCGATGGCGAGGTCCACGGCGCCGGTGTGCTCGTCGATGTGGAGGACCCTGTCCCAGCTGCCGCCGCCGTCGCGGGACCGGTACACTCCCCGCTCCGGGGTCGGGCGCCAGAGGTTGCCGAGCGCGGCCACGTACACGATGTCGGGGTTGCCGGGATGGACGCGGATGCGGCCCGTGTGGCGGGTCCGCTCCAGTCCCAGGTGCCTCCATGTGGCGCCCGCGTCATCGGAGCGGTACACGCCGTTCCCCCACGACGTGCTCTGGCGGTTCTGCTGTTCGCCGGTGCCGGCGTAGAGGATGCGCGGGTCGGATGGCGCGATGGCCAGGTCGCCGAAGGTGCCGACCGGCATGTGCTCCCACAGGTCGGTCCAGGTGATGCCCCGGTTCTCGCTCTTCCACAGCCCGCCGGACGCGGAACGCGGCCAGGTCGGCCTCGGTGACGGCCCGCTGGGCTGACAGGGGGGCCACGGCGGCGAGCGAGCCGACCGCGAAAACAGACAGGGACGGACGAATCAGGACCTCCCTGTCCCCGCGAGCGCCCGTCCGACGGCTTCCAGCACCTCATCCGGCATGTCGTCGGCGCCCATCATCCATTCCAGGTAGTCGGGGGCCTTCGCGGCCACCTCGTCCAGCGGCGTGCCCCTGTGCTTCCCGCGGTTGAAGACGAGCCCGCCGCCCTTCCTCGAGAACCAGCGGTCGAACTCGGTGAGAAACGGCCCCATCTCGTCGCAGTAGGCGTGGAGCCCCTCCATGTCGCGGGGGAGGTGCTGGTAGCGTGCGAGCTGGGCGGTCAGGACGGCGGCGGTGGTGCGGATGTCGCCCAGCGCGGTGTGCGCGTCCTGGTGGTCGCGCGCCAGGTAGAAGCGGGCCGCGGCGGAGAGGTCGCGGGGTTCCTCGCGGTGGAAGATCATCTTCATGTCGATAAGGCGGCGCCCCTTCACGTCGAAGGGGACGCCCGCGCGGCGAAACTCGGCGAGCAGGATGGGGAGATCGAAGCGCCGGATGTTGAAGCCCGCCAGGTCGCACGGCTCCAGCAGCTTGGCCAGCGACTTCGCCGTTCTGCGGAAGGAGGGTTCGTTAGCCACCGCGTCGTCGGTGATCCCGTGGACCGCCGCCGCCTCGGCGGGAATGGGGATTCCGGGATTGTAGCGGCGCACCCGCTCGAAGACGTCGCCCTGCGGTGAAACGCGGAGCACGGCGAGCTCGACGATCCGGTCACGCGCGAGGCTGAGGCCCGTGGTCTCGAGGTCGAAGAAGATGACGGGGCGGTCGAGGTCGACGGGGAGCTTCATGGGTCGGTAGTCTAACGGCTCGCCGCGCGGCGGGCATGACCCCGCAATTGTAGTCGGGCACCGGCGGTTCGTATATTGTGCCCCATGCGAGCTGTCGAGATTACCGAATTCGGCGGGCCGGAGGTCCTCGAGCTTCGTTCCGTACCCGAGCCGGCGCCGTCCGCCCGCGAGATCCTGGTGAAGGTGCACGCCTCCGGGGTCAACCGGGCCGACCTTCTTCAGAGGCGCGGACTGTATCCGCCGCCCCCCGGCGAGTCGGACATTCCGGGGCTGGAGTTTGCCGGCACGGTGGAGGAGGCGGGGGCCGCGGTCACGCGGTGGAAACCGGGCGACCGGGCGATGGGCATCGTGGCGGGCGGGGGTTACGCCGAGTACGTGGTCGTGGACGAACGGGTGGCCGTACGGGTTCCCGACGACATGGAACTCAGCGTGGCCGGGGCGATTCCCGAAGCCTACATGACGGCCTTCGACGGGGTCTTTCTGCAGGCCGGGCTCAAGCGGGGGGAGACCCTTCTGGTCCACGCGATGGGAAGCGGCGTCGGGATAGCGGCGATGCAGATGGCGCGCCAGTCGGGGGCCCACTCCATCGGGACTTCGCGGACCGGATTCAAGCGCGGGCTGGCGGAAGAGCATTGTCTGGGCATGGCCCTGGATGGCGACGCGGCCTGGGACAAGGGGGTCATGGAGCCGACGGACGGCAGGGGGGTGGATGTGATACTGGACCTGGTGGGGGCACCCTACCTGGCGCGCAACCAGGCGGCGATCGCCAAGGGAGGGCGGCACCTGGTGGTGGGTCTGACGGGGGGCAGCCGGGGTGAGGTTGACATGCGGGCGCTGATGGCGCGGCGGGCCAGCATCCACGGGACGGTGCTGCGGGCGCGCAACGTGGAGGAGAAGGCCGAGCTGGCCTGGAAGTTCAGTCACGAGGTGATGCCCTGGTTCAGGGACAAGGTGTTCCTTCCGGTGATCGACACCGTGTTCCCGGCAGCGAAGGTGGTGGAAGCGCACCGCCGCATGGAGGCCAACGCGAACTTCGGCAAGATCGTGTTGGTGTGGGGTGCCGGGGAGGAGGCCGTCGCGTAGGCCGATGTCCCTTCGAGACTCCCGACGGTGGCTGTCCGGGGCGATGCCCGGACTCGTCCTCGTTCTGGCGGCAACCGCGACCGCGAGGGGCCCCGCGGCTCTGTCCGCCCAGGTCCCCCCCCAGACCGACCTGCGCATCTACGACATCGTCGCGGCCGCGTCGGTGGAGCGCGTCGAGGCCGACATCCGCACGCTGGCCGGCTTCGGCACCCGCAACACCTTTTCCGACACCCTCTCGGCGACGCGGGGGATCGGCGCGGCCCGCCGCTGGATCAAGGCCGAGTTCGAGCGCATCTCGGAGGCGTGCGGGGGGTGCTACGAGGTCGTCTACCAGCGGAACCTCGTCACCGCGGAGCAGAGCCCGCGCATCCCGCGGGACACCTGGGTGGTGAACGTGCTGGCGATCAAGCGGGGAACCGTCGACCCGAACCGCTACGTGATCATGTCGGGTGACATCGACTCGCGGGCGTCCAACGGCTCGGACGGCGAGTCCGACGCGCCCGGGGCCAACGACAACGCCTCGGGGATGGCGGGCGCCATTGAGGCGGCCCGGCTGCTGGCGGGGTACGAGTTCGGCAACTCGGTCATCCTGGCCGGGCTCTCGGGGGAGGAGCAGGGGCTCTGGGGCGGGCAGCACACGGCCCGGGTGGCGCGCCAGGAACAGTGGGAGATAATCGGCGTCCTCAACAACGACATGATCGGCAACATCGAGGGAGTCGACGGGGTGATCGAGAACAATACCTTCCGGGTCTTCTCCGAACCCACGCCGGTGACCGACACGGAGGCCGAGAGGCGGCGCTACCGCGTCTACGGGGGCGAAGTGGACGGTCCCTCCCGGCAGCTGGCCCGCTACGTGGCCGCCACCGCCGACGCCTACATCCCCAACCTCGACCCCATCCTCATCTACCGCCTCGACCGCTTCGGGCGCGGCGGCCACCACCGCCCCTTCAACGACCAGGGATTCGCGGCCGTGCGCATCATGGAGACCCACGAGAACTACACCCGCCAGCACCAGAACATCCGCACGGAGAACGGCATCGCGTACGGGGACGTGATCGAGGGGGTCGACTTCGACTACGCGGCGAAGATGACCGCGCTCAACGCCGCCGTGCTGGCCCGGCTGGCGTGGGCGCCGCCCGCTCCCGCCGAGGTCAGGATCGGCGGTGCGGTCCGTCCTTCGACCACCCTGGAGTGGCAGGCCGTGGACGACCCGCGTCTGGCCGGCTACAAGGTCTACTGGCGCGACACGACCGCTCCCCGCTGGCAGCGGTCGCGCTGGGTCGGGGACGTCACGGAGTTCACGCTGGAGGGGCTCGTGATCGACAACTATCTCTTCGGCGTGGCCGCGGTGGGCCGCGACGGCAACGAGAGCGTGGTCGCCTTCCCGTCCGGGCAGATTCGTCGTCGGCGGTGAGAGCCGCGTTGATCGAAGGAAGGACGGGGGCTACGTTTCTCCGGCGCGTGACGTTCGCGGTGGGGCGGCCTGAGTCACAAGCACCTTTCCCGATTCGGAGATGGCCTTGGTGAAATCCCGCGACGGCATGAACGCGAAGGGCGGGCGGGCTTGTGAAACGATTCACATGACGCGCAGGTCGCTCATCCGCTCCGGGGTCGGGGCTCTTCTCGGTGTCCCGCTGGCCACCCGCCTCGCCGCCGAACCCCCCGCCGCCCCGTACGTCCCGCGCCGCCCGTCTCCCGGCCCCATCCGGGACGACCGGATCGTCCTCGGCGTCTCGGCCGCCTTCTCGGGCCCCTCGCGCGCCCTCGGCACCGAGCTCTACCGCGGTTCCATGGCGTACTTCAACCATGTGAACGAAAACGGCGGCGTGAATGGCCGGGAGATCGTCATGAAGCTCTACGACGACGGCTACCAGCCCGACCCGTGCGTGGCCAATACGATCCGGCTCATCCAGGACGAGACCGTCTTCCTGCTCTTCAACTACGTCGGCACGCCCACGGTCACGCGGGCGCTGCCGGTGCTCAAGAAGTTCCGCGACTCACGGGTCTACCTCTTCTTCCCCTTCACCGGGGCCGAGCCGCAGCGCGAGCCGCCCTACGGCGAATTCGCCTTCAACCTGCGGGCCTCCTACCGGCAGGAGACGGCCGGACTCGTCAACAACTTCCTCCGCATCGGGCGCCGGCGGGTCGCTGTCTTCTACCAGAACGACGCCTACGGGCGCAGCGGCTGGGCCGGCGTGCGCGAGGCGCTGGCGGCGCATGGCGAAACCATGGCCGGCGAGGCGACCTACACGCGCGGCACCCAGTTCGGCGCCAGCATGCGCGATGCGGTCGAGATCCTGCTGGCGCGGTCGCCGGACGCCGTCATCTGCATCGGCGCGTACCAGGCCTGCGCCGCCTTCGCCCGCGATGCGGAGATCCTGGGACTGCACATCCCGGTGGCCAACGTCTCCTTCGTGGGGAGCGAGAACCTGCTTGCCCTGATGCGGGAGAACCACGATGCGCCCGACGAGCATACCCGCTGGCTGGTGAACTCCCAGGTGGTGCCGAGCTACGCCGACGAGTCGCTCGCGGCGGTGCGCGAGTACCGCGAGCTGATGGAACGCTACGACCCCTCTCCGCCTTCGCCCGACCAGGTCGACCGGATCGTCGAAGGGGAGCCGTACGACACGGTTCCCCAGAGCTTCGTGAGCCTGGAGGGTTTCGTGAACGCCAAGCTGATCACGGAGATCATCAGGCGCATGGGGGACGATCCGACGCGGTCGGGGATCGAGGAGGCCGTCTTCCAGGTGCGCAACTACGACCTGGGCGTCGGGGAACGGGTGCGATACGGGCCCGGCCGCCGGCAGGGGCTGCAGCGAGTGTACTACACCGTCCCGGAGGGCGACCGCTTCGTGCCGCTCGACGACTGGGAAGAGAGGTTCGGCCTGGCATGAAGCTCGGCACCGGCAAGCACGCCGACGCGCTCACGGTCCGGAAGCTCTTCCGGAAGACGCGCTTCGGGTTCTTCTCGCTCTTCGGACTGGTCGTTCTCGCCATCTCGATGCTGTCGATCCGGACCGTGTCGCGCGAACTGCGCGACGAATACATCGGCAACAGCCGCAGCATCGCGAAGAACATCGCCGATTCCAGCGTCGACATCCTTCTCAACCGCAACCTGGCCACGCTTCAGTCGCTGATCGACCAGTTCGTCGAGATCCAGAGCATCCGCTACATCTACATCACCAGCGACACCGGCGAGTTCCTGGCGCACACCTTCATCCCCGGCATCCCGGACCAGATCCTGGCGAGCGACCCGTCGGCCACCGAGCCGGTGGAGCGGAGCATCTCGGGGATGGGGGACTTCGTCGAGGTGGGGAGCCCGATCCTGTCCGGCGTGGCGGGCACGGTTCACGTGGGGATGGACCTGGAGCAGCTGGGGCTCAAGATCCAGCGGGCGGTCGGCCAGCAGCTCTACCTGCTCTGCATCATCCTCGTGGTGGGTGTGCTGGCCTCGATCTGGCTGGTGAACCTGGCGTCGAGGCCGCTTACCGACCTGCTCACCTACGTGGTGCAGCTGGCCCGGGCGCGCGCGGGGGACGAGTCTCCGGACGATGCGATCCTGGTCCGCGACGACGAGGTGGGGGACATGGCCCGCCTGATCCAGTATGTGGCGACCGGGCCGGAAGACTCCGAGGCGCGGGCGAGGAGCGGCGGGTAGCGTGGCGAGGGGCCGCACGCGGGTCCCGAGGAGCGTCATCGCGCTCTTCTGCACCATCCTCCAGGTCTGCCTGGGGACGGTCTACGCCTGGAGCTTCTTCCAGACCATGCTGGTGCGCGATGTAGGGTGGACCTTCAGCCAGACCGCCGCGGCGTTCAGCATCACCATCTTCACGCTCGGGGTGTCGGCGGCGACCGCCGGCCAGCTGCTTCCCAGGCTCGGCCCGCGGTTCCTGGCCGTCACGGGCAGCGTCCTCTTCTCCGCGGGCTACCTGCTGGCCAGCCTGGCGCTCTCGATGGACGCGATCTGGCTCTTCTACCTGGGATACGGGGTGATCGGGGGCGCGGGGATCGGGATGGGGTACGTGACGCCCGTAGCGACCGCGGCCAAGTGGTACCCGGACCGCAAGGGTCTGGTGACCGGGATCGTCGTGATGGGATTCGGCGTGGGCGCGTTCCTGCTCAGCAAGGGTCTGGCGCCGTTCCTGGTGGTGCGGGCCGCGGGAGACCTGCAGCTCGTCTTTCTCTGGCTGGGAATCTTCTTCGCCTGTGTCCTCATTCCGAGCAGCCTGGTCCTGAGCGATCCGCCGGAGCCCCTGACGGCCGGGCCGCCGCGAAGCGCGAGGTCCGGGCCACGGAAGGCGGAGCGCGCCGGGCCGTACCTGCGCACCACGCAGTTCGGGATCATGTGGACGGTCTTCTTCGCCAACATCGCCGCCGGGATATCGGTGATCAGCTTCCAGTCCGAGCTCCTGCAGGAGGTGTGGGGACTCGCCGACCCGTCGATCGACCCCGCCAAACTCGCCGAGTACGGGGCCACGCTGATCGCGGTGAGTTCGCTGTGCAACGGTGTGGGGCGGCTCTTCTGGGGGCTGCTGTCGGACCGTTTCGGCCGTGTGAGCGTCTTCCGCATGCTCCTCGCCAGCCAGATGGTGGTCTTCGGCATCCTCATGACCGAGACCAACCCCTGGATCTTCTCGGCGCTGGTCTGCTACGTGCTGCTCTGTTTCGGGGGCGGGTTCGCGACGATGCCGTCGTTCATCATCGACGTGTTCGGCTCCAAGAACATGTCGAAGATCTACGGAACCGTGCTGACGGCGTGGTCGGCGGCGGGGATCGTCGGCCCGATGTACGTGGGGTACCTGAAGGACACGTATCCCGACCGGGCCGTGATGTACTGCTTCCTGATCGGGATCATGATGCTGGGGACCGGATACGTGTTCTCGTACCTGCTGGATGACAGCCGGGTGCGGCTGGGGCGGCCGACGATGGAGGCGACGCTCAAGCGGTACGGGGTGTTGGGGGACGGGTAGGCAAATGGTGGAGCGGGGGCTCAGGGGCCGATCGTCTCCACCCCCGCGGCTTCGGCGGACCGGGCAAGACGGCGGTCCAGGGTGGCGAGCGGACACCCGTCGCGCAGTGCGAGTTCCAGGTAGGCCGCGTCGTAGGCGGTCAGGCCGTGGGTCCGAGCAAGCCGCATGACTTCGTCACCACGTGGCACACGATCCAGACGGATGCGCAGATCGTCGAACAACGAGAGCGCCAGTTCGGTTTCGCCCGGCTCGATTCGGCCGAGACGCTCCGCCCTGAGGAGCACGGTGCGGAACTCGAACCATAGCAAGGCGGGCGCGACCGCGCCGTGTGCGACCACCGCGTCCAGAGCGGCATCCGCGGACTCGGAATGCTCGTCTGCGAGTACCCATGCGGCGGCAGCCGAGCAATCGATCACGGGTGCGGTCACCGCCTGCCCTCGTCGCGCATCGACAGGATCTCGGACACGGTGGCCCCACCGGTCCGGGCTCTTAGAGAGCGCAGCCTCTTCGCGGCCTGGACCGCCGCCCTCCGGTCAGCCCAGTCCGCGGGGACGAGCATTGCGGTCGGTCGGCCGCGCTTGGTGATCAGCACGGTTTCTCCAGCCGCCACCTGGTCCAGTAACGTGGAGAGGTGGGTCTTGGCTTCGAAAGCACCGATTTCGCGCATGGCATGCCGCTCTCTTGGTGGTGAATAGACCAGTTGACAATCTGGTTGGAATAGCGGATGGGGTCAAGGATCAATTGGACGGAATCCCTCTGGACAGGGGGGACGGGCGGCTGGATGGGACTGATCGGTGGTGCCTGAGGCCGAGGGGTGTCAGGCCAGGGTTCGATAGTGTACACTGCGGTTGTCCGCGATCTGACGCGGCGTCGACCGCAAGACCCACCGGACCGCACATGGCACGCAAGCGAAAACGACCCGGGAAGCGCCGAAGGCGCAGCAGGAAGAGCGGGCCCGAAGCGCGAACCCTGTTCCTGGCGAGGAAGGGAATCCCCGAAGCCCAGTTCCTGCTCGGGCAGATGTACATGACGGGTGAGAGCGGAGTGCGCTACGACCCGGTCCGGTCGGTTCGGTGGTTACGCGCCGCCGCCGAGCAGGGTCATGCCGAAGCCCGGATGTATCTGGCCGAGGCGGCCGACGCGGGCCATCTGCCCGCCAGGTACCTGCTGGCGGCACTCCGCGGCGAAGACGACGAGTTCGACGGCGCCGTAGAGTTCGGCGACCTGGACGACCTCGACGCGCTCGGTGAATTCGGCGACCCCGACGACCTCGACGGTTTCGGCCATCCGGACGCCGCCGAGGTCTTCGACGCTTTCGGCGATCCCAGCCCGGAGGAGATGCGGGAGATCATCGAGAAGCTGCTTCGGGAAGCCTGGAAGGGGGATGAGGACGCCCAGTTCGGCGTCGCGCTCCCCTACCACCTGGGGCTTGGGGTGGACAGGAACCACGAAGAGGCCATCCGGTGGTTCCGGGCGGCGGCCGGACAGGGCAATTCCACGGCGAAGACCAACCTGGGGGTCATGCACTACAACGGCGAAGGGGTGCCCGCACCGGATCACGAGGCGGCGCTCCGGTGGTACCGGGCCGCGGCCGAGCAGGATGACGCCGCCGCGCTCCACAATCTGGGCTGCATGCACTACGAGGGTGAAGGGGGACTCGAGCCCGATCCGGTGAAGGCGGCGCAACTCTTCCTGAGGGCCGCGCGGCTGGACTATCCGGAGGCGCAGTACGTCGTGGCGCTCAAGTATTCCGAGGGCGACGGCGTGGAGCAGGATGCGGCCGAGGCGGTTGCATGGTTTCGGAAGGCCGCGAAACGGGGTCAGGCGGAAGCCCAGTACGAAATGGGAATCCGCCACGTGGAGGGCGACGGCGTGGAGCAGGATGGAGAGGAGGCCGAGCGGTGGCTGGTGCGGTCGGCCGAGCAGGGTCAGGTCCTGGCCAGCTACGCTCTCGCCCGGCTCTACGATGAAGGAGACCTGCTACCGCTTCACGAAGCGAAGGCGCTCGAGTTCCTCCGCTGGGCGGCGGTGGAGGAATGGCCTCCCGCGATGAACCGTCTGGGGGTGTGGCTCCTCTACGGGAAGGGTGTCGAGAAGGATCCGGAAGAAGCGGTGAGGTGGTTCCGCATGGCGGCCGAGGAGGGATTCCCGCTCGCCCAGCACAACCTGGCCAAGTCGTATCTCACGGGAGTGGGAATCAAGCAGGACGACGGGAAGGCGGCGAAGTGGTACCGCAGCGCCGCGACCCAGGGATTCGCTCCCTCCCAGCTGGCGATCGGGATGCTGTATCTGCTCGGGAGGGGCGTGGAACGCGACGAGTCCCGGGCGGTGAGGTGGCTCGAGAGGGGGGGCGAGAGCGGGATTCTCGATTTCGAGGAGATTGTGGGGGAGGAGGAGGAGTGGATGAGCCATCCCCTCCTGGCCCGGCTGACGGGACATGAGGGGGGCGGGGGATCACCGCCGAACTAGAATCGGATTGGAACGCAGATCCTCGGATCTCCCGTTTCCGGGGAGTGCGGGCCGAGGGGGCGTTTCCTCACCACCTCATCTGCCCGAGGACCAATGTCATTCTGTAACACGTCATATTATACGTATACAATCTGAATTAACCGATTACACGCCGGACACGGCGGTCTAGACAATCGTAGCGACTACCGGTCACCTTTTGTCCCGAAAGGAGGGACCGACCCATGCGAGCGATCGTCGCGACCAGCCGGACCCCGGAGGTGTTGCGCGAAGTGGGCGCGCGGCTGAAAGCGCTACGTCTTCAGCAGAACCGGCGGGTAACGGATCTCGCGGCCGATGCGGGGGTCAGCCCGCGCACCATCGACCGCCTCGAGGCGGGCCGGAACGTCGGGACGGAGAACCTGGTGCGGGTGATGCGCGCGCTGGGCCGGCTGCAGGCGTTCGAGGCGCTGGTCCCGGTGCCGGAGGTGTCGCCCTACGATGTCGAGCGGCTGCGGGGGAAGGTGAGGCGGCGCGCGTCGAGGGGGGAACGTGAATGGTGACCTGAGGGTCCGGGTGCGGATGTGGGGGCGCGAGGTCGGAATGCTGCGGGAGGGGCCAGGGGGGCGGATAACCTTCGAGTACGAGCCGGGGTTCAGGGCCTCGGGGCTGGAGATCTCGCCGATCCATCTCCCCGTCGCGCGGCGCGGGCCGGTCTCCTTCCCGGAACTGGCCCGGAAGCCCGCGTTTCTCGGCCTGCCCGGAGTCTTCGCCGACGCCCTGCCGGACCAGTTCGGCAACGCGGTCATACGGCGCCATTTCGAGGAGCGGGGGCGGCCGGAGGACGCGCTGTCGCCCCTGCAGCGGCTCCTGTATGTCGGCGACCGCTGCATGGGCGCCCTCGAATTCCACCCTCCCCTGGATCCGGGGTCCGGAACCGGGGAGGCGCTCGAAGTGAGCGAACTGGTTGACCAGGCCCGGCGGGTGATCCAGGGGGACGTGTCGGTCGCGGTGCCGGAGATCATGCAGGTCGGCGGCATCGCGGGGGGCGCGCGCCCCAAGGCGCTGATTCTGTGGGACCGGGCGAGCAACCGGGTGAGATCGGGCTTCGCGCCGCCCGAGCCGGGAGAGGAGCCGTGGCTGATCAAGTTCGACGGCGTGACGGCGGATGCGGCGGGGCGGGGGACGCGCGGCACGCGGAGGCCGGGCCCGTGGGGGCGGATCGAGTACGCGTATTCGCGCATGGCGAGGGAGGCCGGGATCGAGATGCCCGAGACGCATCTGTTCCGCGACGGGGAGTTCGCGCACTTCATGGTCCGGCGCTTCGACCGGGTGCCGGACGACGCCACGGGGACCCTCCGCAGACTGCACTTCAACAGCCTGGGGGGACTCCAGCACGTCGACTTCAACGACCAGTTCGTGTTCAGCTACGAGGCGTACTTCGACACCATCCGCGCCATCGGGCTCGGCCAGCGCGCGGTGAACGAGGCCTTTCGGCGCATGGTCTTCAGCGTGGCCACGGTCAACTTCGACGACCACGTCAAGAACTTCGGGTTTCTCATGAATGCGGCGGGGCGCCGGCGTCTGGCGCCGGCCTACGATGTGACGTATGCCGAGAGCGACGGGTGGACGCGGCAGCACCAGATGTCGGTGCGGGGGAAGTTTCGCGGGATCACACTGGGTGACCTGCTGGAGGTGGGGGAGATCTTCGATGTGCCGCGGGGCGGGCGTGAGATCGTGGGCGCGGTCGAGGCGGCGGTGGAGGGGTGGCGGGAGCAGGCCCGCGCGGCGGGCGTGCCGGGTGAGATGGTGGGGGTGGGTGAGCAACGCTCGTGAATCGCGGGGGCGTCTTGACCCCGGTTCGAAGCCACGCATGGCGGGTGCGGCACCACACTCCGGGGAGGGCCTGGCCGTGATGGCGACCAGGGTGGCAGCATGAGGCGGCCCGGCACCGGGCCCGCGCTTCGCAGCGGCGAATTCGTGGCTCTCATCGCCCTTCTGATGTCCCTCGTCGCGCTCTCGATCGACGCGATGTTGCCGGCGCTGCAGGAGATCGGACACGACCTCGGGGCGACACGGCCCAACGACGCCCAGTTCGTCATCACGGCCGTGTTCGTGGGGATCGGCATCGGCCAGATCCTCTTCGGGCCGCTCTCGGACCGCATCGGGCGCAGGCGCGCCATCCTCGCCGGCCTCGTCGTCTTCATGGCGGGGTGCCTGGTGAGCATCCTCGCGCCCACCTTCGGCGCGATGATCGCGGGCCGGGTCGTGCAGGGGATCGGGGTCGCGGCGCCGCGCATCGTGACGGTCGCGATGGTGCGCGACCAGTACGAGGGCCGCCGCATGGCGCGGCTGATGTCGTTCGCGATGTCCGTCTTCATCCTCGTGCCGATCGTCGCACCGGCGCTCGGCCAGGCGGTCCTTTGGGTCGGAGGATGGCGCGCCATCTTCGCGACCATCCTTGCCGTCGCCATGGTCGCGTTGACCTGGTTCGGGGCGCGGCAGCCCGAAACCCTGCCCGCCGCCCGCCGCCGGCCGTTCTCGCCGGGGATCATCGGCAAGGCGGTGCTGGAGGTTCTGAGGACGCGGGCCGCGCTGGGCTACACCCTCGCGACCACATGCGTGTTCGCGCCGTTCCTGGCGTACCTGAGCTCGTCCCGGCAGATCTTCCAGGAGGCCTACCAGACCGGCGCCCTCTTTCCGCTCTGGTTCGGCGTCCTCTCCCTGTCATTCGGGTGCGCCTCGCTCCTGAACGGGCGACTGGTGATGAAGCACGGGATGAGGCGGCTGGCGCGGGCGGCGGCCGCGTCGCTCACGCTCGTGTCGGTCGCCGCGGTGGCGCTGGCCTTCGCCTTCGCGGGACTTCCTCCGTTCTGGCTCCTGATGTCGTACCTGCTTCTCGCCTTCTTCTTCGTCGGACTCCTCTTCGGGAATCTGAATGCGCTCGCGATGAGGCCGCTGGGGCATATCGCGGGGGTGGGCGCGGCGGTGGTCGCCTCGTTGACCACCTTCCTCGGGGTGCCGCTCGGCGCGATGGTGGGACAGAGCTTCGACGGGACGATGTACTCGCTGATCGGGGCCTTTGCGGTGTTCGGTGCGGGGACGGTGGGGGCGATGTGGTGGGGGGGTGGGGGGTGGGGGAGGCGGAGGGGGTGTAGCGGTGGGCGGATGTAAAGCCGGGTTTACAGAATGGAAAGCGGGGTTGTCATGACGAGGGGTTTCGTCACCACTTCATCTTCCCGAGTGATCGGCGTGTGGAGCCGTTGGGCAGGTCGTGCGGGTCCTTCAGTCTTCCCGAGCTTGTGACAGCAACTCCGCACCCGTCTCGCATTCGATGATCCGGTCGCCGATGCGGGCGATCCGCTCCGGGTCGGTGATTCCCTTCAGCAATTTCGTCAGTTGCTCGGCCGTCTCCGCACCGAACTTGAGCCTTGCCTGGCGGCAGACGAGTGTGATGCGTCCTTCGGCGCGACCCTGTCCGTGCGCCCGCTCCTTCAGTTCCTCGACCCCTGCGTAGATCATTTCCGCCTCCTTGAGCGAGTTTACCCGTTCCAGTGTTTCCTCCCCGATCCCCCACGATTCCGCGGCTCCCAGGACCCATTCGCGGAACGCCTCGCGCAGCCTTGCGTGCTCCGCTCCGGGATAGCGCTCCAGTACCGCCCGGACCACGCTTGACACGTTCGCGGCCGAGGAGTCCAGCTCCAGGCTCGCAATCCACGACACCACGTTCGCCTCTCTTACACGCTGGCGCGCCTGATCGCGGAGGTCAAGGACCTCGTGGCGCAGCCGTGGTTGGTGTTCGGCGAGCCGCCCGCGTACCGGCTGGATCAGGTCGAAGATGTCCTTGGGGGCCGTCCAGCGCGAGCGGCCGTTGTAGATCGTCACCGCGAGCGTGGGCGGCAACCTCTTCCCGGAGGCCGGTTCCCGGCGGCCCGGTCTTGTAGCGGTCATGGCGTGGTAGGTAGCGGCTACATAGTGGAGAATGCGCACCGACATGTAGGGGTCGGGTGTCGACTGGAACTCGATCGCGAGGAGCAGATGCTGGCGGCTCCCCCGGAAGTGGATCTTCCACCGGAGGTCGGCGTGGGAGCGGACCAGCCCGGGCGCGATTTGTTCGGTCGCAAGGAGTTCGACCCTCTCGAAGTCGAGTTGGTCGGCCAGGGCGGCATCGAGGAAGTGCCGGATCAGTTGCTCGATCACCAAGGGGAGGGAGAACAGGAGCTTGTAGGATTGGTCGTGTCTTCGGGACACCGCAGGTCGAGTCGGCGGGATGTCGGGGATTGGGGGCTTCCGGCTCCCTCTGTGGCGCCGGTGAATGCCGTCGCCGGGAAGAGTCGCGCCAGAGTCGGGGCGCTCCCATGGTGCGATGGGACTTGTTTGGCGACGGGAGCAGGTGACGGCGCGGGATGTCAACTACGATTTCCAGCATGTCAACCGCAGTGGGATGTACATACCAAAGTAGCCGGACGGTCCGTCCGGCGTGTATCGTGACGGGGCGGGAAACCAACTCGATCCTCAACGAAAGGGGGACGGTATGAACAGGAAGGAGCGGGAAGCCCGAAAGGGTGAAGCGGGAAAGGGACCGGGCAGGCCGTACCGGAAGGGGATTTCACTGCTCAAGCTGGCGGAGATGTTCCCCGACGAGGCGGCGGCTCACAAGTGGTTCGAGCGGCAGATCTGGCCGGACGGGGAAAGGTGCTGCGTGCGGTGCGGGTCGTGTCGGACCTCGCGGGTGAACCATCCGACGATGCCGTTCCGGTGCAAGGACTGCCGGAAGCACTTCAGCGTGAAGACGGGATCGGCGCTGGAGTCGTCGAAGCTGCCGCTTCGGAAGTGGGTCTACGCCATCTATCTCGACATGTCGCACGTGAAGGGCATCTCGAGCCTGAAACTGCGCCGGGACATCGGGGTGACGCAGAAGACGGCGTGGTTCATGCTGCACCGCATCCGGGAGGCGTTCGACGGCGAGCCGGAGGTTCCGCACCTTCCCGGCCCGGTCGAGATCGACGAGACGTACATCGGCGGGAAGGAGCGGAACAAGCACCGCAGCAAGAAAAAGGGCATCCGGGGCGGCACGGGCGGCAAGGTGCCGGTCGTGGGCGCGAAGGACCGCGAGACCAACCGGGTGGCGGCCCGCGCCGTCCCGAAGGCGGACCGGGAAACGCTCTTGGACTTCGTAGACAGCGTGGCCCATCCCGATGCGACGGTCTACACGGACGGCACCAGCGCCTACCGGGGCCGTCCGAACCATGAGTCCGTGGCCCACAGCACCGGCGAGTACGTCCGCGGCGACGTTCACACCAACGGCGTGGAATCGCTGTGGGCGGTCCTGAAGCGGACCTACATGGGGACGCACCACTGGATCAGCCCCAAGCACCTTCAGCGCTACGTCAACGAGCTTTGCGGCCGCCAGAACCTCCGCGATCTGGACACCATCGACCAGATGCGGGAGGTGGTCGCCGGGCTCGTCGGGAAACGGTTGCTGTACCGTGACCTGACCGCGCCGGTCGTTCCGCCCGGATCGACATGGTTCGGAGGCCAGCCGATGGAGTCCCGCCCGGGCGGCTGAAGGCTCGGCGGGGAAAAGACGCCTTTTCCAGGCGGCAGGCCCGTGCCGGTTCATCCCGGCGCGGGCCTTTCCCGTGGCAATCGGCCACGGGTGTACCCCTACTGCCAAAGGAGGCAGACGATGGAAGAGCTTCTCAGGGCGGCACGGGCCGTCAAAAACCTGCCGCCGCCGCCCCGGCTGGAAGATGTTCTCCTGGCCTTGGCCCGGTGGGCGCACGGGTCAGGCCAGTTCTCCGGCTAGATCGACCCCCCCCTCTCGAAGCCATGCGGCCATGTTCAGCAAATCGCCCTCGACTTCGTGGGCGAGTCGTTCGTTCGGCGTCCGGCGTGACCGGATCGCCAACACCCACTCCGAAAGCGCACCCATCGCCTTCCGCTTGTCGTCCCCGCTCAGAAGGCCGGAGACGTAGACGAAGGCGAGGAGGCGCGCGTTTGACCGGCCAACATGCGTATCCAGCGCTTGGGCGGGATCGCTGGTCGGGGGTGGCGGCGCACAGAGACATTTGACGATCGCGTCATAACTCTCCGAATGGAGGTGGGACAGGAGCGCCGAGAGAGGAAGATCGTTCGACATTTTTCTAGCTCCTCAAGCTGGTTGGGAATGTCGGGCGTAGGCGGGCATCCGGTGGCAGCCGGGTGTCCGCCGCTTCAGGCAGGATCGCGGGCCGTCAGAGGCTCGCGGTCCCTTTTGGGTGACGGCCCGGACGGGTGCCGGGCCATTGTTCAGATGCCGCCCGCGCGGAAGATAGGTCCAGCGAACAGCGGTTTCCGCCTATTCGCCCGGACTGCCGGGAGCTACCCGCTTCGCCCGTTTGGTGGCTATTGTATTCAGCGGATAACCCGGCATGGGTTCCGCTGGGTGACATCTGAACGGCGAGAAAGATAGAAGCCCATCTAGGCGGGAAGCAAGAGCTACGGGGCTGTCCCCGTACCGCTCGTTAGCGCAATGTCCGCTGGGGAGCGGTGTACGGCGTCTATTGACAGGGCCGTCCGGGGTGGTTCAGAATGGATGGACACCATTACATGGGCTGCGGGCCGGAAAGAGGACGACACGGGGTTGTCTCCCGCCCGCGGCCCGGTCGAAAAGGGAGATAGGACCATGAGACCGAACCGATTCACCCTGATGTTGGCCGCCGTGGCCGGGCTGGCCGCGTGCGCGGGCCGGGAGGGCCCGATCGCCTACACCGCGGACGAGCTTGCGGAGTTCATGGGCACGAGGGAGGAGCGGGCCGCGCGCGCGCCCTACTCGCCGCCCGGCTGGCCGCTCAAGCGCGGCGACGATATCGGGGAAAGGCGGCTGGGCGAGCTTAACGGCCGGTTTCCCCACCTCGATTGCGGAGCCAGGGAGCCCTACGGCATCGCACACGTCTTCTGGGTGGGCGACATGGCCTTCGGGTCCAAATGGGGCGGCACCACCTCATGGGTCCGCGAGCACGGCGATGATGTTGGCGAGGCCTATATAGCGTGGATGGAGGCCGGAGGGGATATCATGGACACGCCCCTCTGGCGCTACTTGGGCCACTTCCGGCAATACGATGATTTCTACCCGGGCGAATGCCCCGACCTGCCGTCGCACGTCCGGGACAGGTCGCAGGTGGATGCCATGTTGTCGGATGTGTGGGCGGGATTTGCGCCACGCAACCCAGAGGAGACATGGACGGAGGAGCGGTGGCTCGCGGGCTACGTCGGGGAAGGGGACGACCGATGAGGCGCGCGGCGCTGGCGCTGGCCGGGTTGCTGGCGTCCGCCGTTCCGTCGCCGGGATCGTCGCAGATATTCGGTCCCGGCCAAAGCGACCACCTTGCGGGCGAGTGCTCGGGGTATCCCTCCGTCTACGCCTGCCTGGATGCGCTCTTCGGGAGCGGCAACTGGTGGCGTTGGAACAACCGCGAAAACAACCTGTACGCGGAGGCGATGGGGCTGGCGCGCTGGAAGGGCGGCGAGTCGGAGGAGTGGGCCAAGTGCGACTCGCTCAACCACTTCACGTCGGAGACCGTCTTTCCGAGCACGGGATCCTCGAGGTTCCTCGCTCCCGGCACGGCGGACAGGCCGACGTTCCTCTTCTACTGGGCGGACTTCCCGAGATCGGGCAAACTGTCCGGTCTCAACGGGTTCCACTCGAAGGACAAGCACAAGGGCTCAAAGGGGTACTACATCCACCACATCGTGATCCGGACGAACTGGAACCTTATCTCCGCGGTTCTTCCCCTTTTCTGGTGGGTAGCAGGTCATGCGCGTAGGCCATCGGGGT
>JAPPGI010000174.1 GCA_028874985.1 Gemmatimonadota bacterium | reverse complement strand
TGGTGTTGACCGCCCACGACGACCCGGAGTATGTCGAAGCCGCGATTGAGGCGGGTGCCATGGGCTGCCTGAGCAAGCGGCGGGCTCGCTCCGATCTGGTCGGAGCCCTCGACATGGTGGCCGCCGGAAGGATGACCTTCCCCGCGCATGTCGTCGGGCTGCTGTCGAAGGCGCGAAACGCCTCGCAGGGCCTCGCCGGTGGTTGGGACTCCCTGAGCGACCGGGAACGTGATGTCCTGTACCTCACCGCGACCGGTTACACCGCCGAGGAGATCGCCCGGCGGATCCATCTGGCACCGAAGACCGTCGCCAACTATCGAATGTCCCTGAAGAGCAAGCTGGGCGTCCAGAGCCGCGTCGATCTCATGCGGGTCGTCGTGGAATCGGGCCATCTGGCGGACATGCTGAAGACGGCCGGGATCGGGCCGAAGAATCCGTGAGCTTGACCCGGTGCTGGGGTTCGCACAACTTCCCGCCAATCAACCCCGACCCTCCCGCATCTTTGACCCGTGCGCGTCGGAATCGGCGTCCCGGCAAGAGCGGCAGATCGTGCAGCCCTGGTTGAACTTACATGATCTCCTGCCGGGATTCTGGTTTCAGGTGCTCTGTCGGGCCGGCAAGGCGCGACGAAGGGCCAATAGCAGCGCTATTGGGCTGAGGAGCAACGCAGAGCGTAGCCGCGCCTACTCGGGCTGCGGTACGATACGGATGTACGGCAGCGGCTGCTCCCAGCCTGCCGGGTACTTCCGCCGGGCGGCCTCGTCGGACACCGCCGGCAGGATGATCACATCTTCTCCCCGCTCCCAGTCGGCGGGAGTGGCCACCTGCTCGCTCGCGGTGAGCTGAATCGAGTCGAGCAGGCGGATGATCTCGGCAAAGTTGCGGCCGGTGCTCATCGGGTAGGTCAGCGTGGCCTTGATCCGCTTGTCGGGGCCGATCACAAAGACCGAGCGGGCGGTGGCGTTGTCCATGGGGGTGCGGCCCTCGCTCCTGTCTCCCGCGTCGGCGGGCAGCATGTCGTAGAGCTTCACCACCTCGAGTGTCGGGTCCCCGACCAGCGGGTAGTTGATGGCATGGCCCTGGGAAGCCTCTATGTCCCGCGACCAAGCGTGGTGGTCGCCTACGCCATCCACGCTTATCCCCAGCACCTTGCAGCCACGCTTCTCGAATTCGCCCCTGAGACCGGCCACCGTGCCGAGCTCGGTCGTGCATACGGGCGTGAAGTCCTTCGGGTGGGAGAAGAGGATCGCCCACCCGTCGCCGATCCAGTCGTGAAAGCGGATGCGGCCCTCGGTGGTGTCGGCCTCGAAGTCGGGGGCCAGGTCATTGATTCGCAGCGTCATGGCCGGTCCAATCGGGGAAACGGGGGACGTTTGGGGCAACGCGGGGCGAAAGGTCCCGGCGCGGATGCGTCGTCCCCTCGAATGCCGGGGGGAGTTGTGTCCACCGGCTGCCTAGCGCACGGCGGGCCCGGGCACCGCTTGGCGGGCGGAGCATCCGTCTGCTCCGCCCGCCGTGCGATACCGGGCCCCGTCACGCCGGTTCGTCCGCCAGCGCTCTGGAATGTCCTGTCAAGGGGGACTCAATCGGGCATCCCCACCAGGTTCTCTACTTCCGGATCTCGATGGTCGGGATCTTGGCACCGGGTGCGGACATCGTGCCGAGCTCGAACTCCTCGAACTCGGCCGGGCCCAACTCGAACGCCGGAGGGCTTTCGGGATCGGGAGTCTGATCGACGGCATCCACGCTGGCCCAGTCCCAGAACCCTCGTTGCCGGGTAGCGCCTCCGAGGCCGTACATCGCCAGCCTCGCGGTCGTCATCAAGCTCGGCCAAACGCGGGCGATCATGTCGATGTCTAACATTTCCTCGCCATCGATCGTGAAGGTCATCCGGCCCCGCCGTGTGCTCATCGCAATCTCGTTCAACTCGCCCACTTCAGCGATCAGGTCCGATTCCCCTCCGAAGGCCCCCTCGGACGACCAGAAGCAGCACGTGGCCATTCGCCAGTTGGAGTCGCCCGCGTGGTTCAAGACGTTCTCGCCGTACCCGAGCGTGAAGAAGAACGCATACGGAGTGGCGAAGCTCACGTAGGGAGCGATGGCCATGAACCCCGCGACAATATCTTCGGTATCACGGCCCACGGACGCCGCGAACACATAGTCGCTGACCGCCAAGCCGGTCCTGTCGGCCAGACCGAACCAGCCCGGGTAGAGGTTGTAGAGGTAGAGCCTACCGCCCGTGATCGAGCCGATGGAAGCGAAGTTCCTTGTCCAGTCGCTCAGTTCCCCAGAATCGTCGAAAGCATTCTCGAAGATCATGACGGGATCCACGACCGAAACCTCCATTTCCCGTTCGGCCGTCAGTCCGCCCGGATCGGTGGCGACCACCGTCACCGTGGTGGTCCCGTTTCCGACACCCCTCACGATCAGCTTGAGGGAGTCGACGACCTCCGCGCTGGCGACCGACGGATCCGCCGGCCTGGCACTGAAGACCAGGGCCTGGTCGTCGGGGTCGCTGAAGTAGTCGTTGACCACCTCCTGCCTCACGCCCTCGATCATGGTCTTGACATCGGACATCCTGCCGCGAGCTCTGGGCGCCCGGTTCGGCACCAGCACCTGGATGTCCATCGAGGCCGTCTGGCCACCGGGATCCTCCGCCGTGACGGTAACCGTCGTGCTGCCCGGAGAGACGGCCTTGATCCTGATGGCCTGCCCGAGGACGATCGAGGTCGCGATCGCTTTATCCGCCGAACGCGTGCTAAGCGTCAGCTTCTCACCCTCCGGGTCCTCGAAGCACGGCTGGAGCAGTTCACTGTCCTTGGTGAACAGCTCGACCTGACCTTCCTCGCCACAGACGATCGGTGGGTCTCCACCGCACGCGGCAAGCAAGGCGACCACCAACAGCAGTGGAGACCACCGCAGCGGGGTCGGGAACCCCGCGATGGGCGACCGGGTAGACGAAGGTGTGTTCATCGTGTCCTCCTCTGTTTGGAGTGTGTTGACGCATCCTGTCCGGGCGCGCCTTCATAGTGAGCCACGCCGACCTCTCGGCGTGGCGACCGGCATCCATACCATTATAGGGCCTGCGGCCCGTTTTCGCACGCCGCCGATCCGAACGGCGCGCCCCGCGGGTGCCGGGGCGCCCCTGCTTGCAGTCGATTCCGGCGACCGGATCGATCTGGACCTCACCCTACACCACATAGTGCGGGGTGGGCGCGGATTCCGCAAGTCGCGCCGCGGCGTCCGGTGCCGGGCAGGCGTCCCCTCCGACCGCCGGACTCCCAGCATCCTCCAGGGCGCCAGGGGTCGAAAGTCCTTTCCCGGGCTTGCGCCAATCGGCTAGGTCTGGCGAAGCATGCGGGTGCCCCCCCGGAGCGCATATGCGTCGTATCCTATTGTCTGCATGAGATTTGCAAGTTTCTGAGACTCAATTCCGTTGTCGCAAAATAGCACGTATGCATTGGTCTTATCAAGTCCTGGGACCAGGTCGGGAAGATCTTTCGCAGGGACCCGGAGAGACCCGGGAAAGCGCCACCCGTCGTCGTGGTGAGCGGGTCGGCAGTCGATGACGCGAGCCCCGGCGGGCACCGCTTCCACCCAGAGGTAGTCGCGCCGCAGCCCGGCGTCGGTCACTTTGCGCACCTCCAGCACCGTGCGTCCGGCCACCTCGCGCGCCACCAGGCCGGGATCCAGCGGCGCCTCCTCACGGTCCACCGCCCCCGCTTTCGCCCCCGTTACCGGCTTTCCCGCCAGGATCGCGCAGTACTCCCTGACGCGGGCCGAGAGCGCCGCGGTTCCGATCCGCCTGGCGATCCGGATGATCTCCTCCTTGTCGAACCCCACCAGCGGGCGGAGGACCGGCAGCGTTGCCGCGGCCTCGATGGCCCGCAGGTTGGGGAGCGTCTGGGACGACACCTGCCCGAGCGATTCGCCGGTCACCAGCGCGACCGCCCCTGTTTCGGCGGCCACCGCCTCGGCCGCACGGTACATGAGGCGCTTGAGGACGACCTGCCAGTAGCGGGGAGTGACCCTGCTCTGCAGCTCGTGCACCGGCCGCGCGAAGTCGACGATGTGGATGCGCGGCCGGTCGCCGTAGCTCCAGCGGTCGGCGAGCACCCTGGTGACCTGGATCACGGACCTTTCGAAGGCCGGACCGGCCAGGTTGCAGAAGACGTAGTCCAGCGCGACGCCGCGCTTGAGAAGGAACCACGCCGCCACCGCCGAGTCGAAGCCGCCGGAGATCAGGCAGACCGCCCGGCCCTGCACTCCCACCGGCAGACCGCCCGGCCCCTCGGCCCGGCCGGCGAAGAGGTAGGCCAGCCGGTCGCGCACCTCGACCGACACGGTCACCTCCGGCGCGGTGAGATCGACGGTGCCGTAGGGGTTGAGCGCGGCCCCCAGGTGCACCCCGATATCTCGCGACGAGAAGGAATGGCGACCGGTTCGGCGGGCGGCGACGGCGTAGCGCCTGCCGCGGACCCGATCCCGGTAGAGTTCGTGGCCGGCCTCCACGATCCGGTCCAGGTCGGCGTCGAGGACCGCATCGACGCGGGAGAAGGAGTGGACGCCGAAGACGCGCGTCGCGGACCGCATCGCCTCGTCGGCGGATGGTCCCCCGGGCGGGCCGGAGAACGTGACGAACAGGCGGCTCCAGCGGTCGCTCACCCGTGCGCCGGCGCCGGAGGAGGCGAGCGCGTCGCCCAGGTTCCGGACCAGCCGCTTGTGGAAGCGGCGGCGGGTGCGGTTCGACTTGCTGGCCACCTCGGCCGCGATCCGTACGATGTAGCGGGCCTGTTGCAAGAAGTGACTCCCGGCGACCGGGGGATCGGAAGAGCTGGAAACGGTGCCTTGAATCTGGACTATACCGCAGCGGGTGGAGAAGGCGCACCCCTCTTCGGGCGCGTTTACGGATGGAGCCGGCGCCGGACCCATCCCCCCGCCCCCTCGCGCGCGTACAGGAAGCGGTCGTGCAATCTGGCCTCGCCTTCCTGCCAGAATTCGATGGCATCCGGGACGATGCGGAAGCCGGACCAGTTGGGCGGCCTGGGAACGTCACCGCCCGCGAAGCGGTCCTCCAGCTCCTTCACCCTGTCTTCCAGGGCCGCGCGGCTCTCCAGCTCGCGGCTCTGGTCGGAAGCCCAGGCACCGATGCGGCTCCGGCGCGGCCGGCTCGCGAAGTACGCGTCCGCCGCGTGCTCCGACACGGGCTCGACCGGCCCGCGGAGCCGTACCTGTCTGCCGTGCGGTTGCCAGTGGAAGGTCATGCCCGCCCGCGGGTGCTCGGCCAGCGAATGCGACTTGGCCGACTCCAGGTTGGTGTAGAAGACGAAACCCCGGGCGTCGAAGTGCTTGAGGAGCACCATCCGCCCCTCGGGGGTTCCGCCGGGGCCCAGGGTGGAGAGGCACACGGCCTCGGCGAAGACGATCGCCGGGTCGGCCTCCGCTTCGGCGAACCAGCGCGCGAACTGCTCCACGGGGTCGGGCGCCAGGTCACCGCGCCGGAGGGACTTGTCCGCGGACGACATACGGGACTCGCGGGGTGCCAGGCCGCTCTAGGAGCCGGGCGCACGCCGCCCGAGCTGGAAGGCCAGCGATTCGCCGATGCCCTCGAAGTCGAAACGGAAACCGTCCCGCATAGCCGCTTCGGGCAGCACGCGGGCGCCGTCGAGCAGCAGCGCCCCGCCCATCTCGCCGAATAGGCCGCGAACCGCAAGGGACGGCACCGGAAGCAGCGTGGGGCGCCTCAGCACATGCCCCAGCTTCGTGGTGAAGGTGGCGTTGGTGACCGGGTGGGGGGCGGTGGCGTTGACCGGTCCCCGCAGCGAAGGCGTGACCAGCGCATGGAAGATGAGAGCGACGAGGTCGTCGTGGTCGATCCAGCTCACGTACTGCCGGCCCGACCCCAGCCGGCCACCGATCCCCATCTTGAAGGGAAGAAGCATGGTGCCGAGCGCACCCCCCGCGGGGCTGAGCACGAGCCCGGTCCTGAGGACGACGACCCGGACTCCGGACCGGCCCGCGATGAACGCCTCGTTCTCCCACTCGCGGCACAGATCCGCGAGGAACCCCTTCCCCGGCCGGCTCCGCTCGACCAGCCGTTCGCTGCCGCGGTTGCCGTAGTAGCCGACCGCCGAAGACGACACGAACACACGCGGCGGGTCGCGCAGACGATTCAGGGCATCCGCCAGCACGCGGGTACCCACGACGCGGCTCTTCCAGATCGCCTCCTTCCCGACCGGAGTCCAGCGACCCCGCGACAGGCTCTCCCCGGCCAGGTGCACCAGGGCATCCACCCCTTCCAGACGGGCTCCCTCGATCTTCCGCTCCATCGGGTCCCAGTAGACTTCGCCCAGGTCGCGGTCCGGCCTGCGGCGCACGATGGGCAGCACCTCGTGGCCCCCGGTGGTGAGGAAGTGCCGCAGCGCCGACCCGATGAAGCCGCTCGCGCCGGTGACCGCCACTCTGAGCGGGGGCCCGTCGTACGCGGCGTGGCGCGCGAGATCGCGGACGAGTCGCCGGTTGCGGAAACGGAAGAGGCGCTTCGCTTCTCCTTCCAGCGCCGACCCGGCCAGGGCGGCGGTCACGGACCCCAGGGGCGGTTCGTACGCGATGCGGTCCCGGATCAGGCAGGCCCCGCCGCCGCGGGGTTCGAACTCGTGACGGTGCACCCACGACCCCATCGGGCCGGAGTACTGCTCGTCGGTGAAGAGTCTGCCCGGCTCGAATTCGGTGTGGCGAACCTTGAAATCCACCTTCACGGGACCCCGGCGCACCCTCAGATGCACGGTCCCGCCGTCGCCGATTCCGCCCTCCCGGCCAACCACCCGCGCATCCTCCCACGGAGGCATCAGCCGCTCGAGCGCACCCGGACGCATGTGCCAGTCCCATGCCTGTTCGACCGGGAAGGGCAGCTCCGCTTCATGCATGATGCGCGGCATGGCGATGCCTCAGCCTTCCCCGTCCGGCCACGAGATCCCGGCGATGGATGCACGGATGGCCTCCACGCCGGCGCCGGGCCCGGCGGAGTGCCCGAAGACGGCCGAGCCGGCAACCAGAACCGTCGCACCCGCCCTCGCCAGCGCGGGCGCGGTCTTCACGCTCACGCCGCCGTCAACCTCCACCTCCACCTGTCCCGGCCGGCGGGCCTCCACCATGGCGCGGGCCCGCGCCACCCTGTCCACCGCTCGCGGGATGAAGGCCTGGCCGCCGAAGCCCGGGTTCACCGACATGACCAGGAGCAGGTCGATCTCATCGAGCACCTCGTCGACCGCGGCGAGGGGCGTCGCGGGGTTGAGCGCCACGCCCGCGCGCTTCCCCAGCCCGCGGATCAGGCCGAGCGTCCGGTGGAGGTGGACCGCCGCCTCCGCGTGCACGGTTATCACATCCGCGCCCGCGCGGGCGAAGTCGCCGATGTACCGGTCGGGATTGTCGATCATCAGGTGCACGTCCAGGGTGCGTTCGGTCACCCCTCGCACCGCGTCGGTGATCAGCGGTCCGATCGTGATGTTGGGCACGAAATGGCCGTCCATGACATCGACGTGAATCCATTCCGCCCCGGCCTCGTCGACCGCGCGGACCTCGCTGCCCAGCTCGGCGAAGCGGCAGCTCAGGAGCGAAGGGGCGATCCTGATGCTCACGCAGCGTTCCCTCCCAGGCGGCGCACCCCCTCCGTCCCCGCCACGACCGCCTCGCCGGCCAGATCCAGGAACAGCCCCGATTCCACCACGCCGGCCCTGTGTGCCAGCCGACTCTCCAGCTCGGCCGGGTCCCCTATTCCGCCGTCGAAGCGGCAGTCGAGGATCAGGTTGCCGTTGTCGGTGCGGTAGGGGACCCCATCGCCGCCGGCGCGGAGGCGGGGCTCGGCCCCCAGATCGCGCAGCCAGGCAATGTGGCTCGCGTGGCCGAACGCAACGACCTCGACGGGCACCGGCGCGCGCTCCCCCAGCCGGCCCACCAGCTTGGAGTCGTCCACGATGACCAGCATGCGGGCCGCAGCCTGGGCCACCATCTTCTCCCTGAGCAGCGCGCCTCCCAGTCCCTTCACGAGGTCGAGGGCCGGATCGACTTCGTCGGCACCGTCGACGGCGAGGTCGAGTGAGCCCAGTTCCTCCAGGGTGGCAAGGGGAATCCGCAGCCGCCGCGCGGCCTCTTCGGTGCGAACCGAGGTCGGGACGCCCACCACGTCCGAGACCTCCCCGCAGGCGAGGCGCTCGCCCAGGTGTTCGAGGAAATGGGCGACGGTCGAGCCGGTGCCGAGGCCGAGACGCATGCCCGACGCGACGGTGCCGGCCGCGTTGCGCCCCGCAAGGCGCTTCATCTCTTCCACGGAGGGTGGGGCCAATACGCCGCCGGGTTGGGGGTGGTCTTCCGGGGGGAGGAGGCGGAATCTACCCGCCGCGCGGGCCGGTCACCAGTCGGGGCGGCGTATTCCCGTCGTCGCCTCCGGCTTCGGACATGGCTCCGGCGAGGGCAGCCAACTGCCGCTCCAGCGCCGCCGCCGAGGTGCCGCCCGCACCCCCCCGCGACTCTGCCGATACGACCGGGTCGAACACCTCGAAGACATCCTCGGAGAATCCCGGGTGGACGGCACGCATCTGCTCCAGCGTGAGCCGGTGAATGTCCTTGCCCGCCCCCTCCGCGGCTCGGACGACCGCCGCGGCGGCCCGGTGGGCTTCGCGGAAGGGCACGCCGGTGCGCACCAGGTAGTCGGCCAGGTCGGTGGCCAGCACTTCGGGACGAAGCGCCCGGGAGATGCGGGCCCGGTCGAGGGACATGCCGTCCACGGCACCCGTGAGCGCCGGCAGGACGACGGCAAGCGTGTCCACCGAGTCGAAGACCGCCTCCTTGTCTTCCTGCAGATCGCGGTTGTAGCCGGTCGGCAATCCCTTCAGCACGGTGAGCATCCCCACGAGGTTCCCGACCAGGCGCCCGGACTTCCCGCGCGCCAGTTCGGCCACGTCCGGGTTGCGCTTCTGGGGCATGAGCGACGACCCCGTCGTATGGCCGTCGCCCAAGCGCACGAAGCCGAACTCGCTGCTGGAGAAGAGGACCAGATCCTCGGCGAACTGGGATACATGCACGCCTGTCATGGCCGTGCCGAAGAGAAGGCGCGCTGCCCAGTCGCGGTCGGAGACGCCGTCGATGGAGTTCCGGGAGACGCGTGCGAAGCCGAGGTCGGCCGCCAGCGCCTCCCGGTCGATCGCGAACGGGCAACCCGCGACCGCCCCCGAGCCCAGGGGAAGGACATCGCACTCCCGAAGCGCCGCACCGTAGTGTTCCAGGTCCCTGACCAGCGGCCAGGCCCGCGACAGCAGCCAATGGGCGGCCGGCACCGGCTGCGCCTGCTGCAGGTGCGTGTAGCCGGGCATCAGGACTCCGGTGGTCGCACGCGCCTTCGCTGCGAGCGCTTCGACCAGCGCGGCCACCCGGCCCCGGAGCGCGCGGATCGCGTCCTTCGCCCACAGCCGGAAATCGGTCGCGACCTGGTCGTTGCGGGACCGTCCGGTGTGGAGCTTGCCCCCCAGGTCGCCGACTTCCTCGATCAGCATCCTCTCCACGACGGTGTGGATGTCCTCTTCCGGCAGTCCTTCGGGCCCGGACAGAGCCTCGAGCCGGCGGGCGACGGCCGCCAGGCCGAGGTCGATCCGCCGGGCTTCCCCCCGCGACAGGATCCCCGCCCGCTCGAGCCCCCGGGCCCACGCGCGGCTCCCGCGTATGTCGTGGGCCCAGAGGCGCCAGTCCACATCGAGGGACCGGTTCAACGCCTCCATCTCGCTCGCCAGACCGCCCTCGGAGCGCCCGCCCCAGAGGGCATGCCCCCCCGTGTCTCCCGGATCACCGGAGGCCGGGGAGGGAGGGTGTCCGTCCAGCGCGGTCAGTCGGCGTGCGCGTGGACCGGCGCCGCGGAGGACGTCCGGACCGGCTGGACGGATCCGGCCGGCTTCGCCCGCCGGGGAAGGGCCGCGGGCCCGGGTGCAGCCGTCGACTGCGCCGACAGCGCACGCTGGGACAGGCTGAAGAGCTTGACGAAGCCCGAGGAGTCCGAGTGCGCATAGCCCTCGCAGGCACCGAAAGAGGCGAGGTCGAGGTCGTACAGCGACGCGGGCGCGGACCGTGACACGACAGTCGCCTGCCCCTTGTAGAGGCGCAGCCGCACCGTGCCGGTCACGTTGCCCATCAGGGAGTCCACCATTGCGTCGAGGGCCTCCCTCTCGGGCGTCCACCACCGTCCTTCGTATACCAGATCGGCGTAGAGGGGAGCCAGCCGGTCCTTCAGCGCCAGCGCGCCGCGCGACAGCACAAGCTGCTCGAGCTCCTGGATCGCGGCCAGCAGGATCGTCCCTCCCGGGGTCTCGTAGACACCCCGCGACTTGATCCCGACGACCCGGTCCTCGACGACGTCGGCCCGGCCCACTCCGTGCTCGGACCCCGCCTCGTTGAGCTCGAGGAGCAGAGGCAGCGGCGACAGGGGGCGTCCATCGATCGTCACCGGCACGCCCGCCTCGAAGCCGAGTTCGAGTTCGAGGGGCCTGTCGGGCGCGTCCACGGGGTCACGCGTCCAGACGAAGACATCGGGTCCCGGAGCGTTGGCCGGGTCCTCCAGGGGACCGCCCTCGTGACTGATATGCCACAGGTTCTCGTCGCGTGAGTAGAGCTTCTCGGCGTCTACGCCCTCCAGCGAGATTCCCCGGGCGCGTGCGTAGGCGAAGGCGTCCTCCCGCGAGGCGATGTCCCACTCCCTCCACGGAGCGATCACCTTCAGATCGGGGGCGAGAGCGGCGAAGGACAGCTCGAAGCGCAGCTGGTCGTTCCCCTTGCCGGTACAGCCGTGGGCCAGGGCACCCGCTCCCGTGCGCCGTGCGATCTCCACCATGCGGCGCGAGATCAGGGGCCGGGCCATGGCGGTGCCGAGCAGGTACTTCCGGCTGTACACGGCACCCGCCCGCAGCACGGGCAGGACGTAGTCCGTCAGGAATTCCTCCCTCAGGTCCTCGCCGTGGAATGCGCAGGCACCGGTGGCGAAGGCCTTCCCCGCCAGCAGGCCCACTCCGCCGCGCTGTCCCACGTCGGCCGCCATGCAGACGACCCCGGCCCGATAGTTCTCTCCCAGCCAGGGCACGATCACCGACGTGTCGAGTCCGCCCGAGTATCCCAGTACGATCTTCACGGCCTTCCGGCACTCCGTGTCGCCTGCGTCCCCGAACCGGACACGGGCCGGAACACGGGGGCCGTACGTCTCCCGCCAAGGCCGTACGGAACTGCCAGATCCCCATGCTCCGAACCCGCTTGTCGGTTCCGGAACCGGAAAAATAATATTCCAACTTCCGTGGAATAATATGCATCACGCTCGTGACCGTCAACCCCGGGGTGCTCGAACCGCGGCGGCCCCGGAGTCCTCGCGCCACCAGGGAACACCTTCCACGCCACACCGGGACCGCCCCGGCGCCGGGCCACTCGGGAAGAGGCCCGGCTTCGCGCGGAGAGCGGCGGGGCGCAGGGGTCAGCGTTCACCGGCCAGCTCCCTGATCGTCGCGGCGACCTCCGCCGCGGCATGTGGGTCACGGAGAATCACCAGCACGGTGTCGTCGCCGGCGATGGTTCCGGCCAACCCTTCGAACTCCTCCCAGTCGATCCCCGACGCCACCGCCTGCGCCGCCCCGTTCAGCGTCCTGACGACGAGGAGGTTGCCCACGGTCTCGGCCCCTACGAAGAGGGTCGGCAGGATCGAGTCCAGCGGGGCGACGTGCTCCCACTCCTCGGGCAGCGTGTAGTGCGGCTTCCCGTCGGCGCCGACCACCTTGACCAGACGCAGGTCCCGGATGTCGCGCGACAGGGTGGCCTGCGCCACCCCGAAGCCCTCCGCGGCGAGGAGTTCGCGCAGGGCTTCCTGGTGCGGGACCCGGCGCTCGCGGATGATCCTGAGCACCCGGGCCTGCCGCCGCCGCTTACTTCCGGATTTCACCCGCCGCCCCGCTTGCGCCGGCGGTCAGAAGTCGTGCTGCACGCGGAGCAGGAGAAGCCGGCCCACTTCCGGGGCTCCGACGAACTCCCGGTGCATGTTGTCGCCGATGTTGTTGGCGGTCAGCGATACGCGGGTCCCGGGCTGGAAGGGCAGCCTGTAGCCGATCGATGCGTCCACGACCGAGTACGCGTCCACCGTTCCGCGGTACACGCCGGAATTCATGGGAAACTCGCCGGTCATACGCACGCGTCCCTGCAGCGACAGCCCCGCGGCACGGTCGTCGAAGGTGAACCCGACAGACCCCTTGCCCTTCGGGGCGTTCAGCGCGATGTCGGACTGGCCGAGGCACTTGCCGTCCTTGTTATCGCCGAAGAAGCAGTCGGCGCTCACCATGGAGTAGTTGAGGTTGATCCGCAGCCGGTCCGAGACCAGGACCTGCGCCGCCAGGTCGGCTCCCCAGTAGTCGACCTTGCCGAAGTTGCGGTAGGTCACCATGAGGTTGTGATCGCCGACCTGGTCCGGCACGATGGTGCCGACCGGCACCCCCGCGAACAGGGCGGCGATTGCCTGCGCCTCCTCCACGGTCATCTGGCCCAGCTGAATCAGAAGTCGGAGGCGGTTCAGAACGAAGGCGCCCGTGGAAACGGGTTCGAGGAAGACGTTGGGCGTCTCGACGCGCAGGGGTCCGACGAAATTCTGGATGTTCGCGAAGTACACGTCGGCGGCGAACCGCACGCGGTTGCCCAGCAACCCCTTGTAGCCGGCCTCGTAGGTCGTGTGAATGGTGGACTCGAGTGGGTCGACATCGGCGGGACCGGCGGTGTCCAGCAGGAACACCTGTCCGTCGATGTCGAGCCGCCTCAGCACGGTACCCAGCGCGGGATCGTCTTCGAGGGCACCCGGATTCTCGAGCAGGGCCTTTATGGCGTTTATCCGGGGATCCGCCGCCGCCGCCAGTTCGAGGAGGGCATTCCAGAGCAGCGGCGCCGAGGCCGGAAGCTCCTGTCCGGGTGCGACGGGGGTACGCATGCAGCGGGACATGAATCCCCCCTCGCACTCCCGCGAAAAGGTGTATCCGGTCGCGGGCACCCCGCGCGCCCGCACCGCGAAGAAGTCTATGGGCGGAGGCAGCTTCGACGCTTCGATGTCCAGGAAGAGGTTGCTGCTGGTCGGAGTCCCGAAGGCGCGGTTGTAGGTGAGCCGGAAGTTCTGGTGTTCCGCGGGCTTGAAGACCAGGGCGGCGCGGGGCGAGATGTTCACGTCGCCCAGACGGCTGTGGTTGTCGATGCGGACGGCCGTGACCAGGTCCACCCTGTCAGCCAGAGAGGTCTCCGAGTGCACGTAACCCCCGATCTCGGAGATGATGTCGTCGTCTTCGTTGTCCCCGTTGATCGTGCCGCCGGTGCTGGGCTCGGTCCTCTGCCAGTCCACGCCGTAGGTGAAGCTCTGCCGGGAACCCACGTCGAAGCCGTACTGGAACTGGGCCGCCATGGTGTGGGACTGGTCGACGACGGGCTCTCCGCTCCGCAGTCCGAAGGTGCCTTCGCGGGAGGTGGCGCCGGCCTCGGACCCGGAGTTCGTCATGTTGAGGAAGAACTGGCCGAAGAGACGGCCCTTGGAGAATCTGGACTGGAAGTAGTTGTACCCCCAGTTCTTGACCTGGAAGGCGCCGATTCCGGTCATCTCCACTCCGCTGGCAAGGGTCGAGATTCCGCCGTTAAGCACGAGGTCCCCGTCGTCGGCGACGCGGAAATCGACGCGCGCGTCAACGGAGTACCGTTGGCTCGCATAGTCCCGCCCGGGGATCGTGGGATCGGCTTTGCGAGCGTCCGCTTCCACCGGGTCATCGTACTCCCAGTCGTTCCCTCGCATGTACTGCCCGGAAATCTTCAGCCCGAAGTTCTCGGAAGGGGCGTGGGCCGTGCGGAACTGGGCGTGGAAGAGTGACCGTTCCCCGCCGGCGAGCGAGATCGACGAGCCCTGTCTGTCCAGGGGAGACGAGGTGATAAGGTGCATGACGCCCGACGCTGCGTTGGGGCCGTAGAGGGCCGCGCCCGGGCCCAGCGAAACCTCGATGCGGTCGATGTCGAGGTCCGTGGTCGGGAACATGCTGTAGGCGTTGAAGCGGAGCGACGGAACCCGCGCGTAGCGGTTGTCGATAATCGTGAGCAGCGTGCCGGAGAAGACGTTGTTGAAGCCGCGGGCCACCACGGTGCTCTGGGCCAGCCCCGTCTGGGCCCGGTCGACGCCGGGGAGCGTCTGGACGTGATCCGCCACCGTGACGGCCGCGATTCTCGCGATCTCGTCGGCGGAGACCGTGGAGACGGAGGCGGGGGCGTCGAGCGCCTTTTCCTGGCGGCGCGACACCGTCACGACCACCGGATTCAGCACCAGCGCACGGGAGCGCAGCGCGATGTTCAGCTCGGTCGTGCGCCCCGGCGTCACATCCACGCCGTCGACCCAGGCGGTCTCGTAGCCGATAATGGTCACGACGACGATGTGGGTCCCGGGAGATGCCTCCAGAGCGAACCGGCCCTCTTCGTCGGACGCCTGCGAACCCGCCTGGCCGCGGACCTGCACGGACGCTCCCACGACCGGCTCCCCGGTCTCGGCGTCGGTCACCCGTCCCCCGATGGCCCCCTGTTGTGCAAGCGCCGGCGGCGCCGGAAAACTCATGGCGAAGGAGACCGAAAGTACTGTGACAAGACGTGATCCGGCGCTCATGGCAACCATCCTTGCTGCGGGAGACGCTAAGTTGTGTGTCCTGCCGAAGGTAGGATATCCGGGGGGCAAACACAATCGCGGAGGAGGGTTCCCCCGCCCCCGGGCCCCGGCCCGACATGCCGCGGGATGGCGCAGGCGATGCATTGGCTCACACTGGAGGACTTCGAGGCGGCGAGACGCCGTGTGGCCGCCTGCGTCCACCGTACCCCGCTCTTGTCCTTTCGCACGCTGGGCCGGGCGAATGGGACGAACGCCTGGCTGAAATGCGAGAACCTGCAGAAGACGGGCTCCTTCAAGGTGCGCGGCGCCCTGAACGCGATCGCGTCGCTGGCCCGGCCCCGGAGGACCGCGGGCGTGATCACCATCTCGGCCGGGAACCACGCCCAGGCCGTGGCATGGGCGGCGCGGCGGGCGGGGATGCGGGCCGTCGTGGTGATGCCTGAGGGGGCGTCGCCGTCAAAGGTGGCGGCCGCGACCGGCTACGGCGCCGAAGTCCTCCTCCACGGGACCCCGGCCGAAGCCTTCCGCGAGGCGCGGCGGCTTGCGGACGAGGAGGGACTCGCCTTCCTGCATCCCTTCGACGCGGAGCCCGTGATCGCCGGGCACGGTTCCACCGGGCTCGAAGTGGCCGAGGACGTCACGGGCGGCGCGGCCGTCGTCGTTCCGGTGGGCGGGGGGGGTCACATCGCGGGGATCGCCGGGGCGCTCGCCGCGGCGGGCAGGTTGGCGGGCCGCGGCCGAATGCGTGTGTTCGGGGTGGAGCCGGAGGGAGCGCCCGCCATGCACAGGAGCATCGAGGCGGGACGCGCCGCAACCCTGGAGAGCACCGATACCATCGCCGACGGCCTGGCGCCTCCCATGGCGGGGAAGCTGAACTACCGGTACGTCGCCGAATTCGTCGAGGACGTGGTCCTGGTGCGCGACGAGGAGATCCTCTCCGCCATGCGTCTGCTGCTGACCCGCGCGAAGCTGGTGGCCGAGCCCTCGGGGGCCGCGGCGGTCGCCGCGCTGATGTGCGGCCGGGTTCCCGTGTCGCCGGGCGAGGTGGTGGTGGCGGTGGTCTCGGGGGGCAACGTGGACGACGACCTGATGGTGCGGGCACTCAGGGAAGGCGCGCCCCGGCCGGTTCGACGGGAGGGAGGTGACCGGGGATGAACGCCCTGCGCCGCTACCTTCTTCCGGGCTTCGTCTTCCAGTCGGTGGTAATCGCCGGCGGATACGGCACCGGACGGGAGCTGGCCGAGTTCTTTCTCTCGCGCGGACCCCTCGGGGGACTGTTGGCCATGGCCCTGGCCACCGCCGTCTGGAGCGCCGTATGCATCGTCAGCTATGAATTCGCGCGCGTGTTCCGGGCGTTCGAGTACCGCAGCTTCTTTCAGAGATTGCTAGGTCCGTGGTGGGTGGCCTTCGAGGTGCTGTACGTCGCCCTCATGATGATCGTCCTCGCCGTGATCGCCGCCGCCGCCGGGTCGATTGCAGAGAGGGCCTTCGGGCTCCCCTACCTGGCCGGCGTCGTCGGGATTCTCGTGCTGGTCGGTTTCCTCGTCTTCGGCGGCAACCGGGTGATCGAGAGGGCCTTCACCGCCTGGTCGGCCGTCCTCTACCTCGTGTACATCGTTTTCTTCGTCCTATGCGTTCGCAGCTTCGGCCCGGCCATCGAGGCCTCTCTGGCCGGCGGCGGCATCCGGGGGAACTGGATCCTGGGTGGACTGCAGTATGCGGGGTACAACCTGGGCGCGCTCCCCGCCGTCCTCATCACCATCCGCCACCACCGCAGCCGCAGGGACACCTTCATCGCGGGACTCCTGACCGGGCCCATCGCGATGGTTCCGGCACTGCTCTTCCTTGTCGCGATCGCGGGTGAATATCCGCAGATATTGACAGAATCGATACCGGTTAATCATATGTTGGAGATGCTTGGATCCCGCGGCTTCCAGGTCGCGTTCCAGGTGGTGCTTTTCGGCACGCTGGCCGAGACCGGGGCCGGCCTCCTGCACGCGGTGAACGAGCGCATCGCCCGCAGCCGCCGGGCACGGGACCGGGAACTTCCCGTCGCCATCCGGGTGGGGGCGGCGCTGGCGATGTTGGGGCTCGGCGCGGTCATGGCCCGGTTCGGGCTCATCCCTCTGGTCGCCAGGGGCTACGGCTACATCACCTACGGATACCTGGCGGTCTTCGTGCTGCCCGTTCTCACCTGGGGGGTCGTGCTCGTCAACCGGAACCGCGAAGGCGCAGGGGGCGAGCCACGAGTCCGATAGCGATCAGTCTTCGGCAGGTGCCGGTTTCCTGTTCACGAATTGCGAGGCGTCGGTGAGGAGCCGCAGACCTTCGCGTCTGAGCACGACGAACACCTCTTCGCCGGGTTGCACACCAGACTCCAGGAGGGCCTCCCGCAGGCGGCCGATCTCCGGTCCGTTCGGGTCGTAGGACCGCCAGATCACGGATGCGTCATCCACCCCCCGGGGGTGCTCGAACGGGATCTTTATCGAGCCGTCGAGGCCGACGCCGAGGTGCTGTGCGACCGCGACCGACACCTTCTGGCTGTTGCCCTTCAGGTGATGCACACCCGCCTCGAAGTGAAGAGCAGGCGTGCCGTCCCGCGACCATACCACATCCCTGGCATCGGCGAGATTCCTGGGTGGCGCGACAGGTGCGGCGACGACCCGTACGAAATCCCCGTCGACCGCGAATTTTCTCGTGCCCAGGTAGTTGCGCACGGTGGCGGGGAGAACCTCGAACCGGTCCGGGATCTCCTCGACCAGCGACTGGACGCTGACGACGCCACCGGCTTTCGCGATTCGTCGCATGATCGCCTCGACCACCCCTTCGTAGGGCTCGTCCGTCCAGTCCCTCAGACCCCACTTGTCCTTGGTGAACCGGACGAAGAGAGGATCGGATGAAAGGAGGCTGGAAAGCGACGAGTTGTCGGTGAGCCCGGCCAAGTCCGCAATCACATCCCTTGTGGACGGCTCGCCGATGTCGCTCAGGGCCAGGAAAACGCGGACGCGCCGCGTGTCCCGGAGCACAAGGCTGCCACCCACCCGCACCAGCCGGGCGTTCCGCGCCAGGGCCTCCCACTCGGATATTCCGTCCGCGCCGATCTCCCGGCGAAGTCCCTTTTCGTCGATCACGCCCGCCTCGTTGGCGAACCGCGGAGCAAGCCGCCGCGCCTCCTCCACCAAACCTCGGAACACCCCGTTCGCCACAACCCCGTCAAGGTATTCGTACCCGCCCTGCTTCATGACCGCAACCTCGGCCGCGCTCCTCCACTCCGGCGGAGCATCGTCCACAAGCAAGTCCAGGATTCTCTGGAATCTCGCCGGTGTGGCTGCCGCCCCGACCGCCCGCACGAGCCAGTCGGCGGCCCGTTGCACGGCTCCGGACGCAGCCTCCTCGACCACCCAGCGAAGCCGGACTTCCAACTGGCGCGCACGCTCCCGGCTCACCCCGAACTCGTCCCCGAGAACCGCCAGCTTCTGGGGGACATGGGCATAGGTGCGCTTGGCGGCGATCGTTCGGGAACGCCTGTCCATGCGCTCAAGAACACCCGCAAACTCTTTCCCTATCTGTATCTCCGAGCGCAGGGCCTCGGCCGCGTCGATGAACTCCAGGTCAGAAGCGGACATTCCCAGACCACTCTGCTCCAGAAGTGTTCCGAAATCGATTTCTGCGAGGTCAGCCAGGTTTTCGGCACCGTGGAAGAGGACCGCGCAGCCGAGAAGGCGCTCCATCGCGTCATGATAGCGGGGGTCGGTCGATTGGGTCATCGGGGGTTCCCTGAGGTGGACGTTGCGTGTCCACAACATAAGAGATGAAGAGAGAGGCCGTCAACTGGCATGTGGCATTTCGCCCGCCTATTCTTCGGTCATGAGCCAGCGTACGGCCGCACGAACCCATACATTTACCGAATCGGTCATTCGAGACATGACCCGGGTGGCGGAGCGCCACGGCGCGATCAACCTCGCCCAGGGATTCCCCGACTTCCCCGCCCCACAGCTTCTCAAGGACGCCGCCTGCCGGGCCATCCGCGACGACGTCAACCAGTACGCGATCACCTGGGGCACTCCCGGCCTGCGCGCGGCGCTGGCGGCCAAGTACGCCGAGTGGTATGGGCTCGACGTCGATGCGGACCGGGAGATCACGGTCACCTGCGGGGCGACCGAGGCCATGGCGGCCGTGATGCTCGCGGCCGTCGACCCGGGCGAGGAGGTCGTCGTTCTCGAGCCCTTCTACGAGAACTACGGTCCGGACGCGGTGCTCTGTGCCGCGTCTCCGGTCTTCGTGCCCCTCTCGCTCCCGGACTTCCGCCTCGACCCCGAGCGCCTGCGAAGTGCGGTCACCGAACGCACGCGGGCCATCGTGGTCAACACCCCCAACAACCCCTCGGGGCGCGTCTTCGACCGGGCCGAGATGATGGCGCTCGCCGAGATCTGCAGGCACCACGACCTTCTCGCAATCACGGACGAAATCTACGAACACATCATCTTCGAGGGCGAGCACATCCCGCTCGCCACGCTTCCCGGGATGCGGGAGCGCACCGTAATCATTTCGGGGCTGTCCAAGAGTTTCAGCGTGACCGGCTGGCGGATCGGCACGATCGTCGCGCCGCACTCCCTGAACTCGGCGATCCGCAAGGTCCACGACTTCCTGACCGTCGGCGCCCCCGCCCCCCTCCAGGAGGCGTGTGCGGCCGGGATCTCGTCACTGCGACGCGAATACTACGACGGTCTCGCCGCCGACTACACCCGGCGGCGGGACATTCTCCACCGTGGACTCCGCGAATCCGGCTTCCGGTGCCGTCCACCCGAAGGCGCCTACTACGTGATGGCCGACTTCTCCGCTCTCAGCACCCTCGACGACGTGGCCTTCAGCACCTTCCTGGCGCGGGAGTGCGGCGTGGCCGCGGTGCCCGGCTCGTCCTTCTACAGCAGGCCCGAAGACGGCCGGAAGCTGGTTCGTTTCGCCTTCTGCAAGCGGGCCGCGACACTGGAACGCGCGGTGGAGCGCCTGGGCCGGTTCTTCGGATGAACGTGGGCTGCCAGGGTCGGCGACGACAGGGGGTCCACCGTCCCGCCGTGTTCGGTTCCGTAGCGAAACCCGGTGCGCTTGTCGCCGCGCTCCTGGCCCTGCTCGCCGGCACCTTCGTGCTGGTGGGGATCCTGCTGCCGGCAACCGTCGAGGTGACCGGAACGGTGGAAATCTCGGCTCCGCCCGAGGCCGTCTTCCCTCTTCTCGACAACCTGGCAACCTGGACGGAATGGACGCCCTGGGGCGAAGTGGAGTCGCGCCTGGAGGGTCCCTCCGCGGGAGCCGGAGCGCGTCGCGTGTGGGACGACCCGGCGCTGGGGTCGGGCTCACTGACCCTGGTGGAATCACGGCCACCCCCTGCGGACCCCGGCCGGGACAATCCGGGAGTCGACTACCTGGTCGAGGTGGAAGACGGAGCCATCCGCTTCGAGGGCACGATCGCCGTCCAGCCGCATCCGCGAGGCTCGCTCGTGAGCTGGACCGAGCGGGCGGACCTGGGGTGGAATCCCCTGCTGGGCTGGACCGCCCTCAACCTGGAGGAGTCCCAGGGGCGCCAGCTCAGGGAAAGCCTGACGCGGCTCAAGGCGCGCGTGGAAGGTGGTGCGCCGTAGCGGCTCCAGGCCGCTACATCCTCTCCAGCGCCACTGCGATCAGTTCGTCGTTGGAGCGGGTCTGGCGCATCACACCCAGGAGTTCTTCCATGGCCTCCGCGGGAAGCGACGACGAGAGCCGCCTCCTCATCGCCCTGGACAGCCGGAGCGCTTCGGGCGAGAGCAGCAGCTCCTCCTTCCTGGTGGCGGACGCCCTGAGGTCGATGGCCGGGAATATCCGGCGGTCGGCCAGCTCGCGGCTGAGCACCAGTTCGCTGTTCCCGGTGCCCTTGAACTCCTCGAAGATCACCTGGTCCATGCGCGAGCCGGTGTCCACAAGCGCGGTCGCGATAATGGTCAGCGACCCACCCCCCTGGTCCTCCCTGATGAGCCGCGCACTTCCCAGGAACCGCTTCGGCTTCTCAAGCGAATTGGCGTCAAGTCCCCCGGAAAGCGTTCGGCCGCTGCCTTCGTGCACGGTGTTGTGGGCCCTGGCCAGGCGGGTAATGGAATCAAGGATGATGACGACGTGCTTGCCGGCCTCGACCCGCCGCCGCGCCCGCTCAAGCGTCATCTCCGCTACCTGGCAGTGGCGCTCGGCGGTGAGGTCGAAGGTCGACGCGATGACTTCACCGAAACCGCACATCTCCATCTCGGTGACTTCTTCCGGACGCTCGTCCACCAGCAGGATGATCAGCTCGCACTCCGGATGGTTCCTTTCGACTCCTTCCGCGACGGCCTGCAGGACGGTGGTCTTTCCGGCCTTCGCGGGTGCGACGATCAACGCGCGCTGCCCCTTGCCGATGGGACAGAAGAGGTCGATCACCCGGTTGGTCATGTCCGGTTCGCCGGCGTGGATCCGCCCGCATTCCATCTTCAGCTGGTGCCTGGGGTGCATTGCGCTCAGCCGGTTGAAGTCCGGCCGCCTGGCAGCGCTGTCGGGGGGCTGCCCGTTGACCCGCTCCAGGTAGCGTAGCGGCGGACTCTTGCCGTTGCGCGGGCGGCGCCCGACGATGCCCGCCAGCTCGTCTCCGGTACGCAGGCCGAACCTGTGAATGAGCCGGGATCCGACGTAGATGTCGTTCCTGCCCGGCACATACCCATCATCGGGACGGCGGATGAAACCCGAACCGGTCGACAGGACCTCCAGAACGCCGAGGAGTTCCCCGGGCTCGCGCTGCTGGTGGTCCGCCCCCTCGTGGTGGCGGGACGGTCCACCTCGATGGCGGGGACGTCCCCGTGCCCGCCGACCGCGCCGAGGCTGCCGGGCTACCGGCGCTTTCGACGCGGAGGCGGCTGCGGCCGCCTCGCCGGCCGAACCCGCCTCGGGGGTCGCGGCGGACTCGCCAGGGGCCGGGCCTCCACCGGTCTGTCCGGATCCAGTCTGTTCTGGGGCCATGTCATCGGTCACGGTAGCAACACCTTCCCGGAAGAGCACCTTCCAAGTTGAGCGGTCATACGGACCCGCCGGGCCTGCTGCTCTCCTGCTGGCGACGGCTCCGCGCCTTTCGCGCGAGGCCACCGCCTGCACGCGGATCTCTCGAAATGGCGCCCGGGTCCGAAAAACGCGCCGCGCAAGGCATCGTGATGCTGTCGTACTTCGGCGCGGCGCCGATGTAATCAAGATTCACTCCGATTGGGGGATTGGCAAGTGCCCGCTCCAGCCCACACCGGGTTGTCGCCACGGACAACAGCCGTGCGCACCCGGAAACGCGTCGCCGCGCAGCGGGAAACTCCCGGCCCCCGGACAACCGATCGGAAGCAGCCGGGTTCCCGGTCGCGCCCCGTAGCGTCCCGGTGGGAAGGAACGTCCGCAAATCCACCCCGACAGTGTACCGCATTGGGGACAACCCCCCCGGGAAACGAAATTGACACTGGTTCGCATATCGCTGCGGCACAATGAGTTATAGGGAATTCACCCGTCTTGGCACGATCAATGCATTGGAATCTCCCGTGGCCGCGAGCGGCCACCCCGCAGGGCTGAAACGCGCCGCGTCGAGCGGTGTTGTTTCACAGAGATGTTGGCGAATCCTCACATCCGGAGGTCGTGACATGAAGAACGCGAACATGCTCCTGATTGCCGCGGCGTCGCTGGGAATTCCGGCAACGGCCGCCGCGCAGGAATCCACCCACTTTTCGATCGGAATAGGGTTGGCGTCGGGGACCCACTCCGCCCACCGGCCCGGTGTATCCCCGGGATTGGCGTATCAACCGCAGTCCGGCGGCGCCGTGCCGGGGTTGGCCGCATCGGCTTACTACGGATCCTCTCCCGGGCCTGGCCATTCCGGCCACCGGGCCGGGCACGGGCACCACGGAGGATACGGAGGATGGAGCCCCTTCGACTGCTGGGACGTCTTCTGGTACCATCCCTGGGACTGCAACACGTATGTCCTCGTCGGATACCCGGGCTTCGGCTGGTGGAATCCTTATCATGCGTGGTGGTGGTCCGGTCTCCCGGGCTGGCACTCCTTCCGCCAGGTGCGTTTCTACCGGTTCGCCTTCGGCCCCTTCTGGTTCGGTGGATGGACCTGGCGGCATCCGCACTACCACGGGGCACGCCACTACCGTTCGCACCGTTACGCGTACCACGACCACGGAAGCGGGTATCTGACCCCGGGAGGATACAGGTCACGCGGCCAGGCGAAGCCCCGCGGCAGATCCGGTGACCGCATCGTGCGCGGGTCTCCTCTCTTCGGGCCCCGCTACAAGGAGGATCCGAGGGATCGTGTGACCGACAACGACAGGAAACGACCGAGCCCGAGGGCAGTCTCCCGGGGGACCCGTACGGAGGCTGGAAACGCCGGCGGAAGGAGACGGTCCGGAGAGGCTTCGAACACACGCCGGGCCCGCCCCCGGAGTGAGGCGGCGCCCGCGCCGACGCGCGGGACACCCCCGAAGCTCAGAACCCGAACCGGGTCTCCGCCCAGGGTCCGCTCGACGCCGACCCGGACACCCAGACCGAAGGCGCGGCCCGCCACCGGCAGACGAGGCGCACCTGCAGTGCGGACAACGCCGACGCGGCGGACGACCCCCAAGGTACGACCGTCCACATCGAGACGGTCCGGCGGCACGGCCCGGTCCGCCCCGTCCAGGACGTCATCCAAGGTCAAGCCGGCTGCCCCCAGGCGTTCCAGTGCCAAGGTGCGGGCGCCCGCAAGGCGCCCGCCCCCCAAGGCTTCCGCACCCAAGCGCTCCGCACCCAAGGCGCGGCCCGCATCCCGGCGGTCGGGAGCTTCAAAGCCCCCCCCGAGGCGTGGCGGAAAGGACTGATCGCCCCAGTCATCCTCTCCCTGGCCTCATCTGCATCCCGCAGATGTCAAGTGGTCTTTACACGGCGTAAGGGCCACTTGGTGTTTCCGCCTCCCGCGACCACGATTGCGCCGTCCTTTACAAGGGATGCCAGAGGGCTCGCTCCCACCCAGTAGCAGAGGTCGGCCGGATCCGCGACGCTCCACAGGGCGAGATCGGCACGCTTGCCGGGCTCCAGCGTGCCCCGGTCGCGCTCCAGGCAGAGGACCTTCGCGGCGGCCGCCGTGAAGCCCAGCAGCGCCTCTTCGGGGCTCATTCCGAACAGGATGCATCCCAGGTTGAGGATCATGCCCACATGCGTGATCGGCGAGGACCCGGGGTTTGCGTCGGTGGCGAGCGCCATCGTCACGCCCTCCCGCCGCAGCGCGCCGACGGGCGGCCTGCGGTCCGCCCCCAGGGTGTGGGCCGCTCCGGGGAGAAGGACCGCGCACACATCCGCCGCGGCCATCGCGCGGACTCCCTCCGGGGACAGGTATTCCAGATGGTCCGCCGAGCGGGCCCCCAGGGACGCGGCCAGCGCACCACCGCCCAGGTCGGAGAGCTGGTCCGCGTGCAGCCGGCCGTGCAGTCCCGCCGCCATGCCCGCCTCCAGCACGGCGCATGCCTCGTCCGGGGTGAAGGCGATGCCCTCGCAGAACGCATCGACGGCGGTGGCGTGGTCCTGCTCCAGCGCGGCCGGGACAATCTCCTCCACCACCAGGCGGACGTACTCACGGCGGCGGTCCGCGTACTCCGGCGGGATGGTGTGCGCGGCCAGGAGGGTGGGCGAGATGTCCGCCGGAACGTGCCGCGCGAGTCCCGCGGCCACCTCGAGCATGCGGAGCTCGGTACCGGGATCGAGGCCATAGCCGGATTTGATCTCGATCGTAGTGACGCCCCACGCGGACAGTTCCGCGGCCCGGGCCGCCGCGCGCACGGTCAGTTCCTCGTTGGAGGCTCTCCGGGTCGCCCGCACGGTGGACATGATGCCACCGCCCGCCCGGGCGATGTCGGCGTAGCTCTCGCCCAGGAGGCGGCGGCGGAAGTCCGCCGTGCGATCGCCTCCGAAGACGATGTGCGTGTGGCAGTCGATGAAACCGGGGGTGAGCCAGGCTCCCCCGCCGCGGATCACCTCGGCGGCGAGCCGCTCGGGCTCCGCGGGGAGGTCGGCGGCCCTTCCCACCCAGGCGATGCGGCCGCCGCTGCACGCGATGGCGCCGTCCCGAACGATTCCCATGGAAGGGTCGGTCATCGTCGCCAGGTTCACGCCGGTCCAGAGACGGTCCCAGGGGATGTGGGGCATGTGTCGGTCCCAGGTGCTGGTTTGTGGCGCGCCATCCGCCGTGCGGCCGCGGCCATGACGGCGCCGGTACGGAAGCCACATTGGCGTACCCCCGGACCGGCGGGCAAGATTCACGGGCGGCCCCGCAGTCCGTGGAGGAGCCCCGTGCCGCACGGCGGCCGTCGCGGCGACAGGGCTGCGGGGCGCTCTGAAGCACGCGCCGGCCGCCGGGCATGACTCCGCCGGGTCGGGCGCTCGGAAGAAAACGCAAGGAGGAAAGACAGTGTCACCCGTCGCCCGAAGTCCGGCGAGAGAGCCGTGGCCGCACCGGGAGCGCAGAGGCGTCTGGCGCTTCGAGCGGCTCCTGGTAGACGACCGCTGGGAGCGCGATGTGAGGGTCGAGGTGGACGCCGGCGGCCGGGTCGCGGCGCTGGAGACCACGGGGACGGGACCGGGCTGCCCGCGGGTGGCGGGATGGGCGGTGCCGGGAGTTCCCAACGTGCACAGCCACGCCTTCCAGCGAGCGCTTGCAGGGCTCGCCGAGGGACGCGGGCCGGACTCCTTCTGGAGTTGGCGCGAGGTGATGTACGCCTTCCTGGACCGGCTCACTCCGGACGACGTCGAGGCGGTCGCGGCGCAGCTCTACGTGGAGATGCTCAAGGCGGGATTCACCTGTGTCGGGGAGTTTCACTACCTCCACCGCGCGCCCGGCGGGGCTCCCTACGACGATCCTGCCGAGATGAGCCGGAGGATTCTGGCCGCTGCCCGGACGGCAGGCATCGGTCTTGTCCACATGCCCGCCGTGTACGAGGCGGGTGGGTTCGGCGGGGAACCCCTGGACGGGAGCCAGCGGCGGTTCCGCATGGATCCCGAGGGGGCGGCGCGGCTGCACGAGACGCTGGCGGGCGACTTCAGCGGTCCCGGTGAACGGCTCGCGTGGGCGTTGCACAGCCTGCGGGCGGTGCCCCGTGAGTCGCTCGCGCGGATCGGGGAGCTCGTGGGCGGGCAGCGCGAAGCGGGCGGTGCGGGAGGGGTGCCCGTTCACATCCATGTGGCCGAGCAGGAGCAGGAGGTGCGCGAGTGCATCGCCCGCCGGCAAGCGCGCCCGGTCAACTGGCTGCTAGCCCATGCTCCGGTTCACGAGCGGTGGTGCCTCGTGCACGCGACGCACATCGACCGCGAGGAGATGGCGGCGGTGGCGGGCAGCGGGGCGGTGGTGGGGCTCTGCCCGACGACGGAAGCGAACCTGGGTGACGGGCTGTTTCCGCTGGGGCCGTTTGCGCGGGCGGGAGGGCGGTTCGCGATCGGGACGGACAGCCATGTGTCGAGGAGTCCGGTCGAGGAGTTGAGGTTGTTGGAGTATGGGCGGCGGCTGGCGACCAGGAGCCGGGCGGGGCTGGGGAGCGGGGACGGCGTGCTGGCCGGGGCCGGGGGCGCGCTGCTGGCGCACGCGTGGGCGGATGGTTCCCGTGCGCTTGGTTGGGCGGGAGGAGAGGTGAAGATCGGAAAGCGGGCCGATGTGGTGGTGCTGGAGGCCGGGCATCCGGCGCTGGCGGGGCGTGCCGGGGCGGCCGTGCTCGATTCGTGGGTCTTTTCCGGGTCTGACAACCCGGTGCGGGACGTGATGGTGGGCGGTGAATGGGTGGTGCGGGGGGGACGCCACGAGCGTGAGGAGGCGGTGGCGAGGAGGTTCGGGGAGGCGGTGGGGAATCTACGGTTTCCCTGAACGGATTCGTGCCGGGATCACATTGCCTCGGCCCTCGCCGCGAGACGGCGACGTTACCGCGCGGGTGGTTCCGTCGGGATCCTTATCCCCTTGGCCCGCGCGGTCGCCAGCGCTTCTTCGTAGCCGGCGTCCACGTGTCTGGCCACGCCCAGTCCGGGGTCGTTGGTGAGCACCCGCCGGATACGGGTGGCCATCTCCGGAGTTCCATCGGCCACGAGCACCTGTCCCGCGTGGAGCGAGTCCCCGATCCCCACCCCGCCCCCGTGGTGGAACGACACCCAGCTCGCGCCCGACGCCGTATTCAGGAGCGCGTTCAGCACGGGCCAGTCGGCCACCGCGTCGGTGCCGTCCTTCATGCCCTCGGTCTCGCGGTACGGGGACGCGACCGAGCCGGTGTCCAGGTGGTCGCGCCCGATCACGACGGGGGCGCTGATCTCGCCGCCGGCGACCAGGTGGTTCATGGCCACCCCGAAACGCGCCCGGTCCCCCTGGCCCAGCCAGCAGATGCGCGCGGGCAGCCCCTGAAAGGCCACCCGGTCGCGGGCCATGCGGATCCAGCGGCACAGGTGCTCGTCCCCGGGGAACATCTCGAGCACCAGCTCGTCGGTGCGGTGGATGTCGGCGGGGTCGCCCGAGAGCGCCACCCAGCGGAAGGGGCCCTTGCCCTGGCAGAAGAGGGGGCGCACGTACGCCGGCACGAAGCCGGGATAGGCGAAGGCGTCCTCGAACCCGGCCTCCCGGGCATAGCCGCGCAGGTTGTTGCCGTAGTCGACGGCCACCGCGCCGCGCCGCCGCATCTCGACGATGGCCTCGCAGTGCCTGCGGATCGATGTCATCGAGTGTAAGCGATATTCGTTTCGATCACGATTTCGCAAGACGGTTGCCTCATCGACCGAGAAACCGCAAGGCACGTACCCGTCCACCGGATCGTGCGCGGAGGTCTGGTCGGTCACGATGTCCGGGATCACCCCGCGCTCCAGCAGCTCGGGCAGGACCTCGGCGCAGTTGCCCACCAGCCCCACCGACACCGCCTCCCCCTCCCCCACCGCCCCCGCCACCCACTCCACCGCCTCGTCCAGGCTGTGCGTCATGCGGTCGCAGTAGCGCGTCTCGATCCGCCGCCGGATCCGCTCTTCGTCGACCTCGACCACCAGGATGGCGGCGCCGTTCATGGTCGCGGCGAGGGGTTGCGCGCCACCCATCCCGCCCATCCCCCCGGTCAGGATCCAACGCCCGGCGAGCGATCCGCCGAAGTGGGTGCGCGCCATCGCCCCGAAGGTCTCGTAAGTGCCCTGCAGGATCCCCTGCGTGCCGATGTAGATCCACGAGCCCGCGGTCATCTGGCCGTACATCATGAGGCCGCGCCGCTCCAGCTCGTGGAAGTGCTCCCAGGTGGCCCAGCGGCCGACCAGGTTCGAGTTGGCGATGAGGACGCGGGGGGCGTGGGGGTGGGTGCGGAAGACGCCGACGGGCTTGCCGGACTGGACGAGGAGGGTCTCGTCGCCGGCGAGGGTCTCAAGGGCGGCCACGATGGCGTCGAAGGCGGCCCAGTTGCGCGCGGCCCGGCCGGTTCCGCCGTAGACGACGAGGTCGCCGGGCTTCTCCGCCACCTCCGGGTCGAGGTTGTTCATGAGCATCCTGAGCGCGGCCTCCTGGGTCCACCCCTTGCAGCGCAGGGTGGGGCCGCGGGGGGCGCGGACGGTGCGGGGGGCGGAGGCGGCGGGATGGTTGTCCACGGGCTGCTACAGGTCGGAGTGGGCCAGGGCGCCCGCCCGCACCAGCGCGACGAGGGACGCGATGTCACCGCTCAGCACCCGGTCTCCGTCCAGGCGGGAGACTCGGCCGCGCACGGTTTCGAGCGCCTCCTCAACACCCTGTCCGCTCCGTAGCGGGCGGTGGAACTCGACGGCCTGGGCCGCGCACAGCAACTCCACCGCAAGCACCAGCTCAAGGAGCCCTACCGACCGCCGCACCTTGCGGGCAGCCGCCATCCCCATGGAGACGTGATCCTCCCGGGCGGCGCTCGTCGATACCGAGTCGACGCTGGCGGGCGAGGCGAGGACACGCATCTCGGACAGTGCGTCGGCCGCGGTGACCTGTGCGATCATGAGGCCGGACCGGGTGCCCGGTTTCGGGGTGAGGAAGGCGGGCAGTCCGGACAGGTCCGGGTTGAGCATCCGGTCGATGCGGCGTTCGGAGATCGAGGCCAGGTCGGCGGCGGCGATGGCCACGAGGTCGAGGCACTGCGCGACGACCTGGGCGTGGAAGTTGCCCCCGCTGAGGACCCGCGCCCCGGTGGGCGGGGGTCCCGCCTCGCCTCGGGACCGCGAGCGTCCCGCGGCCGGACCCCCATGCGCTCCCCCCGGTTGCTCACCGTCCCGGGCCGCCGGAACCACAAGCGGGTTGTCGGTGGTCGAGTTGGCCTCGGTGATGAGGATGCGGCGGGCGTAGGCATGGGCCTCACGTGCCGCGCCGTGCACCTGGGGCATGCAGCGCAGGGAGTAGGCATCCTGCACGCGGAGGTCTTCCGTGCGGTGCGACTCGCGGATCTCGGAGCCTCGCAGCAGGGCCCACAGACGGCGGGCGCTCCGGACCTGCCCCGGGTGGGGACGGGCGTCGTGAATCTCGGGCCTGAAGGCATCGGGCGTCCCCTTCAGTCCCTCGAGGGACATGGCACCGGCCACGTCGGCGGTGTCGAGGGCGCGTCCGAAGCGGCGAAGCGCCAGCACACCGATCGCGGTGGTGGCCTGGGTGCCGTTGAGCAGCGCCAGCGCCTCCTTCTCCAGGAGCTCCAGGGGGGCGATCCCGGCCTCCGCCAGCGATACGGCGGCATCCGCCTCGCGCCCCCCGGCCTCCACCCGGCCCTCTCCCACCAACGCCAGCGCGATGTGCGCCAGCGGAACGAGATCGCCGCTCGCCCCCACCGAGCCGGTTTCGGGCACAACGGGATGCACCGCGCGGTTGAGGAACTCCAGCAGCCGCTCGACGACCACGAGGCGGCATCCCGATTGCCCCCGGGCGAGGGTGTTGGCCCTCAGAACCATGATCGCGCGCACCTCTTCGGCCGGAAGCGGGCGGCCGGCGCCGGCGGCGTGACTTCGCACCATGTTGCGCTGCAGAGCGCGCTGCTCGCTTCGGGGGATGCGCACGTCCGCCAGACGCCCGAATCCGGTGTTCACGCCGTAGACGGCCGCGCCACCCGCGATGAGGTCCTCCAGCAGCGCACGGGAAGCGCGGATCCCCTCGACCGCACCCGCACCGAGCCGCACCCGGACGCGGCCCCGCGCCACGGCCTCTATCCGCGCCAGGGTGAGGGTGTGGCCGTCGATGGTGATCTCATGCCCGGCTCCACCTTCGGCTTGCACCCCCGGGCTCCCTCCGGCGCCACGAGTTCCTTCCATGTCGGCGTGCGGACCTCTCCTTGTCATCCCTCCTCCAGTTCCGGACCCGGCCAGCCCGGAAGGCCGGTGCCCAAGGTTGTATTGCCCGTGCGGGGGACTGCCCGCAGCTTCATCGCCGAATCATCCAACGGGAGTGAAAATAATGTCCAAGGCGATTCAACGCCTTCTCGATGCGATTCGGGGGCCCGCGCTGTGCGCGGCAGCCGCCGCCTTCTTCCCCGCCGCGGACACGGCAGCGGCACAGGACGAGTTCGGGCGGATGGTTGCGGTGTCGGGGAAGACGGTGATCGTGGGCAAGCCGGGCCCCGCCCGTGGTCCCGCGGCCCTCCACCGGTTCGTGCGCGATGGCTCGGGCCGCTGGGTGCTCACCGGCGCGGAGTCCCCGCCGGGAGCCGCGGAGAACGGATTCAGGCTGGCCCCTTCGATGCGGTGGAGGGGGGAACATCTGGTTGTGGGTTCGGGCGACCCCGATGTCCGGTTCGGAGCCCATCTGTTCCGGGTTACGCGCGATGGCCTGGTCCATGACACCAGGCTTGAACTTCCGGGGCCCAGGCAACCGGAACCCACCGGGAGTGAGGCCGGGCGGGACGGTGCGGCGATCAACTTCGCGGCGGTCATGCGCATCCTGCAGCCGCCGGAAAGGGCGGTCGCCGTCCACCGCGACCGGGTAGCGGTTTCGGTCTTCGGCTCCGGGGCCGGCGGCGGCGTCTACGTCTTCCACGGGGACGGCAGGCGCGGGTGGGGCGTTCCGACCATCGTGCCGCCGCCCGGCCCGCCTTGGGAGTTCGCGGACTTCGGCGCGGCGCTGGCACTTCATCGGAACGACGTGCTCGTTTCCTCCCCCGGCGCAGCCGGCGCCGGGCGTGTGTACGTCTACCGGCCCCGCGACAGCCGGCTCGGAAACGCCACCATCTCCCCGCCGGACTCCCTGGATGCGGGAGCCCGGTTCGGGGCGTCCCTGGCGACGGAGAGCGGTCGTCTCCTGATCGGGGCGCCCGGCGCGCGCGGGGGCTCCGGTCTCGTCTTCGCGTACCGGCGGTTCGGGGAAGGCGAGTGGACATTCCACCAGGTGCTGTCCGCCGGGTCGCACGGTGGCCCGTCCGGCCCCCGGGAGGGGGGAGCCGAACACGACTCCTCCTCCTTCGGGACGACCCTCGCGTTGCTCGGCGACGAACTCTGGGTCGGAGCCCCGCGGGCCCGATCCGGTTCGGGCGGGGTGCATCGCTTCCGGCTCATCGACGGCGAATGGCGGCCCGTGCCGCTCGTCGTACCCGAAGCCGGGCCGGAAGCGGCCCTCGGGTCGGCGATAGCCGTAGGCGCAACCGTGGCGGTGGTGGGTGCGCCGGGAACGGACGGGGGCCGCGGGGCCGCCCTGGCATTCCACCGCGAGCCGGGCCGATCCTGGGGAGAACCGAGGTGGCTCCGCCCCGGGGCCGGCCCCGGGGCCGTGACCGGCGGCGAAGTGCGTTGCGAGGAGGGTGCCGCGGCGGACTTCGCGTGCGAAGGGGTGGATCTCCTGGCCTTCCTGCCCCTGGCGGCCATCGGGGCGGAGCCGTGGGAGCGCGTCAGCGACGTGTGGGGATGGAGGGACCCCGACACGGAGCGCGAGTACGCGCTGGTGGGGCGGAGCGGCGGAGCGGCGATCGTCGACGTGACCGACCCGGTGACCCCTCGCTACGTGGGTCTCGTGCCTGCGAATCCCAGCGGCGCGCGGGACCTCAAGGTGTACGCCGGACACCTCTTCTTCACGGGCGACCGGGCCGGCGACCACGGGCTCGTCATCTTCGACCTCACCCGGCTCCGCGACATCTCCACCCACCCGGCCGAGTTCGAGCCGGATGCGGTCTACCGGGGCATAGCGAGCGCCCACAACCTGGTGATGGACGCCGAGAGCGGATTCGCCTTCCCCGTCGGTGCCAGCGGTGCCGGCCAGACGTGCGGGGGAGGACTCCACATGGTCGATGTGCGAAGTCCCGGGGCGCCCGTCTTCGCGGGCTGCTTCACGGACACCGTGGGGCTGATCGCGCCGGGACGCACCCACGACGCCCAATGCGTGGTCTACCGCGGCCCCGACGAGCGCCACCGGAGGCGGCAGATCTGCTTCGTCTCGAACGAGAGCCTGCTCAGGATCGTGGACGTCACCGACAAGCAGGCGCCCCTGACGGTCGGCGCGGCCAGCCACCCGGGCGTCGCATACATCCACCAGGGCTGGCTCACCGACGATCACCGCTATTTCTACCTCGACGACGAACTCGACGAGCTGGCGGGCACCACGCCCAGGACCCGAACCTACGTCTACGACGTCTCGGAACTCGACGACCCGATTCTGGTGGGAAGCGTGGACGGCCCGAACAGGGCGACCGACCACAACCTTTTCGTCAGGGGAGACCGGATGTACCAGGCGAACTACCAGGCGGGCTTCCGCCTCCTCGACATCGGCGATCCGGAGTCGCCCGTGGAGATCGGCTGGTTCGACACCACACCCTACGAGGGCGACCCGCCGGGGTTCGCGGGCGCATGGTCGGCCTATCCGTTCTTCGACGGCGGCACGGTCGTGGTCACAAGCATGTACGAGGGCGTATTCCTGCTGAGGCCACAGCCGCGGCGGCCGGTCCCCTAGCAGCCCGTGGACACGGTCCCCACCGGATTCGACCACGGGGGGACCTGACGGGGCCCGCACCCGTCGAACGCCGGAAACACGACCCGGGGGCGGAAGAGGCGCCGGGCGGATTCGAACCGCCGAATGGAGGTTTTGCAGACCTCTGCCTTACCCCTTGGCTACGGCGCCGACACGAAGGGGGCGTCCGGCAACGGCCGTCGCCCCCGCCGGCAGCCCGCGGAAAAACCCCCGGGCGGAATTCGCGCCCGGATATCTCCACGTGCGGCCGGTCCATCGATCAGAGCGGGAAACCGGACTCGAACCGGCGACCCCCACCTTGGCAAGGTGGTGCTCTACCAACTGAGCTATTCCCGCAGGTCCGCAACCGTTCGGGAGGAGTTCCCGGACCGCGGCCGCCCGCTCCGATCGGACCCGAATCCGCGGAACGGGACTACAACCGTAGACGCGGGTGCGCAGGCTGTCAAGCGCTTGTTGGCGGGCCGAGCGCCGCTGCCGGGCCGACAACCTAATACGCAGCGCGGGCAGGCGGCGTTATCTTGTTCTCCGGCATCCGCCCGCGCACTCCGGCGCGACCCACCGGGCCAACGACAACCGGACTCGCCGTGCACCGTAATGCAAAGCTGACGCTCGTTCTCCTGAGCACCTTCTGCGCGCCCGCGCTCGCGAGCGCCCAGGAGCCGTATTCGCCCCTGGTTCCCCGCGGGAAGATCCGGCTCGAGATCCGGGGAGAGTTCTCGTCCTTCTCCTCGCGCTACCGGATCTGGACGGACGGAACCGCGACCAGGGAAGGGCTGGAGGAACTGAGCGACCCGTTCAGCGGCATCGCCGGAGTCAGGGTCTTTCCCTTCCTGGCCCCCGTCCAGGAAGCGGTTCGTCAGGCCGGGAACGAAGACTATGACCTCAGCCTCGGTACAATGGCCTCGTTCATGGAGATGAACGCGGCCCGCGCCCCCATAGCCCTGGATGTGGGAATCTTCGACTGGCTCACGGCCGGCGTGGTCGTGCCGGCCGTACAGAACGAGGCCGAGTTCGCGTTTCACTTCGAGGCGGATTCCTCGGGTGCCAACGCCGGGTTGGGTCCGGGGGCGGGTGAGGCTTCCGCCTTTCTGACCATCCTGCAGCACTCGATCGGACAATACGACACATTCCGAGAAGCGACCTGCGCCTCCGACCCGGGGTCGCCCGCGTGCCTGAACGCGACGGCGGTCCTGGAGGACGCGCTCGGCTTCGGGAATGCTCTCGCGGCCATGTACGAGACCGGGTTTGCGCCGCTCGGATGGTCACCCACGGGAATGGCGCTGCACGCCCGCCTTTCCGATCTGGGCGCGGAGTTCGGGGAGGCCGGCGTAACGGGCTTTCCGACGGCCATTCCTCTCGCGGATGCCTTCCTTACTTCGGAGGATTTCCTGCGCCTGGTAACCGATCCCGCCTTCGGGATCGCCGCCACCAATCCCATGGGCTCGTGGCGAGGCCTCTGGGGAATCGGCGATATCGAGTTGCGAGCAAGCGCCCGATTGTTCGAGTCCGGGGAATCGGGGGGTTCCAGCCACCTTGTCGGGGGAGGCGGTGCACTGGTCCGTCTTCCCGCCGGCACCCAGGGCGATCCCGCCAACATCCTCGATGCCGGCACGGGGGACGCCCAGACGGACGTGGAACTGCGGGGTTGGATCAATGCCCGGTGGCAGGGAAGGCTCGGCGTCTGGGCGGACTTTCGCTACGGCATCCAGCTTAAGGGCAATGCCGAACGCCGCGTCTTCGATCCCGATTTCACCTTCGCCCCGCTGTCCTCGCAGGTGAAGCTGGATTGGGATCCGGGCGACTATCAGTCCCTGGAGCTGACCCCCTGGTACCGTGTCGCGGAGTCGATGACCCTTCTGGCCGGTTTCCACCACTACCGCAAGGGACGCGACAGCTTCGCGCTCGCCACCGGCGACGCCACGCAGCAGCCGCCCGCGGGGCCGGTGCCCGATCCCGAGATCCTGGTGCCGCACAGCGAAGTGTCCTCCAGCCGGCTGATGGTCGGCATGGTCTACAACCGGGCCACGCCGACCTGGGACGGAAAGACCGGGAGGCCGCTGGAGATTCGTGTCGTGTACCGGAGGGTCGTCGGAGGCCGTGGCGGAAACGTCCCCAACTCGGGTGCGATGGAGGCCGGATTCCGCTTCTTCGCGGGGCTGTGGGGAGAGGGGTGAGAAGGGCTGCGAACCGGTCGTGACCCGGCAAGCGGTGGTGAAGTCCCGGCAACGGCAAGCCGGAGCGGCATCCGGGACCGTGGCCAATCGCACTCTCTCCGGGGTCGTCTCAATCTCAACGTCCCTCCCGGAGCAACTCCCGCGCATGATCGCGTGAGGACGCCGAGTCGGGGTCGCCGCCCAGCATGCGCGCGATCTCCCGAACCCGTTCCTCTCCGTCAAGCCGGCGAAGCACGGTGACCGCGGTGCCGTCCACGGCCCCCTTCTCCACGAGGAGGTGATTGGAGGCCCGCGCCGCAATCCGCGCGAGATGCGTCACCACCAGAACCTGACGCCCCCGCGCCACCTCCCGGAGCCGCTCCCCGACCCGACCCGCCACCACCCCTCCGATCCCCGCGTCGATCTCGTCGAAGACCAGGGTCGGCAGCTCGTCGATTCCGGCGAGCACCGACTTGAGCACGAGCATGACCCGAGACAATTCCCCGCCCGAGGCGATGCGCGACAGGGAGGCCGCGCCGAAGCCGGGGTTCAGCGTGGCCATGAACCGGACGCGTTCCCGTCCCCCCGCCGCCGGCCGAGGGAGCGCCTCGAGGCGAACTTCGAAGCGGGCGCCCTCGAGACCCAGGCCGGGGAACGCGGCCTCGGCCTCGCGGGAGAGCCGGTCCGCCGCCTCGCGCCGCCTGTCCGACAGTTCCGCCGAGGCGGAACCCCAGGCCGCCTCCGCGCGAGCGAGTTCCCGACCGATGGTCTCGGCGTCCAGACCCGCGGTCTCCAGTTCGTCCAGTTCGCGTTGCAGGGCCTCGCCCCGGGCGATCACGTCCGCCGGCGTGGGGCCGTATTTGCGCTCCAGCCGCTCGAGCAGCGCCTGCCGCTCGCGCAGGGACTGCAGCCTCGCGGGATCGTGGTCGATGCGGGCGGCGTAGTTCGCGAGTTCGGTGGCCGCATCCGCGACCCGGTGGTAGGCGTCTTCCAGGGTGGACAGATGGGGCGCGAGCGTCGGATCCACCTCGACGAGCCGCCGCAGGCGCGCCGCCGCATCCGCAAGGCGGTCGGTTGCGGCGCCTTCGCCGCCGTGAAGCAGGTCGTGAAGGGCATGGCCCTCCCGGGCCAGCAGATCCGCGTTCTCCAGCCGATTCGCTTCGGTTCGCAATTCCCCGTCCTCCCCCGCCCGGATCTTCGCACCCAGGATTTCACCGAGTTGGAAACGTATGAAGTCGGCCCGTTGCGCCAGCTCGAGCCGCCGTTCCTCATGCGCCGCCAGCCTGTCCCGCAGGCGGGTGATCCGGCGGAAGGCCGTTCGCACCCGGCCGGCCAGGTCCAGGCACCCGCCGAAGGCGTCCAGCACCTCCTGCTGGAAGTCCGCGGACAGCAGGCGCTGGTGCTCGTGCTGGCCGTGGATGTCCACCAGCAGCGATCCGATGCGGCGCAGTGCGGCGGCGGTGACGGGGGAACCGTTCACCCACCCCCGGCTCCGCCCTTCGGCGCGGATCTCCCGCCGCAGGATGAGGTGGCCCTCGTCCGGCTCGAGTCCCAGCTCGGCAAGCAGCGCCGCAACCTCTGCCAGTCCCCGCACATCAACCACCGCCTCGACCAGGGCACGTGACTCGCCACTCCGTACCACGTCGGCGGAAGCGCGTCCCCCCAACAACACCTCCAGGGCATCCACCACAATCGACTTCCCGGCCCCGGTTTCTCCCGTAACGACATTCAGTCCCGCTTCGAGTGAGACGTGTAACTCCTTCAGGACTGCGATGTTATGGATTCTCAGGTCAACAATCATGATTCCTCGTCCGGGGCCGCGGCCCGGGCTATCGCCATGGAGGTTGGGAACGCTGTGCCCCCTGGATCAAACCGGCCGCCGAACGAAGTCCCGCCGCATCACCGGCGCCGGCCGGGCGTCAGCTCCCGTCGAGGGGCCGAACCGCCCAGTTCAGCTTCTGCCGCAGCGTCGTGAAGAACGAATACTCCGGCAGCCGCACCAGGGGAACCCGAAAGGTACCCATGCGCACAACCACCCGGTCGTTGTGGCCTACGGGACCACCCTCCTGCCCGTCGGCCGTCAGGAACAGGGGTTCACGGCGGTCGAGGGCCGCAACCGTGATCTCCTCGCCACCGGGCACGACCAGGGGGCGGACGGCAAGCGAATGCGGCAGGATCGGCGTGACCAGGAAGCAGTCCATCTCCGGGACGACGATCGGGCCGCCGGCGGAAAGTGAATACGCAGTCGATCCCGTGGGCGTGGCCAGGATGACCCCATCGCCCGAGTAGCTGCCGATCTCCTTCAAGTCTCCCTGCGGCCCTACCCACAGGTCAAGGCGGAGTACCTGGGCAGCGCCCGAGTTGTGGACGGCGACGTCGTTGAGAACGTGAAAGCGGCTCCCAACCTCGCCGCCGGGCTCGCGCACCTCCGCCTCCAGGGTTCGGCGCTTCTCGATAGCGTACTGCCCGCCCAGAATCCGGCCAAGGGCCGATTCGATCCCGGTCCCGGACACCGACGTGAGAAATCCCAGGCCCCCCAGGTTGATGCCCAGGACGGGAACACCGCGGCCGAAGACCGAGCGCGCGGCCCTGAGCAGCGTGCCGTCGCCTCCGAGGGAGATGAGGAGGTCGATGTCGTCGCCCCCGACGTCCGTGGCGCCAACGCCGGCAACCAGGGGGACCAGGGACGGCTCGGCCACGACCGCCGCACCGAAGCCGCCGGCAACAGCGGTGATTTCCTCCAGCGCAACCCTCATGCGGTCTTCCCCGGCGCCCCGGCGCCCCACTACGGCGATCTTCCGAAACCGCATGCCGCCTCACCGACTCCGTTGCACGATGAAACGGGCGAGCTGCCGCAGTCGGAACGCGGTCAGTCCGGCCGTGTCCAGCGCCGCCAGCGCTCGTTCCAGGAGCCCCCGGGCGTGTGCGCGAGCGCCCTCCACCCCCATCAGGGCCACGTAGGTCGACTTGTCGCGGTCAGCGTCGGAAGGCTGCTTCCCGAGCACGTCCGCGGTGGCGGTTGCGTCGAGCACGTCGTCCGTGACCTGGAACGCCAACCCGATGTCCCTGCCGAAGCTCCCCAGCGCCGCAAGCAGGGCCCTGCCCGCACCCGCCGCCATGGCGCCCAGTTCGAGCGCCGCCCCCAGCAGTGCTCCCGTCTTCAGGACGTGGAGTTCCGCCAGCTCGCCCTCGTCCAGGGATCCGCCTTCGCCCAGCAGGTCGAGCGCCTGGCCCCCGATCATGCCCCCCGCTCCGGCGGCTTCCAGAAGGTGCGCCGCGATCCCGCGCGCCTGGTCCCGCGAACGGCCGAGTGAGACCGACGCGTCGTAGGCGCGGGTCGCCGCCCAGGGGATCAGCAGCGCGCCAGCAACCGCGGCCGTGGGCGCACCGTGGAGAATGTGCGCGGTGGGGCTCCCCCGCCTGAGAGGCGCATCGTCCATGCAGGGAAGGTCGTCGTGCATGAGCGAGTAGGCGTGAATCAGTTCGACCGACGCGGCCAGGTCGTATACCGGGTCCGTGGAAGCGGCCCCGGCCTCTTCGTACCCGGCCACAAGCAGGAGCGGACGAATGCGTTTGCCGCCACTCATGACGGCGTCGCGAATCGCCGCCGCAAGAGAGCCGGGGATGTCGGCGGCCAAAGTGTCCACGGAGTCGCGCAGAGCCGATTCCACCGGTCTTCTCCGGTCCTCCAGGAAGGAGACGAGGGAGGTGTCAGCCATCACGCGGTTCGTTCGTTTCCCCGCCGTCGGCGACAGGGAGTTCACGGAGCTCGGCGCCTTCGGCACCGACCAGCTCTTCGACTCTGAGTTCCGTCCTGGCCAGAATCTCCCGGGCGCGGGCCAGGTGCGCCACCCCCTCCTCGAAGAGGGCCAGGGCCTCATCCAGCTCCAGCGTGTCCGAATCCAGCGCCGCAACGATCTCCTCGATTCGCCGCAACCGGTCGTCCAGACCCTGCTCACCCGGCATCTTCGGCCTCCGCCGGCCGGGATCCGTAGGGGGCCGCGGCGCTGCGCGGACGGCCGGCCACGGTCGCGGGAACGTACCCGTCCGCGACGCGCAGATCGAAGTCCCGGCCGGGGCCGAAGTCCCGGATACCACGCAACAGGCGCCCATCCGGGTCCAGCGGTACGGCGTAGCCCCGAGCGAGCGTCGACAGCGGCGACAGGGCTTCCATTGCCGCCGCGGCCCTGGCCAGCCGGGCCGTGTCGCGCCGGATCCGCGCGCGCACCGCGGCCGTCAGCCCGGTCTCCGCCCCCTCCAGGCGGGTCCGGCTGGCGTCGACATGCCGACGACCACCACGAAAGAGCATCTCGCCGGCCCGATCCAGCCGCCAGCGCCGAGAGCGGGCCTGCACGGCCAGTCCCCTGCCCAGCCGGTTGCCCAGCCCCACCAGGCGCTTCTCCACCCAGTCGCGGTCGGGCGCCACGGCTTCGGCGGCGGCCGATGGAGTCGCCGCCCGCAGGTCGGCGACCAGATCGCAGATGGTGACGTCCGTCTCGTGGCCCACCCCCGACACGACGGGCACGGGGCTCAAGGCGACGGCCCGCGCGACGGCCTCTTCGTTGAACCCCCACAGGTCCTCCATCGAGCCGCCGCCCCGGGCCACGACGATCACCTCGACATTCCGGTTCGCCAATGCCGAGATGGCGGCGGCGATCTCGTCCCCGACCCCCCGCCCCTGCACCCTCGTGCCGCGCACGAGCAGGCGCAACCAGGGCGCCCGCCGGGAGACCACCGCCACGATGTCACGCAGCGCCGCGCTGGTCGGCGAGGTGACGATCCCCACGGTGGCCGGAAAGGCCGGGAGCGGACGCTTGCGCGCCGGGTCGGTGAGGCCTTCGGCGTCGAGCAGCCTGCGGAGCCTGTCGAAGGCAAGCTTCCACATGCCGCCCTCGCTCTCGCCTTCGAGTCTCGAGACGACGAGCTGGTAGACCCCCCTGGCTTCGTACAGGGTCAGAGCACCGATGGCCCGCACGGTCATGCCTTCCTCCGGGTCCGCCGGGAGTCGGACGGCGTCGCGCCGGAACATGACGCAGCGGAGCTGGGCCGACTCGTCCTTCAGCGTGAAGTAGCAGTGGCCGGAGCGCTGTCGCCGGAAGTTCGTGACCTCGCCCGCCACCCACAGGCGGGGCAGGCTCTCCTCGAGCAGAAGGCGCGCGGCCCGGTTGATCTGGCGCACCGTCCACACCCGCGGCCCGGGGGGACGGCGCGGCTCGAAGGGGCGGTCCGCCGCCGCACCCCCGGCACCCGCGCCGGCAAACAGGTCCAGGTTGGGGTCGCTCACCGCTAACCCTCCTTCCGCAGTCTGACCGCTGCTTCGACGGTGTTGGCGAGCAGCATGGCGATGGTCATGGGGCCGACACCTCCCGGCACCGGCGTGATCCCCGCGGCCACCTCGCTCACACCCTCGAAGTCGACGTCGCCCACCACCCGGTAGCCCCGCTCCCGGCTCGGGTCGTCCACGCGGTTCGTGCCCACGTCGATGACGGTCACGCCGGGCTTGACCATCTCCCTCGTGATCGTGTTGGGACGTCCCACCGCCACGATGAGCACATCGGCGCTGCGCGTGAGCGCCCCCAGGTCGGCCGTGCGGCTGTGCGCGACGCTCACGGTCGCGTTGCCGCCGGGGGCGCGGCGCAGAAGCAGCAGCGCCATCGGCTTGCCCACGATGTTCGAACGGCCCACCACCACCACGTGTCTTCCGGAGGGATCGACTCCGCTCCTGAGCAGCATCTCGATGACGCCCCGCGGGGTGCAGGGGGCGAGGACATCGGGGTCGCCGGTGGCAAGGCGCCCCACGTTCACGGGATGGAAGCCGTCCACGTCCTTGTCCGGGTCGATGGCCAGGAGGACCTTCGACTCGTCGATCTGCCGCGGCAGCGGCAACTGGACCAGGATGCCGTGAATTGCCGGGTCGGCGTTCAGGTCCGCGATCAGATCCAGCAGTTCGGTCTCGCCGGCCGACCCGGGCAGGGTGACCTGGCGGGAGTGTATCCCCGCCTCGGCGGCCGCCCGGTTCTTCATCCCCACATAGAGCCGGCTGGCCGGATCGTCGCCCGCGAGCACCGTGGCGAGGCCGGGCACCAGCCCTTGCTCCGCCAACTCCGCGACCCGTTCGTTCAGCTCGTCCCGGATGGTACGGGCGATGTCCTTTCCTGAGATGATCTTAGCGGACATGGATCTCCTGTCCCCCGCTGGGGCTGATGCCGGTGTCAGGCTGACTGCCGACCCGTCATGAGTTGAAGTTGGGCGGTTTCATCCAAGGCCTGCTAGCGCGCAAAGTCGATGGCCCGCGTCTCCCTGATCACGACCACCTTGATCTGACCGGGATACTGAAGTTCGCCCTCGATCTTGCGGGCCACCGCCTCGGAGATCCGGGTCATGTCTTCGTCGGACACCCGCTCCGGCTCCACCATGACCCGAAGCTCGCGCCCCGCCTGTATGGCGAAGCAGCGCTCCACCCCCGGGTGTTCCGTAGCGATCCCCTCCAGCTTTTCGAGGCGCTTGACGTATCCCTCGAACATTTCCCGGCGTGCCCCCGGGCGGGCCCCGCTGATCGCGTCGGCGGCGGTCACCAGCCACGCTTCCGCGTACCGGTGCGGCTCCTCGTCGTGGTGGGCGCGGATGGCGTTGAGAACCGGGTCGGGCTCCTTGTGGCGCTTGCACAGGCGGTATCCCAGCTCCACATGGCTGAGTTCCTGCTCGTGGGTGAGCCCCTTTCCCACATCGTGCAGAAGTCCCGCCCGCCGGGCCATCTGCACGTCGAGTCCCATCTCGGCGGCCATGTTGCCGGCCAGCAGAGCCACCTCCCTGGAGTGGGCAAGCTGGTTCTGACCGTACGAGGTGCGGAACTTCAAGCATCCGAGCACCTTGACGATCTCGGGATGCACGTTGTGGATCCCGAGCCCGTAGAGGACCTCCTCCGCGGCCTCCCGCATCTCGACCTCCACCTCGGCAGCGCTCTTGGCCACCGTCTCCTCTATGCGTCCCGGGTGAATCCGCCCGTCCTCGATCAGCTTCGCCAGTGCGACTCGGGCGACCTCGCGGCGGACCGGATTGTACCCCGAGAGGACGACCGCCTCGGGCGTGTCGTCGATTATGACATCGATTCCGGTGGCCTGTTCGAAGGCGCGGATGTTGCGCCCTTCCCGACCGATGATTCGCCCCTTCATCTCGTCCGAAGGCAGTTGCACGACCGAGACGGTGAGCTGGGCGGCTTCCTCGGCCGCCATTCGCTGGATGGCCATGGCCACCAGCTTCTTCGCCTCCCGGTCGGCGGTGCGCTGGGCCTCCTCCCGGATCTCCCTCACCCGGTTGGCGGCTTCGGCCCGGGCCTCGTCCTGGAGCTCCGCGACAAGCTGGGTCTTCGCCTCCTCGGCGGTAAGGCCGGCCATGGTCTGCAGCCGTGCATGCGCTTCGGCGCGAGCGCGCTCCACGTCCTTTGACCGCTCCACCGCCTCCCGCTCCCGGGCCTCCACCGCACGGGCACGTTCCTCGACCGTGCGGGCGCGTTCGTCAAGCGCATCCTGGCGGCGGTCGAGCTGGTCGGACTTGCGGTCGGCGGCTTCGGAGCGCTGCAGCAACCGTCGTTCGCCGCGCTCGATCTCCTCCCGGCGGTGGCTCTCCTCCTGCTCCCAGGCCTCCCTGAGCCGGAACCTCGTCTCCTTGGCCTGCAACTCGGCGGTGCGGCGCAGGTTTTCGGCCTCCTCCTCCGCCCGTTTGCGGATCAGCGAGGCTTCGTCTTTCGCCGCTTCCTTCTCTTTGAGCTGCCGGGCCCTCTCCCGGCCCCTCCCCAGCAGGTACGCCAGAATTGCGGCGACAACCGCACCGACCGCCGGGAGAATGGCACCCAGCGGATCCATGTATTTTCTCCAAGACCGAACCGGAGCCCGGCCGTATGAGTCGATAGGAGAGCGCTCCCCGGTCCCGCCGACGTGCGCTCCGGGATTGCATAGCTACAATAGGCCATCTCACGAACCTGTCGCAAGTAAGCCCGACCCGGCGGCAGGGCGGGTTTGTCCCGTCCGCAGGCGACGGGCCGGTGGGCCGCCCCTCGGCGTCTACCCGGGTTCGCTCTCCGCCGGGGTCTCGGCCAGCGCTTCCCGCAGACGTCCCGAGAGCGCCAGCGCCCCGTCCCGGAATCTCTCCTGCTGCTGCAACAGATCGTCGGACAGTGAGAGCGCCGCCATGATGGCGGTCTTCTTCGCACTCAGCCCGGACTCTCCGCCGATCGCCCGCATCCGTTCGTCAACGAGTGCCGCGCAGCGGCGCGTGTACTCTTCGTCCGCATCGGTGCGCAACGTGTACTTGTCACCGGCGATCTCAACCCGCACGGTGGTCCGCGACCCATCCGCCGGAACGCTCATCTCCTGTCCTCCAGAAACCGCATGCTGGCGAGGATCCGGTCGATCCCGGCGCGGCCCTGTTCGATTCGCCCGCGGAGATCCGCGTTCTCCGCTTCGAGCGCCTCGACCCGCCGCGCGAGTGTCCCCGGGTCTTCGTTCCCCTCCGCGAACTGGCGCAGCATCGCGGCGTTGCGTTCGGCCCGCTCCTCCGCCTCGCAAGCGCGATCCCGGGCGGCTCGCACTTCGGCTACGGCCAGATCGACGGCCCTTGCCAACGAGTCCATTTCCGGCAGCAGGGAATCCGCCGACCGCTCAGGTCCTTGGTTCGACACCGGTCTTCTCCTTCACTTTCCAGAGCACCCGACGACAAGCCCCGTCCACCTCCCTGTCCGTCAGGGTCCGCCCCCGGGCGCGAAAACGCAAGCGCAGAGCCAGCGAACGCATCCCGGACGGCAGGTCGTCACCCAGGTACAGATCGAAGACCTCCACCGCCTCCAGCAGCTTCCCGCCACCCTTGCGGGCCGCGCCGAGAACGTCCCCGGCCGCAACGTCCGGCGGAACCAGAAACGCAAGATCCCGCTCCGACGCGGGCTGATCCGGCAGGTCTCGGGCGGTTACCCCGGGCTTCGGCCGGGGATCCTCGGGAAGCACCACCTCGGCACCCACGACCGCGCCCACCCACGGGGGGACGTCCACGGCCGAGGGAGTCACCTCCCCCCCCCACCCCACCACCTTCCCCGCCCCGGTCACCAGCTCGTAGCAGCGTCCCGGCAGGTACGGATGCGGCACGGCCTCCGTACCGGCGGGCGCCACGCGCGCCCCGGGATGCGCCTCCGCGGCGACCAGCCCGAGCACCCGGGAAACGTCGTAGACATCAAACGGCTCACCCCGACCCGACCAGTGCGGCGGTGTCCGCCGCCCGGTCAACACCGCCGCCACCCGCGACGACTCGTGCGGCGGCCCCCCCGCGACCGGCGCGAAGGCGGTTCCGATCTCGAAGAGTCGCACATCGCGCACTCCCCGGGCCGTGTTCCGTTCCACATGCTTGAGCAGCCCCGGGAGGAGGTCGCGCCGCAGGTGGCTCTCGTCGCGCGACATGGGATTCCGCAGCGGCACGTCGCCGTGCCGGGCGGGCCCCATCGCCGGGGTCTGCGCCTCGCTGATCCCGTCGGCCGCCAGCTCGGCCCTGAGCGCATCCTCGAGCCGGAAGAGGGGATGGTCCGGAACGGTTCCGGGCCGCCAGGGGGACATGGTCTCGGGGAAGGCGTCGTAGCCGTGCGTGCGGGCCACCTCCTCGATGAGGTCGACCTCGCGCAGGGTGTCGTAGCTGCGGTGGCCGGGCACCACGACCTCGAGTGCGTCGCGCCCCCGCTCCACCACCTCGTAGCCGAGCGGCGACAGCAGCCCGGCGATCGCGTGCGGCGTGAAGTCCACCCCCAGGACGTGCCGCACGCGAGATGGCCGGAGCGTCACCGTGGGAGCCCTCCACGGCGCCGGGTGAACATCGATGACCTCTCCCGCCGGCGCCCCGCCGGCGACAGCCAGGATCAGCGAGGCCGCCCGCGTCACCGCAGTCTCCATCGTGGCCGGGTCCACCCCGCGCTCGAACCTGTAGCTCGCGTCGGTGGACATGCCCAGCGCACGCCGCGTCGCCCGCACCCGGCGAGGTTCGAAGAGGGCACACTCGAGCAGGATGTCCACCGTCCGCTCTGACACCTCGGAGTCCCCGCCCCCCATCACCCCGGCCACCGCCACGGGCCGCTTCGCGTCCCGGATCATCAGCATTTCGGGCGTGAGCGGGCGCTCCTCGCCGTCGAGCGTGACGAGCGATTCCCCGGGCCGGGCACGGCCGACCACTATCGTGCCGCCGGCCAGCCTCGCCAGGTCGAAGGCGTGGAGCGGCTGTCCCAATTCCAGCATGACGTAGTTGGTGGCGTCCACAACGTTGTTGACGGGCCGCGCTCCCGCGGCCCGCAGCCGGTCGGCGAGCCAGCGCGGGGACGACCCGACGGTGACACCGCGGACGACCACACCGAGGTACCGGGAGCAGAGCGCCGGATCCTCGATCATAATCCGACATCCGTCCGAACCGCTCTCCGAGGAGCCCCGCGCAAAGGAGAGCGCCGGTTCCGAAGTCATTCCCGGCAACGACGGGAGAACGATTCCCCCCTGCCCCTCGGGGTGAAGCTCCCGCGCGATGCCCACGTGTGAAAGCAGGTCCCCCCGGTTGGGCGTCACCTCGACATCGAAACGGAGGTCGTCCAGGCCGACCGCCATCGCGAACGGGTCGCCCGGCTCGTACCGTCCTTCGAGCAGCATGATCCCGGCGTGGTCCTCCCCCAGCCCCAGCTCGCGCTCGGAGCACAACATGCCCTCGCTGTACTCGCCCCGGATCTTCCGTCTTCCGATCGTGAAGCCGCCGGGGAGCACCGCGCCCACCGGCGCGAAGGGGTAGCAAGCACCCTCTCGGACATCCGGAGCTCCGCAGACCACCGGCACCTCGCCCCCGGGCCCGACCACCCGGCAAAGCGTCAAGCGGTCGGCGTTCGGGTGCGGCCTCGCCTCCAGGACCCGCCCGATGACCACGTCCCCCAGGCCCTCCGCCAGGTCGACGACCTCCTCCACCGGCGCGCCGCGCCGCGCCAGCCGCTCAATCGCCCCGGTGGCCGTAAGTCCGATGCCGGGGGCCACGTCGCGGACCCAGCGGTAGGAGACCTTCACCTGAACTGCCCCAGGAAGCGCATGTCGTTCTCGTAGAAGAGCCGGAGATCGCGCACCCCGTGGCGCAGCAGCGCCACCCGGGCCGGTCCCATCCCGAAGGCCCACCCGGTGTAGCGCTCGGAGTCGTAGCCCACGTTGTCCAGCACGGCCGGGTCGACCATCCCCGCACCCATGATCTCGATCCAGTCGGTCTCCTCATCCGCGCCGTCCTCGCGCACGATCACGCGCTTCACATCCACCTCGGCCGACGGCTCCGTGAACGGGAAGAACGACGGTCGGAAGCGGACCCGGGTCCCGGGCCCCCAGAAGCGCCGCGCGAACTCGGCCAGCGTGGCCTTGAGGTCCACGAAGGTGACGCCCTCGTCCACCACCAGCCCCTCGATCTGCGCGAAGGCGGGCGTGTGGGTCGCGTCGTAGGTGTCGCGGCGATAGACCATTCCCGGCGCGATGATCCGGATCGGCGGCGGGTACTGCTCCATCGTGCGGATCTGCACCGGCGAGGTGTGGCTGCGAAGCAGGAGGCCGGGGCCGAGGTACAGGGTGTCCTGCTCGTCGGCGGCGGGGTGGTCCAGCGGCGTGTTGAGGGCGACGAAGTTGTACCACTCGGTGTCGACCTCGGGCCCCCGGGCGCGCGTGAAGCCCAGGCTGCGGAAGATCGCCCAGATGTCGTCGATCACCCGGCTGACGGGGTGGATCGTCCCGCGCCACCTGCCCCGTGCGGGAAGGGTGAGATCCACACCGTCGCGGTCCGGAGCCGCCACGGCTTCCAGCTCCGCAAGGCGGTTCTTCAGCGCTTCGGCCACGGCGGTCTTAGCACGGTTCGCGGCGGCGCCCACCGCCGGTCGCTCCTCGGGACTCAGCCGCCCCAGTCGTCGCAGCACCGCCGAGATCCGCCCCTCCCTGCGGCCCAGGTAACGGACGCGAACCTGCTCGAGCTCATCGAGACCCGCCGCGGCGGCAATCGCCGCGAGTGCCTCCCGCTCGAGCCTCCGGAGGTCTTCGATCACGGATGCACCCCCGCCGACCCCGTACGTCTTCCCCAGCCGGTGCGCCGCTAGTTCTTCAGCGCCGACTTCGCCCGGTCCGCAAGCGACGAAAAGGCTTCCGGGCTGCGAATCGCCAGGTCGGCCAGCGCCTTGCGGTCGAGTTCGACCCCGGCGCGCCGGAGCCCGTTCATGAAGCGGGAGTAGGAAAGGTCGTTCTGCCGGGCGGCGGCGTTGATCCGGGTGATCCACAGCCGGCGGAAGTTGCGTTTCTTCTTCCTCCGGTCGCGGTAGGCGTGCTCCCAGCCCTTTTCCACGGCGTCCTTGGCCGTGCGGTAGAGGTTCTTTCGTCCCCCGAAATACCCTTTTGCGGCCCTGAGGACCTTCTTCTTGCGCTTGTTGCGTGCGACGGCGCGGGTCGAGCGCGGCATCGGTCTCCTCTCCTCGTTTCCCTGGCTTCTATGTTCCCGGCAGCATCCGCCGCACGCGCGCCACATCGGCCTTGGCAGCCGATGTCGACGAACGCAGCCGACGCTTCCGCTTCCGGTTCTTCTTGGTCAGGATGTGAGACTTGCTGGCCCGCATCCTCCTGAGCTTTCCGGTTCCGGTTGTCCGGAAGCGCTTCGCGGCGCCCCGGTTCGACTTCATCTTGGGCATGGGTTCCTCCCTGCGATTCCGTGTTTGGCTGAGCGGAGGGATGGCCGGGGTACCCGGAGCGCGAGGGCTCCGTGACGGTCCGCCTCGCCGGTCAGTTCTTGATGGGAGTCAGGATCATGGACATCTGGCGGCCCTCGAAGTTCGGGTACTGCTCGATCTTCCCGTACTCGCCGAGGTCCTCGGTGAGACGCAGCAGTACCTGCCGTCCCAGCTCGGGGTGGGTGATCTGCCGTCCACGGAACATCATGGTGAGTTTCACCTTGTTGCCCTCCGCGAGAAAGCGCCGCGCGTGGCGCAGCTTGAACTCGTAGTCGTGGTCCTCGATTCCCGGCCGGAACTTCACCTCCTTGATCTGGGTGGTGTGCTGCTTCCTCCTGGCCTCCCGGGCGGCGCGCGCCGCCTTGTACTTGTACTTCCCGTAGTCCATCATGCGGACCACGGGCGGCCTCGAGTCGGGAGCCACCTCGACCAGGTCGAGTCCCATCTCGGCGGCCCGGGCGCGCGCCTCGTCCAGCGAAACGATCCCGATCTGTCCCCCGCCCTCCGCAATCAGCCGGATCGGACTGATCCGGATCTGTTCGTTCACCCGGACGCGTTTTTCTGCGATCTTGAGATTCTCCTTGGTTGTCGGGGCGGCCGCGCCGCCGTCCTTCCGTGCCCGATCCCGCGGCCCACAAACGGAAAGGCCCGGGTAGACCCGGGCCACGTGACCTGCCGGACGGAGCGTAGCGCCCGCCGACCTGTGACCCGGAAGCCCGTCTAGCTGGGGTGAGAGGCGGTCAGTCCTCTGCTTCCTGACTTGTGGTTCCGCAGGTGATCCGGAGCCCGCTCACAAGAGGGGCTTTGCAGATCACAATGGTGGCGATTCGCGGGGGCGAATGTCAAGGCTCTCTTGATGATGGTCCGATGCCTTTATGCGCCGCAGCGACGATACCCGAACTGAAATCCGGGACGGCCAGGACCCCAACCTCAACCCAACGCCCGCCGCTCCACCTCGCCCTTGAGCCGCTCCACGAACTCACCGCGCCCCATCGCCACCTGTTTCCTCCCCGCCCCCCGCATCCGCACCGACACCGTCCCGGCCTCCGCCTCGCGCTCCCCCACGATCCCCATGTACGGCACCTTCCGCATCTCGGCGGCGCGGATCCTGTAGCCGAGCGTGTCGCGATCGTCCAGCTCCACGCGTAGCCCTTCCGCCCGCAGCCGGGCCACGAGTTCCCGCGCCGACTCCGTCCACTGCTCCGAGACCGGCAGGATCCGCACCTGCTCCGGTGCCAGCCAGAGCGGGAACGCCCCCCCGTAGTGCTCGATCAGGCCGCCGATGAAGCGCTCCATCGACCCGAGCAGGGTGCGGTGGACGACCACCGCGCGGTGGCGCCGGTTGTCCGCGCCCACGTACTCGAGCCCGAAGCGCTCCGGCATGAGGAAGTCGAGCTGGAAGGTCCCGCCCTGCCACTCCCGCCCCAGCGCATCGGTGACGAGGACGTCGACCTTGGGCCCGTAGAAGGCGCCGCCCCCCTCGTCGAGCTCGTAGTCGAGCCCGCGGTCGCGCAGCACGCCGGCCAGCCGGTCGGAGGCCGCGTCGTACACCGCCGGGTCGCCGATCGCCTTTTCGGGGCGGGTGGAGAGCGCCGTGCGGTACTCGTAGCCGAAGACCCTGAGCAGGTGGTCGCCCAGGTCCAGGAGGCGGTTGTACTCGTCGGCGATCTGGTCCTCGCGGATGAAGATGTGGGCGTCGTCCTGGGTGAACGAGCGCACCCGCAGCATGCCGTGCAGCGTCCCCGAGCGCTCGTAGCGGTAGCAGGTCCCCAGCTCCGCGAAGCGCAGCGGCAGGTCCCGGTAGGAGCGGGTCTGCGAGCGGTAGATCATGAAGTGGTGGGGGCAGTTCATCGGCTTCATGCGGAACCGGTCGCCGTCGTCGTCCATGGCCGGGAACATGTCGTCGGCGAAGACGTCCAGGTGGCCCGAGATGCGGTAGAGTTCCTCGCTGGCGACGTGCGGCGTGTAGACGATCTCGTAGCCGTGCTCGACCAGGGTGTCGCGCAGGAAGTCCTCGATGATGCGCCGGACGCGGCCGCCGTTGGGGTGCCAGAGGACGAAGCCGGGGCCGACCTCCTCCTGGATGGAGAAGAGATCGAGGCGCTTGCCCAGAACGCGGTGGTCGCGCTTCTTCGCCTCCTCCAGGCGGTGCAGGTGGGTGCGAAGGTCCTTCTTCGTGAAGAAGGCGGTGCCGTAGATGCGCTGGAGCATCCGGCGGCGCTCGTCGCCGCGCCAGTATGCGCCTGCCGCGCTGAGGAGCTTGAAGTGCCGGAGCCTGCCGGTGGTGGGAATGTGGGGCCCCCGGCAGAGGTCCAGGAAGGGCCCGTCGCGGTAGACGGTGATGACTTCGTCGTCGGCGAACTCGACGAGCCGTTCGAGCTTGAGGGGGTCGTCGGCGAAGAGCTCGAGCGCCTCGTCGCGGGTAACGACGCGCCGTTCGAAGGGATGGTCGGCACGGATGACTTCGCCCATGCGCTTCTCGATGGCCTCTACCTGGTCCGGGGTGAAGGGCTCGGGAACGTCGAAGTCGTAGTAGAAGCCGTCGTCGATGGCGGGCCCGAAGCCGATGCCGGCGCCGGGGACCAGTTCGCGCACGGCTGTGGCCAGCACGTGGGCCGCCGAATGGCGCAGCACTCCGAGCGCTTCGGGGTCGCGGTCGGTGAGGAGGCGCACCGACGCGCCGTCGGCGAGGGGGCGGTTCAGGTCGACGATTTCGCCGTCGACGACCGCCGCGAGGGCCGCCCGGGCCAGACCGGGGCCGATTGCGGCGGCGAGGTCGGCCGCGCTGCAGCCCGGGGGCAGTGCGACGGCGCGGCCGTCGGGGAGGGTGACGCGGATGGATTCGCTGTTCATGGGGGTGCTGTTCATGGGAGTTTACAGTCCGTGGATAGAGCCCCGCGAGCACCGAGAGCGGCGAGGCGCCGGGCTGACATGTGGTTGTAGTTT
>JAPPGI010000026.1 GCA_028874985.1 Gemmatimonadota bacterium | reverse complement strand
TCCATCCGTTCATGGTAACCCCCGCGCTGCCGTGCGTCACGTGCATAATCACCGATCCGGCGAACGTCGAGCGGTTCGCCAAGCGTATGGACCGCCTTGACATTCTGCTGAACAACGCGGGCGTGGTGAATCTCGCCGAACTTGAGCGAACCCCGCTCGGCCACGAGATGCACATGGTTACGAACCACTACGGCCACTACCTGCTCACGGGACACCTGTTCCCGCTGCTGTTCGCCACGCCGGGCGCGCGGGTCGTGACCGTGACGAGCGCGGCGTACCGGAGCGGGACCATCGACTTCGGCGACCTGGACTGGCGCACGCGCCGCTACAGCCGCCAGAAGGCTTACGGCGACAGCAAGCTCGCGAACCTGCTCTTCACCCGGGAGTTGCAACGCCGTCTCGACAGGACGGGATCCACGGCGTTGTCGCTGGCGGCCCATCCGGGCCTGACCGGGACGGAGCGTCAACAGTCGGTCGGCATCGGCGGGACGCTCGCCCGCCTGATCGCCTCGCCGGTGGCCGGCGGCGTGCGCCCGCAACTGCGCGCGGCCACGGACCCGGCGGCCCGCAAGATGGACTTCTACGGCCCGCGCTTCGGTCTTCGGGGATCGCCGCGCCGCATCCGCGTGCGGGATGACGCGGGCGACGACGCGCTCGCGCGCCTTCTCTGGAAGGTCACCGGGAACATCACGGGGCTCCACTATTGACGCAGTTTTCGCCGACCACATGGCTTCGCAAGAAGCGCCCCAAGCAATCCGCAGCACGGCATTCCGCGTTCTCGGCTTCGACGGGCCGATTCACTTTCAGCCGAAGATCCGAAAGACCGCGATGAGGACGCTGCTGTTCTTGGCGCTGGCGCTGCTGCCCGCTCAGATCGACGCGCAGGAGAAACCGCGCGGCCGGACGATGCTCGAGGCGGGACTCGTCGGCGGCAGCGCCGACGCCTGCCCGGGACGCTACGTCGGCATCAAGGGACGGCTAGCCGGGCCGGTGTCCCTTTACGGCATGGTCGAGACCTACCGATGTGCCGGTTTCGCGGGCTCCGCCAACCGCATCGGAACGTCCTTCCGCCTCGGACGCGACCGCTGGTTCGTTCGCCCGGCGCTGCGGGTGGGCATCGAGTACGACGGCGGACACGTTTCCCCGACCGCCGGTGCGAGCCTGACGTTCGGACGGCGCTTCGGCGCGCGCTTCATCCTCCACCTCGGGGAAACCTCCGAAGGCACGCTGACGCTCTTCCAGATGGGCGGATACGTCTCGTTCTGAGATGAGGCCGCTCCCATGGAATGGCATTTCCTAGCCTGTCATCACTTCAAGCGCAACGTCCCGCCAGGGCAAGGATGGCGGGAACTCAACCATCGCCGCATCCCGGTCGGGCCGGGCGTCTTCCGGCGACCCGGAGCAACCCGCTTTTAAGGGCGAAGCGCACGATGTCGCGCCGGGTGTCGAGGCGCAGTTTGGACTTGGCGCGTGCGATGTAGCCCTCGACGGTCTTGGGACCAGCATCTCGCTCGCGGGCCTCCCAGGGCCGAGAAGCCTTTGGCGTACAACTCAACCGCCGTGCGCTCTCGAGAGCGCCCCGATCCCCTTCGGTGTTGCACGGCGCTTCGATGGCCTTGGGGGCGGGCGATCAGGCCAGCGGCAACGGAGGGGGTAGGTACGAGTGTCCTCGTGCGACGGCCTCCAACGCGCCCAAAAGATCGGTGTCGGCTGCCGACTTGTTCAGAAAGCCCGCCGCTCCGGCTTCCATGGCGGGCACGAGAAATTCGTCCTCGTCGTGGATCGTGAGCACCAGCACCTTGGTGCCGAGGTCGAGCGCGGCGATGCGCCGCGTTGCCTGGACTCCGTCCATTCCGGACATCGCCAAGTCCATGACCACGATGTCCGGCTCAAGAGACCGGGTCTTCCTGACCGCCTCCTCGCCCGACGACGCCACGCCCACGACCTCGACCCATCCGCTTGTTTCGAGCAGCGCCCGAACCACGGCCCGCACGACGGCGTGGTCATCGACCAACAGCACCGTGGTCAACGCTGAATCCCCCGCGCCCCCGGGTGTTCCGGCTCGCTCGCCGGCACGGAGGCCCGGATGGTCGTTCCCCCGCAGGGGGGCGCTTCGCACCGTTGAGGGTTCCGCCGACGAGCGCGGCCCGCTCGTGCAATTCCGGTCAGGCCGATGCGGCCTTCGCCGTCCAGCTCCTCGGCTTCCGTCCACTCGAATCCGCGTCCCTCGTCGCGGATGTTGGTGGCGCTCACCCGTCCGTTCGCGGTCCGGAACGTCACCACGGCTTCCCCCCGCTCCGAGACGGTCGTGGCTGGGATCGCGGTCTCGCCGCCAAGAGGGCGGCGGCGGACGCTGGCGCGCCACCCCCGGCCCCTTCCGCCAGCTCGGCCAGCAAGGCCATGATGGCCCAGACCTCGTCGTCGCCAAAGAGAGTAGGTCGGGCCGGTGATGGTGCAGGCTTGAGTTGCCAGCAGCACGGCGACAGAAACAGCGGCGGTTGCGGTCGGTTTCAGCACGGGAGGTCACCCCTTTTCAGGTTCAGGAGCCAGGTAGACCGGGATGTCGTCGGCGTTCCAGTACGCCGAACTCGTCGCGCTCGATGAACGCAACCAGCCCCTCGGGGCCGAAGGCGTTGGGGATCGCAAACGAACCCGCTGGGTAGGTGCCGACGTAGCGGCCGTAGGTAGGGTGTCAGCACGTCGATCGGTCCCCCACCCAGCCCCGGGCAGAACCGGAGTAGTTGGTAAACGGTTGTGTATCTCCGTATGTTGGTTGGTGGAAACCAAACGTATGCTGTCGCATTGAGGAGCGAAATGCCGGATCGCGACGGAGAATCCGTACTTCGGGCCAAATACAGAGACTACTGCTCCGCGCGGGTGGCCGATGCCCTTCTGTCCCTTTCGCCCGAGGAGACCTTCGCACTGGCGGAGGCCCGGGCCCGTGAGGCCAACCGGTCGGCACCGAATTCGCACAACGACGCGATTCGCCTGGCCACCGGCGAGATACGCGACCGGCTGAACCTGCCCGAGTACGAATCGTGGGCCACCCAATACCTGAAGGATCCCCAGCGGTTCGATTCGTACCTGATGGGCCTCTGGAAGTCGGAGGAATGAACCCGGCAGGGCCACAGCTTCCTCCCCCGGCGATGCGTCGCTTTTGTGGTCGTCGGGGAGCAGCAACCTTCACCATTGTTCGCCGTCCGGACCCACCACCGGCACGGCGGCCCGAACCGTTGTCCCCTCGCCCGGCGAGGTCCGTACGATGAGGCTGCCCCCGACCAACTCCGCTCTCTCTCGCATTCCCGCGAGGCCGAGGTGGCCGTCATCCCGTGCCGCTCCGAAGTCGGACAGCTCGAACCCGCATCCTTCGTCCCGGATCTCCGCGATGATCATCCCGTTCGCCGACTTGAGCGCCACGGCGGCCTCGCTCACCCCCGCGTGCGTCGCCGCGTTGGTCACGGCCTCCTGCACGATCCGGTACAGGGCTAGGACCGTGGCCGGTTCCAGTTCGTCGGCCACCCAGTCCAGGTTGACGGTGGCGCGGATCTTGACTCCATGCACCTTCCGGGCATCGCGAAACAGGGTGGCGAGCGCGGAGACCAGCCCCTGCTGTTCGAGCTTCGGGGACCGCAGCCCCCGGATCATCTGCTTCACCCCCCGGATCGCGCCCAGGATCTCGTCGGCGATCACCGCCCACGCCCGTTCCCTCTCCGCCCGGTCCGCCTCGTCCACCAGCAGCTTCCCCCTGATCTTGAACGCCACGAGGAACTGCAGGAACTCGTCGTGCAGCTCGCGCGAAAGGTGCCTTCGCTCATTCTCGGCCGCCGCCAGCTTCATTCTGGACAGCCACCGCATCCGCTTCCAGCTCGTGATGTCGCGGATCGTGCAGATCACGTGTTCCGGTCCCGATGCCAGTTTGCCGGGACTCAGGCTGATCTCAACCGGGAAGGCTGTGCCGTCCTTGCGCACGGCCTGCAACTCGAGTCCCTGACCCATCGGTCGCGGACGGGGCGCCTCGGCGTAGCTTAGGCGGTGCCGCTCGTGCCGGCTGCGGCTGGCGGGTGGCACCAGACGTTCCACGCCCGAGCCCTCCATCTCTTCGCGGCTCCATCCGAACATCGAAAGGGCCTGCGGGTTGAGATCCCGGATCACGCCTTCGGAGTCCACGACGAGCATCGCGTCCGGCGACGCTTCGAAAACGGTGCGGTAGTCCCTGTCGGTGAGCAATCCGGATTTCCTCCCTTCCGTAGCCAGGCGGGCCGGCATGCCGACGCCAGCCTTCCGGTGGTGGGTGCTCCTTTAGAACCATACGGCGTGCAGGACCGGAAAATGTCAACCGGCGTCAGGGGTGATGCTGTTTCACACGCTTGCTCGTGATGGACGCCGCCTGCTTCCGGATGAAATCGGGGTTCGGCGTCCCCCAAGCACAGCTCCTCGGGGAGATCGACGGGGGACAGAGCCACACCCTATGCGGCGGCTTTTCGCACATCCCTCCCGCGGATTCGAATGGACGCTCACGCGGGCTCACGCCAACGGTTGCCAGCACCCTCTGCCGTAGAACAACCACGCGGCCGCCCGGTCGTGCTGTTTCCGGACCTTCGCGTAATGCCGCGCCGTGGAGGTGAGTTCCGCCAGAACCTCACCTGGAGAGCCCCAAGTGTTGATAGGGCCGGAACGATGATACAAAATCGCTTTGGCAAGCCGAAGGGGAACGGAGCCCATTTCTTTCCCGGCCGGTTCTCGACTTGGACCCCCGAGCCGCCATCGCAAGGGCCGGTGCTCCTACGGATCGAACCGGCATCTCGGCCGCCAGCCTCACCACATGCTCCTCGAAGCGGATCGTGAGCCCGGTGCGCGGACGCGCCCACGGAATCACGGCCTGTCGTATCCCACATGTCGGGCAGACCACTCACGGCGACGGGGCGTGGAGTTCCGTGCGGTACTCGAAGATGTCCAGATGCCGCCAGCGCTTCAGATGGGTGTCGTACGCCTTGCGGCCCGCGGCTCCGCAAGTCGAGCACTCGAACGTGCCCCCCCCCGCTCGAAATCGAGGTGTGCGCGAATGGTGGACGATTACCTGTCGATCTCGGCCCGGTCCACATACCACGGCGCCGGCAGTTGGAGTGCCTCATCCAGGAGCTTCAGGAGCATCGGGCCGTCATCCCGGCGGCGCCGCGCCGCTCAGGTCCGTGCCGCCGCACGGGCAACCGCGAACACACCGCACGGGGGTTCGCACGCGCGGCCCGTCCACCCTCCCACACCGCGGGGTCTGACCCGAAGCACCTCCGGGGTCTCCCGGCGGCTCACCCCACCGACTCCCAGTCGTGAACGCGCGACCGCGTCGGCAACGCGGCGTCCGCGGCCACGCGGACCCTTCGTCCGACCGAGGTCCGGTTTCCGATTCGCGCGCCGGATCCGATGATGCTCTCCGCACCGATGCCCACACGGATTCCGAGCGTCGCGCCGGGGCCGATCCGGACGAGGTTGCCGATTTGCGCCCGGTCGCCCACGGTCGCCCCCTGCCCGACCAGCACTCCCCGGCGCAGCGTTACGCGGTTCCCTACGGCGGCGCTGTCCTCGACGTGAACCCCTTCGCCCAACACCGCCCTGTCGCCCACCCGCACCCGAACGCCCAGTTTCGACCCGCCTCCGACCTTCGCGGCGGTGCCGATGCCGGCGCCCGGCCCGACCTCGGCGTCCGCTCGCACCTCCGCCCCCTCGCCCACGGTCGCGTACTCGCCCACGGTCGCGCCGCGCCAGAGGATCGCGTGCGTGTGCACAACCGCCCGGGGACCCACGACGACGCCTGGCCCGATCATCGCGTCCGCCTCCACAACGGCGGACGGATCGACTTCGGCCGTGGGATGAATCGTCGCCAGCGGATGCGCGTTGCCGGTCATCGCGGTAGGGTCAGGAGGTGGCGCGGTGCCCGTAGGGTCCGGTGCGTGTATTCCG
>JAPPGI010000081.1 GCA_028874985.1 Gemmatimonadota bacterium | reverse complement strand
AGCAACGCAGAGCGAAGCCTTTGATTCATAAGAGGTATACTGCACATAACATAATGTAATGTATTCTTTACGTTGTGGAAGAGTGGGGCGAAGCGTCCAGACCGGATGCATCGCCGGTCGAATGCCGGGGGGATTTTGTCCACGGGCTGCCAGGTCTGGTGGACACCGGCGTCGGCTTGCCGGGTGCGCTGCGGCCGCTCGGGGTATCTTGTGTTTCAATATACTGGAACCCGCCCCGGTCCTTCCGATTGCTTCGGGGGGCCGGCTTTCCCCGATCTCCGGCAAAACCCGATCTGCCCAGGAGGAACCCAGGCTTGACCGCTTCACGCGGGCCGGAACCCGCCGGCGGAAATGAGAGGGCCGCGCAGGTGCGGACCCTCTTCAGCGAGATCGCGCACCGCTACGACCTGCTCAACCACCTGCTCAGCTTCAACATCGACCGCAGGTGGCGCCGGCGCGCGGTCACCGCGCTCGGCTGGGAGGATGAGCCCGGGGGGAGCTACCTGGATGCCTGCGCGGGCACCTTCGACCTGGGACTGGAACTGGCCGGTCGGCCCGGGTTTCGCGGCCACGTGACCGGCGCCGACTTCGCGTTCCCCATGCTCGCGCGGGGACTTCCCAAGATCCGGGGCACCGCCGTGGCCCCGGTGTGCGGCGACACGCAGCGGCTGCCCTTTGCGCACGGCTCCTTCGCGGGGGCGCTGGTGGGATTCGGAATACGCAACCTGTCCGACCCGGCGTCCGGCTTCGAGGAGCTCAACCGCGTGCTGCGGCCGGGTGGCCGCCTTGTGATCCTGGAGTTCACGGTGCCGCCGGGCAGGATGCTGCGGGCCTTCTACACGCTGTACTTCAACCGTGTGCTCCCGCTGGTCGGGAGGCTGGTCTCCGGGCATCCCTGGGCCTACAGCTACCTTCCGCGATCGGTACGGGACTTTCCCGGCCCCGAGGAGCTCGCGCGCCTTCTTCGCCGGGCCGGTTTCGCCCGCGTGGAATGGTCGCTGGTCAGCGGAGGGATCGCGGCGATCCATGTGGCGGAGAAGGGGCCGTCCCGTTCTCGAGGACGGTGACGTCGCCCAGCACCGAGGGGGAGCCGTCGAAGCGGGTCGTGTCGCCCAGTAGCAGGAACGTCATGCGGGAGGGCTCCAGTTCGGCGCGGAACACCTCCAGGACGGCGCGCGGAGTGACGCGCTGAATGCCCCGCAGGTATCGCTCGAGCCAGTCCGGGGGAAGGTCCAGGGCGCGGTAGGTCATGCCTCGGGCGACGATCCGGGACGGCGTGCCGAAGTTGAACACGAACCCGTTGACCGACTGGTCGACCACACGCGAAACCTCGGCCTCGGTCGGGGCCGCTTCGCGCATCGAGCCCACCACGTCGAGAAGAAGCCGGGCCGCCTCCAGTGTCGTCTCGGGCCTGGTGCGCGTCACCGCGCCGACGAGCCCGTCGTTCCTGCGCGAGGTGGTCCAGATCGACGAGGCGCCGTAGGCCAGGCCTTCGCGGGTCCTGAGTTCGGTGTTCAGGCGGCTGGAGAGCCCCGAGGCCCCGAGGATCGAATTGCCGATCCGCGATGCGAACCACGCGGGAGTGTCACCCTGTCTGAGCGAGGTGGAGTGGGCGAGGATCACCACGCTCTGCTCGGTCTTCCTGTGGATGACGAATACCCCCGGTTCCCTCCGGATGACGGGAACGGGGTCCTCGAGGAGCTCGCCGGAGCAGGGGGGCCAACGGGCGAGCATCCGGTCGATCAGCGCCGAGGCCCGGTCCCAGTCCACGTCTCCGGCCACGCCCAGAGCCATGTTCTCCGGGCAAACGATGGACTCGTGCACGAAGCGCAGCCTCTCTTCCGCCAGGTCCGCGGGTTCGAGGTCCCCGGGGGTCATCTCCCACCCCACGGGATGATCGCCGTACATGATCCGGTTGAAGCGGCCGTAGGCCAGAGACGCCGGATCTTCATCGCGGCGGCGGACGCGTTCCAGCTCGGTCTCGCGCCAGAGTTCCACCTGCACGGAGTCGAACCGGGGCTCCCGCAGCATCTCGGCCCAGAGTTCGACGGCTTCGTCCAGCTGGTCGGAGAGCAGGTTGACGGAGGCCGAGGCGCTGCCGCCGGCCTGACCGAAGCTCATCGCGAGCGCGAGCGACTCGATGCGGTGGTCGACGGAGTCCGGCGGCAGAGTTGCGGTTCCTCCCTTCCGCAGCAGGCCGGGCAGGGCCATCGCGGCGGCGAAGTGGTCGCGTGCGAGGTTGCGCACTCCTCCCTTGAAGACGGCATAGAAGTTGACCAGCGGCAGCTGGTCGTCCTCGATGAAGTAGACCGGCACGCTCCGGACCGTTTCGGAGCGGGGATGGGTGGGGGTGAAGCGGAGTTCGGGGAAGCGGAGGTCGGCGATGCGCTCGCGCACCGATTCCTGGCCGGCGGCCGTCGCGGCCGGAGCCAGTGCGATTACGACTAGCAGTCCGTGGATGTGGGGATTTTGTCCACGGGCTGCCAGGGCGCGGGCGATCCGGCCGCCTGCGGCCCGGAGGTTGGCCCGGCGGTTCAAGGCGAACCCTTTCGCACCATCGTGGCCACCGTCCGGGCGCCGGGCTTCAGGTACTTCACGGCGACGCTCTGCACGTCCGCGGGCGTGACGCCGAGGAGTCGCCGCGACAGCCGGAATGTCTCCCGCCAGTCGCCGAAGGCGGCCTCCGATTCGGCGATCTGCATGCCCAACTCCAGGTTCGAGGACAGTCGGCGATAGTCTCCGGCGCGGATCTGGTTCTTGATCCGGACAAGGTCGGCCGGGTTGGGCGGATTGTCTTTTATCTTGTTTATTTCCTGATATATGGATTGTTCCAGTTCCAGTGGTGTATGAGGGGACTTGGGAACCGTGTTCACGATGAAGAGCCCGGGGTGGGCGAACCCCGGACCCAGATGCGCCCCCACGTGGATCGCGGACCGGTCCAGGGTGATCAGCCGCCGGTACAGGCGCGCGGTCCGGCCGGCGGTGAGCAGCGACGCCAGCATGGAGAGAGCCGGTGCGTCCTCGTGCAGCCCCGACACCGCCCGCCACGCGATCGTCAGACGCGGCTCGGCGTCGAATTCGACGGTGACGCGGCGTTCACCGGCCTGCTCCGGTTCGCGGGCGAGGACAGGGGGGACGGGGCTTCCCGCCGGGACGGAGCCGAAGTGGAACTCCGCCCACTCCGCCACCTGCTCCGGGTCGACGTCCCCGACCACCGCGACGACGGCGTTGCGCGCGCCGTAGTAGTCCCGGAAGTAGCCGGCAACCTGCCGCCGCGTCAGGTGTTCCAGGTCGGAGGCGTGGCCGATGACGGGGACCCCGTAGGGATGAACCTGGAAGGCCGTCGCCAGCAGCGCGGTTCGGAGCAGGCCGCCCGGACTCGTCTCCAGCCGCATGCGCCGTTCCTCGTGCACCACGTCCAGCTCGGTGCCGAGCCCGCGGAAGACGGGGTTCCGCATGCGGTCCGATTCCAGGACGAACCACAGCTCCAGCCGGTTCGCGGGCAGCTCGACGAAGTAGCGCGTGGCTTCGTAGGAGGTGGTGGCGTTGAGTCCCCGCGCACCGGCGGCCGACAGGATGCGGTCGTACTCGTTGGGGACGGCGTGGGCTCCGGCCCGGTCCTCGAGCGCGGCCGTCGCGTCGGTCAGATGCCGGACCCGGGCGGTGTCCGGGGCGGGGCGCGCCAGTTCGGCGAGCAGGGAATCGCGTGTGGCGTCGGCGGCGGCGAGAAGGGGTGCCTCGAGAGAGTGGTCGGTCGTGCCGATCTGGCGCGAGCCCTTGAAGAGCATGTGCTCCAGGACGTGGGCGATGCCGGTGTTGCCGAGGTGCTCGTTGACCGAGCCGACCGGGTAGTGCACGACCAGGGAGACGATGGGGGCCTGGCGGCGCGGCAGGATGAGGAAGGTCATGCCGTTGCCGAGGACGTGCCGGACGACCGGGAGGCGCTCGCCGGGTGCGGGGGAGGGGGGAGGAGTCTGGGCCGCGAGGGGTGGTGGGGTGGGGAGGAGGGGGATGAGCGCGAGGGCGGCCGCGGGGAGGGGAGGGACGGGGAGGCGACTCACGGGAGGTGGCTCCCGTGCTGGCACCGCGGGCAGCGGAAGGCCGACCTGCCTCCGAAGACGATCCGCTCGATCTGCGTGCGGCAACGGGTGCAGGGCTCTCCGTCGCGGCCGTAGGCCCGGAGCGCGCGGCCGAAGCGCCCCTCGTTGCCGTTGGCGTCGCGGTAGTCACGGAGGGTGGTGCCGCCGGCCCGGATCGCGTCGCGCAGCACGCGGCGCAGGGCGCGGTGCAGCCTGGCGGCCGAGGCGGCATCGATCTCGTTCGCCGGCGTGCGGGGGTGGACGCGGGCGAACCAGAGCGCCTCGACCGCGTATATGTTCCCTACGCCCGCGATCTTCCGCTGGTCGAGCAGGAGGGAGCGGACGGGGGATCCGGAGCGGGCCAGAATGCGCCGAAGGCGCGCGGCCGTGAAGCTGCGTGCCAGCGGTTCGGGGCCCAGCTGCCGCGACCAGCCCGTCCACTGCGTGGCCGGGACGGCGGTGAGGAGGCCGAAACGACGCACATCGTCATATGTCATGCGCCCGCCGCCCTCGAGGTGGAACACGACGGCGGGGTGGGTGGAGCGGGGGTCGGGGCCGTCCTCGGCGCCGGTCATGATGCGCCCGGTCATTCCCAGGTTGACCACGATGCGGCTCGAGTCGTCGAGCGTGAAAACGACGTTCTTCCCCCGCCTCCCCACCTCCCGCACCCCCCTCCCGGCAACCGCCCCGGCGAACGCGTGCGGGCAGCCCCTCACGACATCGGCCCGCAGGACCTCGACTTCGCGGACGGCCCGGCCGGGCAGGATGGTGTTCAGCCCCCGCGCTATGGTCTCGGCTTCGGGGAGTTCCGGCACCGCCCTCTACTCCAGCGTGACCGCGGTGCCGCTCGTCGTGACCATGAGCATCCCGTTCTGTGCGCCCAGCACCTCGTAGTCGAGGTCGACGCCCACGATCGCGTCGGCGCCGCGCGCCTTCGCCTCGTTGGCCATTTCGCGCAGGGCCTCCTCGCGGGCCTCGCGCAGGCTGTTCTCGTACGCCTTCGAGCGGCCGCCCACGAAGTCGCGGATCCCCGCCACGAAGTCCCTGAACACGTTGGCTCCCATGATCGCCTCTCCGGTCACTACGCCAAGGTATTCGCGGACGCTGCGGCCTTCGAGGTTCGGTGTGGTGGTGATTATCATGATGGCTTGATCTCCTGTATTGCGGGATGGTCTTGGTGCGAACCCGGAAGCGGGGCCCGCCGCTCCTCCTCACGCCAGCCGATGTCGCGCCGGAAACACTTGCCCTCGAAGGCGATCTCCTCCGCCGCGGCCCGGCTGGCCCGGCGTGCGCCGCGGAAGTCCTCGCCGACCGCCGTCACCGCCAACACCCGTCCTCCCGAGGTGACGAGCCGGCCGGAGTCCAGCGCGGTTCCGGCGTGGAACACATGGACACCGTCGGGCAGCGATGGCACCGTGATCCGGGCCCCCTTCCCATACGACCCCGGATACCCCGACGCGGCCAGCACCGTCGTGACCGCCGCACCGTCGGCGAACACCGGCTCCTGCCCGGCCAGTCCCGAACCCGTCGCCACCGCCAGCATCGGTTCCAGCAGCGACGACGACAGCAGCGGCAGCACCACCTGCGTCTCCGGATCGCCGAAGCGGCAGTTGAATTCAACGACCTTCGGCCCGTCGGCGGTGATCATCAGCCCGGCGTAGAAAAGTCCCCGGAACGGGCACCCCGCCTCCCCCAGCGCCCCCAGCACCGGAGCCACGATCCTCTCGCCCACCTCCGCCAACAGCGCCTCGGTCACGAATCCCACCGGCGCATAGGCCCCCATGCCACCCGTGTTCGGCCCCGTGTCGCCCTCACCGATCCGCTTGTGGTCCTGCGACGGCAGCAGCGTCACGTAGTCCTCGCCGTCGGCGATGCAGAAGACCGAGAGCT
>JAPPGI010000069.1 GCA_028874985.1 Gemmatimonadota bacterium | reverse complement strand
TTGTAGCCCCAGGCGTCCAGGTTCCGCCATTCGCGCCGCCGCGTATCGTAGCCCACGATTCGGCTCATTGAGGATGGACATCTCAACGAGAAGGGTGTCGATCCGTCTCGTATCGAGAGCTACCTGCCGTTGGTCATCACGTTGGAAACCATGCCCAATGACTTCATGGTGTATGAGCTGGTCGAGCAACGGATGCGGCGGCAAGTGGTGCTTGAGAATCGGAAAGCTAAGCCGGTCCAATGGGCCGATGTAGGAGCGCTTGAGTCGCTGGAGACACTTTTAACAGGCGGGAACAGCCTGCATGACATCCTAATGGCCCGACTGGAAGACGAATCGTACCGCGAAGAGTCCCTTGGCAATTGGCTCATTGGTCAGTTCGAGCCCACCGCATTTGGGCGGAATGCCTATCTGGAGCAGAAATTCAACGAGATCACTGATCGGGCGCTAGCGGAGTTTCGTTCCCGTCGCAGTGCCGACTAGCTAGCTAGGTAGCTCCCGGCCGTTTTCTACCTTCGCGGAGCCCCAGGCCGCCGAGTTTTCGGTGTGTATGCGGGTGTGAGGCCCGTTTCGGGCGCGAACGGGGCGGTGAACAGGCGTATTGGGGCCGGATCGGGCCGCTTCGGGGCCGGTCGAGTGGATCCGGAGACACCGGTGCGCCGTTCGGGTCCTTTCCGGGCGGCAGGCGGCTCGCGCGGCCGCGTCAGGCCGGTTTGAGCTTGAGCTTTCGGAGGGCGGTCACCCAAAGGTTGTGCGTCACGACCGCGGACAAGACGTATGCGCGGAAGTGCTCCAGCCCCCGCCAGTTGCAGCGGCCGAGGCCGAAGCGGCGCTTGAGGTACGAGACGACGGCTTCCATTCCGGCCCGGAAGCGGAGCAGTTTCCCGTACGCGACCGGCGACGACGCCATCTCGGCGACGCCGAGGCCCTTTCCCTTGTGGAAGACCGCGTCGCGCACGCCCATGGCCCTGGCCTCCTCTCAGGTTGGCCCTGCTGGCGTAGCCCCCGTCGAGGGCAACCTGCTCGGGCGCCGACCCGAAGTTGGCGGCGTGCCTCTCGATCATCGGGATGCACCGGGCGCTGTCGGCCCGGTTGCCCGACTCGACCACGGCGTCGAGGACGAGACCGCTCGGCCCGGCGCTCAGGTTCAGCTTGCGGCCGAACTGGACGCAGCGCCCCCCCTTGATGATGATGTCGGTGTGGGGCTCGAACAGGCTCACCACCTTCTCCTCGGCGGGCACCTTCTCGCCTTCGAGCACCCGGCGCACCGTCTGGTCCACGACGGCGCCGCCGAGCTCGCGGAAACGGGCGACGCCGGCGCGCCAGCGCTACACCCAGGGCTCCTCGCGGCCCTCGACGGCGGCGAGTGCGCCGTCCGCGTACCCCAGGGTCCGCCGCGTCGCGACCAGCAACTCGCGGTACAGCTTGACCTTGCGCTTCCCCCGGGCCTTCGGGATCTTCCACTTCCTGCGCTTCGCCAGCCTGCGGTGGTCGTGGAAGGGGAAGACATCGGCGCCGAGCTTCTCGCGGGCCCGGACCAACAGCCGCGACAGCACCCGCACGGCGTCGTACAGGAGCTGGCTGTCGCTGGGCTCGAGGATGTGGGTCTCCGTCACCGTGCTGTCGATGCGCACCCTGCGGCCCTCCTCGATCCCGTCGCGCCGCGCCGTGCCCAGGAGAACCCGGTTGATCTCCTCCCAGGTCGCCGGACGGACGGCGGCGATGCACCGCTGCAGCGCCGAGCGCTTCGGGGGACCCAGCGGATCCACGCGGGTGAAGCGTCTCGCCGAGTCCGAGTCGAGCAGGGCGAACTCCAGGTCCCGGTAGTCCATGCGCCGCAGATGCTTCAGGATCCCGCAGCGCAGAACGACCTCGCAGGGCAGGCCCGCCCGGCCCCTCGACGACGGGCCGCCCCGGTCCACGTCGCGGGCGATCCAGTCGAGGAACTCCGGGTGCCCGTCGAGAACGTCCGAGACGGCGGCGAGAGCCCGCCCGGTGTCATGGTCCGGATAGAGCGCCGCGCCGAGATCCTCCAAGCGTGGAGCGACTACATCACATAGCGAAGGCCCACCTACCTGTGGAGCCCCATCCCTTTACTCGGAACCCTCGGTTCCTAGCAGCCCTTTGATTCGCTCGACTAGGCGCGTCCTTCTCGCATCGTAAAACCCGACGAATCCCGTCATTTCTTTGGGCACGGAGCCTAGCAGGTGATCGCGCACGTGCGACCCTCGCCTGCTCTCGTCGGGATATGCCCGAGCCAACCACTCAACCGGCATGGTCGCACTCTTCTCGGTGTTCACCGGACCCGGCAAGAGTTGGAGGTTACCGAGCCTGTTCGCGCGCTCGCGGAACCCTTCGATCTTCTCCTTGGCGACATGCGCATCGCGCAGCTCGGGCTTGCTGAACTTCGCGACCGGGAAGATGTGGTCCACATGAAACAGCTTTCCCTGGTCCACGAAGGGAAAGATCAGCGAGAGCAGCGCGAAGACTCGTGGGTTGCGATACCCCGTGTCCGCCAGTTCTTCGCCCTCCTCATCGTTGAATACGAGTTCCCGTCCCCGGCGGGCCATCTCTTCACCAAGCCGGACGGCGGGAAATCCCTGGGTCGCGTCTTCCCGGATCACCTTCCGCAGCGCTGTGAGCAACGTGTCGAGGCCACTCCCCCAGACACCGCTCTTGAGCAGACTGCGGATAAGCCACCCCCGAATCCTTTCCCGGTCTTCCTCATGCTCGCTGTGACTGAGGCATGACTCCGTATGCTTCCTCCGGTGCAGGTAATAGGCGATGGGCAGAATGGCGTTGTGCGCGGTTAGCGTTGCCCGGCTAAGGCCGAAGCCCGCGACCAACTGCACCGTCAGCGTGAGCGCCGACTTGACGGACATCCACTGCTTTTCGAGCACCGCCATGTTGGCGCGGTTGAAGTTGTCCACCTTGAATCCCACGCTCCCGATGTCGCTCAGCATCAGCCCAGCCTTGAGAACAAGGTCCTTCGAGAAGGAAAACCCCAATCCGATCCGGTTGAGCGCGTCGACGAGTTCGTGAATCTCCTCACGCGCATCGTGCGTGGTCCATTGCGCTACCGCGATCGAAAGGAGCAGGTCGGAGTGAGAGAGGGGGGTGCCGCCGTCATTCATGCGAATGAAGATCTGGACGACATCGTCCAGGGTCTGTCTCCGTTCCTCGTAGTACGCCACCACGTGGTCCTTGCGGATCACCCTGTGAAGCCGGTCGAGCGTCTCGTAGGCATGGTCCACGAACTGCTGGTCGAGGCGACTGTTCAGCCACCGCACCATCGCCGGACCACCGTCCATCGATAACACGTCCCTCACGCGGAACCAGCATTCCGCACCGTTGCCCGCTGCCCCATCGGATTGCCCGAGCTCAGTCTCGCGCCGAAAGCTGAAGCGATACCCGGTCCCCTCCTCCTCCTCCTCGCCGGCGTTCCACAGGAGATCCAGATAGAGGTGTCGTTTCGGAAAGGCCTTGGGGTTGTTCCACCACAGACGCGGCAGTTTCCACGTCATGCTCCCTCGTAGGCCAACATTGAGGGCCGTCAAGCGCTGCTGTCCGTCGAGCACTGCGGTGAGCGCCGTGTTCGGCATGGCCGGAAGCGGCGGGCAATGTCGGTTATCGCGCTGGTGGTAGTCGAGCACGAAGCCGTAGAAGTTGAACCTGTCGCTGTGCTCCGGAGCTACCTTCCAGAACAGGAATGTTCCGAACGGGAACCCTTGCATCAGGCTGTCGAAGAGTCGGCAGATCTGCTCTGGACGCCAGACGAACTCCCTCTGAATCGCAGGGAGTACGAGGTCCCGCTTGTGGATTTGTTCGAGGGTCTCCTCAATGGTATGGCCGGTCTGATACATCGCGGAGTCAGTCTTGGGTGGGCGGTTTGTAGTTGGGTTGGTTGAGGTGTCAAGAGGATAACCGCGGCGAATACCAGAGTCAAGGGAACTCGGTGCGTGAAGTGGAGAGTCCTGGCTGTCAGCCAACCCTCATTTTCTCCAGCCTACGAGAGGGGAACCGGCCCTCGGGGGCTCGTAAGGTCAGCTAGTCCAATAGCTTAAACCGCATCCACAGTGGAGGACCGGTGCGGACACAGTGCGGGCCGCTTTCGTTCGCATTCGGGGGTACCGGCACCTCCAGCTGAGGGAGCGCCACCTTCGACGGTGGATCGATCACGTCGAACGGCGCGTCGCTGACGCTCCGGGAGATTGGTCGGTTCGTCGGACTCCTCGACCGGGTGATGGGCTGCCTCACGGACCACCGCCACGCCCGCCGTCCACGCAGCATGGCCGACGGGGGGTGTGACCGTGCCACTCGGCGGCATCATCGCGCCCGCTCCTCAGGATTGGTCCTGGCTGAAGATCCTGCTCCAGGCCGACTCGGCGTATGCCTGCGAGAAGCTACTGGCCTGGTGATGTAGTGTAATAGGCAGACAACTCGGGGCGGAGACGGTCCTCCACGAGGCGGTCCGGCACCCCGTTGGGTTACCTCAAAGCCGACTTCCTGAATTCAGTCCACCGTTCTTGCCGAAAACCAGCGTCTGGACACGGTGCGCATCAGTGCCGGACACACAGGATGGGTAGTCCAGGGCTCGGCGAAGTCCCAACCGGGCCAGCGCAGAGGCCGCGTTCTTGACGGCGATCTTGTCGAATTTCAGGTTCGGGTGGCGGGCCAGGTAAACGATGATCGCCGCACGTGCTGCTGGCTGACTGATGGCCGTGATTCGCTTGAGGGACAGCATGACGAGAGTCTCCCACCCAGGACCGCTTCGATGTAGCACTTCGTGGGCGGGTGTCTGGGGCATTTCTTCTTCTGTTACACGGGCCACGTCTGTGGCCAGCCGGTGCCGCCACCAAGCCCGTGAGAGCGTGCAATCCGACAGGACCGAGGTGTTCCCGCGAACGAAGATTCCGCCCGTACGGCGAAGGAAGTTGCGAGTCTCGCTCTCAAGAGCGTTGCCGCGGCGAGGGCCACTCAGGAGCGCCTCGTTCAGCAGGTTACCAGAATCACCCAACTTCCCCTGTTCGATCCAATTGATGTGGCAGAGAAGCCAGAAATGGGGCATTGCGGCGTCCCGCGGTGTGATCTTCTGCCTCCATGCCGCCCCCAACTCCATCTCGAGTTCGACTGGTGGGTTGACGAACTCCTGTGGCGTCAGCTGGCGATCTAGGGTAGGGGCGTTGAGGGGGTGGCTCTTGGCAAGGCCAAGTTGATTTCGGAGATAGGCACCAAGGCTGTCTGGACCTTCCGACACGGCCTTCCTGAGCTCCTTCTGCCTTTCCCGGATGCCCCCCTTGATCTTCCGCAAGTCGGGACCTTTCGTCTTCTTGTGGTACTTTTTCTCGAAGACGATTCTCTGCTGCCATCCGCCGAAGCGTTTTTCAGCTTGGTTAAGCGTGTTCCTATCCATGGTTGCCTCCCTGGGCAGTCGGCCTTGGACGGAACGGTTCGATAGCCGTGGCCGCGAGGGCCGGGTCGTAGGCATCGTCCGTCCATAGTGGGACCGATGCGCCGGTAAGGCGGTGGCGAAGCTCTTCGGCGATTGGATGGTCGAAGTGAGGACCACCCTCCTTGAACACGGTGGGGAAGTGGCCGCAAGCCCCGATCAGGGCCGCCACCTGCAAGGAGCGGTCGTGGGTGGCGTCCCGAAAGATGTCGGTGGCCAGAGTGACCGAGAAGTAGGGGTCGGTGCCCGTGACAGGACTGACCTCCATCGTACCCTTTGGCAAGTCGGGGTCGGGACGAAAGCGCAGTAGCGACTTGCCGATCGTATTGACTCGCCTAGTGTTACCGCGAACGAGCCACCATCCGGATGGAACATACAGTCGGCCACGCTGCCATATCGGGTGTAGCTCCTCAGAGGAGATGTCGTCGATTCCTTCGGTAGCCATGAGACCAGGCAGGACGAAGACATTCCCGATGGTCTCGCTCTTGTCCCATTCTAGAGGGCGCCTCGAAAAATAGCGTTTTGAGCATGTGCGGCGACAAGCCGGTGAGGG
>JAPPGI010000215.1 GCA_028874985.1 Gemmatimonadota bacterium | reverse complement strand
CTTGGCGTTGCAAGTGCCTCGATTCCCGCGAATCAGCCATTATTCGAGGTCCCCAAATGCTACCTTGGGCCATTGCCGAGGATCGTCGTATCCGCGATCCTCGAAGGAAACGCCTTGGCCTTCAAGGAACACCTTGCCAGAGTGGACGGTTGGGACTATGATGCCATGGACCGTACGCTCTCGCTCACCTGCTCGGATAACACTGGATCAGAGTATGTGCTCCCGGAAGAGTTGGCGGAGGTGGCGGCGAGCTTATGGCGAGCGAAAAACGCAAACGCACATTCCAGCGCGGAGCTGCAAGGCGGAAGTTGAGAGAATGACCTCGGCAACAACTGTTCTCCTGGTGTCATCTCTGCCGACTGCGGGTACGGCTACGGCCGGTGGTGGGGCAGTGAGGGCATCGAGCCTGGCGGCTGCCGCCCTGCTGGCGCTGGCGCCGGTTTCAGGGGCTTCTCAGCAGGTGGTGGAGATCGGTGACCGGATCTCCTGCCGCGCTTGCACGATCGAGGCGGGCGTGCCCGTAACTCTCGCTCCCCCACTGGATCACGTCTATTTCACGAGTCTGCCGCCTCCTCATGTCATGCGAGACCGTGAGGGGAACTACATTACGGCTCGCGTAAGCGGGGATGCGTTGTTCGCCGTATTCGAAGCGGACGGCACCTACAGGTCGTCCTATGGCAGGTTTGGAGAGGGGCCGGGCGAATTCGCCAGCATTCCGAGGGCGATAGCAGTCGGCGAGAGCGACGTGATATACGCGATCGACGGACTGCATCTCCACACGCTCGCCCCCCAGGCCGAGCGCATGCTGCGTGACAAGGTCCGTTTGCCTGAGCCCCTGGTGGGACGCCACGCGGTGGTCCTGAAGAGCGGAATTGCAGTTCAGGCCCCGCTTCGCACAACGGCCGGAATCACGACAGTCCAGATTCTCGAACCGGACGGGACGATTCAGGCCAGCGTTGGAATCGCTGACTTAGAGGCAAATGACCTGCGATCGCAGTCGGAAAACCCTCGTCCGATCAGGGGCAACATTAACCTGCGGCGCGTCCTGGGGAAGTCAAACGATGACGCTGATGTCTGGATCGCATCTTTCGACCGTTACCAGGTCGTCCGCTACGGTCCCGACGGGGAGGAGAAGACCCGCATCGAACGGGTCTCGGAATGGGTTCAACTCTTGCCCCTCTCGTCCAGCACACCGGGGGCGCCTTTTTCCGCGCCTGCGGATCGGAGGCTGCTGGGGATCCGGCAGGATGCGGACGGGTTGCTCTGGATTTCAATCAGTCGGGCACCCACGTCGTTCTCGCCCGTCGCCGATGAACGCCCGCCTGGCGTCGAGAGGCGGAGGGATCCATTCACTGACATGAACCAATTCGTGCACATGACAGTTGAGGTGCTCGATCCCGTAAACGGGGAACTGGTCGCGCGCCGTGACTTCGACGAGTGGGTGGCCTTCGTCAACACGGTGGATGACGACGTGTTGGTCTACTCGCTGCATCCGGATGCGCTTGGCAATATCGACTGCGTCATCAGGCCATTGAAGCTGCGACGACCGTAGTCGAATCCGGAATTGCTACGTGACTTGATTTGATTCACGGTCATTCCTGGCCGGCCGAGCATTGACGGGACCCCGAGGTTGGCCGGATCCGACGCCGTGCCGAACGCGGTCTGCAAGGCGGCCTGTCGCCAGCGGCCGCCCGGCCCGCACGGAGTGGAGTCCCTGCGGGGACCGGTTCAGTCAGGCCGAGTGGCTTCCGCGATCCCTTGTTCTTCCCTGTGGTCCTGCGGCCGGGCCGCATGGCGAAGGGCTGAGTCTGAGGGGACGAAGCGCTGGAGGGGGGGTTGACATCCGCTCCTCCCTTGCCGAAACTGGTAGGCGCCAGTTATCACTCCTACCCAACGAGTGCTAACAACGCGGGCGGATTGCCCAAGACCCCCAACCCAACCCAAACCCTAGGAGGAGCGCATGTCTGCCGCGAACAAGATCCAGCCGCTGGCGGATCGGGTGGTGGTGAAGGCCCTCGAAGAGGCCGAGCAGATGCGGGGTGGCCTGTACATCCCCGACACCGCCAAGGAGAAGCCGCAGGAGGGCGAAATCGTCGCCGTGGGACCCGGAAAGGTGAACGACGACGGAGGCCGGAGCCCGATGGAGGTCAAGCCGGGCGACCGGGTGCTCTACGGGAAGTACAGCGGCACCGAGGTCACCGTCGACGGGGACGAGTACCTGATTCTCCGCGAATCGGACGTTCTGGCCATCGTCAACTAACATCCACCGGAGGCGTCCCCGGACGCCTTCCCGAGAACAAACCAGGAGACAAGCGAAATGGCAGCGAAGGAACTGGATTTCGACATGGAGGCGCGCGGGCGGCTGAAGTCCGGCGTGGACCAGCTCACCCGGGCGGTCAAGGTCACCCTCGGTCCCAAGGGCCGCAACGTGGTCATCGACCGCAAGTTCGGCTCGCCGACGGTCACCAAGGACGGCGTGTCCGTGGCCAAGGAGATCGAGCTGGAGGACCCGGTCGAGAACATGGGCGCCCAGATGGTCAAGGAGGTGGCCACCAAGACCTCCGACGTGGCGGGCGACGGAACCACCACGGCCACCGTGCTCGCCCACGCGATCTACGGCGAAGGGCTCAAGAACGTGACCGCCGGAGCCGATCCGATGAGCATCCGGCGCGGCATCGACCGGGGCGTGGACGCGGTCGTGAAGGCGCTCGCGGACGCATCGACCGAGACCAAGGGCAAGCGCGAGATCGCGCAGGTCGGCGCCATCTCGGCGAACAACAACATGGAGATCGGCGAACTGATCTCCGAGGCGATGGAGAAGGTCGGCAAGGACGGCGTGATCACCGTAGAGGAGGCGCGCGGCCTGGAGACCGAGCTGGACACGGTCGAGGGCATGCAGTTCGACCGAGGCTACCTGTCGCCGTACTTCGTGACCGACCCGGAGCGGATGGAGACGGTGCTGGAGGAGCCCATGATCCTCATCCACGACAAGAAGGTGTCGTCGATGAAGGACCTGCTGCCGATCCTGGAGAAGGTCGCGCAGATGGGCCGGCCGCTGCTGATAATCGCCGAGGACGTCGAGGGCGAGGCGCTCGCCACGCTGGTCGTGAACAAGCTCCGCGGCACGCTCAAGGTGGCGGCCGTCAAGGCCCCGGGCTTCGGCGACCGCCGCAAGGCCATGCTCCAGGACATCTCGATCCTGACCGGCGGCCAGGTGATCTCGGAGGAGGTCGGCTTCAAGCTGGAGAACGCCGTGGCGAGCGATCTCGGGACCGCGAAGCGGGTCGTGATCGACAAGGACAACACCACGATCATCGACGGGGCCGGAGCGGAGGACAGGATCCACGGCCGCATCGAGGAGATCAAGGTCGCGATCGACAAGTCCACCTCGGACTACGACCGCGAGAAGCTCCAGGAACGCCTGGCCAAGCTGGCCGGCGGCGTGGCCGTCATCAACGTGGGCGCGGCCACCGAGACCGAGATGAAGGAGAAGAAGGCGCTGGTCGAGGACGCCCTGCACGCGACCCGCGCTGCGGTGGAGGAGGGCATCGTTCCGGGCGGCGGCGTGGCGCTCCTGCGGGCGCAGGCGGCGCTGGACGCGCTCAGCTTCGACCGCGAGGACGAACAGGTGGGCGCCAACATCCTGCGCCGCGCCCTCGAGTCGCCGATCCGGCAGATCGCCGACAACTCCGGTGCCGAGGCGTCGATCGTGGTCGCGAAGGTGCGGGACGGCGAGGGCGGCTACGGGTACAACGCGCAGACCGACGGCTACGAGGACCTGGTGAAGGCCGGCGTGATCGACCCGACCAAGGTCGTGCGCAGCGCGCTCCAGAACGCGGCGTCGATCGCGAGCCTGCTGCTGACCACCGAGGCGGTGGTCGTGGAGCGACCCGAGGACGAGAAGCCGCCGATGCCGGGTGGCGGGGGCGGTGACATGGGAGGGATGTACTAGCCGAGTACACGGGGCCGCTTCGGGTTCACCCCCGGAGCGGCCCCTTTTCCGTCCCGCCGGTCAGGGGACCGGGGGGCCCGGCATTCAACCCGCCGGTTTCCCGGCGAAGTCCTCCACCAGCACATCCGTTCCCAGGTAGCGATCCTCGAGGTTCGTGAACCAGCGGCGCTCGGCGGGGATCTTCATCCCCAGGACATCGCGATCCTCCCCGAGGAAGATGTACTCCCCCCTGCCCGTCGTGACGTCGTGGTCGAACCTGTAGCCCACCATGCGATGGGTCTCGGGATGGAAGTGGAAATACCACACATCCGTCCCGACTTCGGGGTCGTAGGTGACCTTGACGACCCTGGTGGGCTGGCCGTCCAGCTCGCCGTCGGTGATCGCGGTGTCGATGTTCGCGCCCGGGTCGCGCAGCTTCATCGGCAGGCCCCACAGGTAGAGATAGTAGTTGCGGGTCCGCTCGATGGCGGGGCAGTCCAGGCGGAGGCCGGCGGTCTGCTCGTCGGTGGGGGATTCGCCGTCCACCGTGGCGAAGCAGCCGTCGGCCGACATGCCCTTTTCCACCAGCCCCTCGGTGGTCTCCTCCTCGTAGTGGAACCCGCTGCCGGGCACGTCGAGATGGACCCTGACCGTACGTCCGCTCCCGTCGGGGCGCCGCTGTTCGATCACCAGGCCGTGGCTGAATGACGGCCAGGCGCCGTCCGGGTCGTGGTAGGCGATGGATGCTTCAACGAGTTCGGGGCCGGTCGCCGGCGGGCCCGGCGGCGCCTTCTCGCCTGCGCACGCCAGGGTGGTGATGGCAGCCACGGTCGGGGTGGCGAGGGTGATGGCACGGGTCATGCCTCGTAACTCCTGTTGGTCGAAGGTTGGGGACAGGCCCATCGGGAATCGCATGAGGTTTCTCCGCGGGCCTGGCCACGGTGGTGGAGTGGAATCTGGAGCGGGCGCGGGCGGGCGGCAACGCAGCGCCGGGTCGGAAGCCCGTCGCAGCCCCGAAGCGGGTTCGCGTTAGCTTAACAGCCCGTGGACAGAATCCCCCCGGCATTCGACCGGCGATGCATCCGGCCTGGACGCTTCGCCCCAAGTTTCCACAACGTAAAGACAACATTACATTATGTCAAGTATAGTATACACCTGATGACTCCAAGGCTGCGCTCTGCGTTGCTCCTCAGCCCAATGGCGCTGCCATTGGCCCATCGTCGCGCCTTGCCAGCCCGACAGAGCACCTGCAGAACGAATCCCGGCAAGAGATTACGTAAGTTCAACTCGGACTGCACGATCTGCCATTCTTGCCGCCGGGCTCGATCCGATTTCGCCGCACTGAAATGGCCGGAAGAGCGTGATGAATGGCGGGAATGCGGGAACGCCGTTCTCCTCTACTCGACGGCCTCGACCTCAACTCCGGCGAGTGACTGGGAACGAGTGACTGTGACTGACACTGGGAAGTGCGCTGCTTTGGATGGCGCAGTAGATTCCGGGTATCGACCGCTCAACTGGAGGAGGAATGGATGACCTTTCTGGAATCTCGGGCTAAAGCCCTCGAATCGGTATTGGCTGGAGGGAGACGGTTGTGGGTGGTGTCCCTGCCCGTGCTCGTGGCCGGTGTGCTGTCCTGCGAGCCTGACGAGCCGGAGCTGCTTCGTCCCGGGCCGGAGCCGGCTGCGCAGTTGGTGGAGGTGGATCGGGCGGCGCTTGTGGAATTCTACCATGCCACGGGCGGCGAAGATTGGAAAAAGAACGACGGCTGGCTAACGGACGACTCCATCGGAACATGGTACGGCGTTACGGTCCGCGACGGGCGGGTCATCCATCTGAGCCTTCCCTCCAATAACCTGAAGGGTCGTCTCCCCAAGGTTGTCGCCGACTTGTCGAAGCTACGGAATCTGAGTCTCCGGGACAACCGCCTGTTGGGCGAGATTCCGCCTGAGTTCGGCGATCTGTCCGATCTAGCCGTTCTGGATCTGAGTTCGAATCAACTGTCCGGTCCCCTTCCCTCCGAACTGAAGGGACTGTCCAACCTGAAGGGGCTTAGGGCGCGTTACGCGGGTCTTGAGG
>JAPPGI010000194.1 GCA_028874985.1 Gemmatimonadota bacterium | reverse complement strand
GGAGAGCGCTGGCTTTGCAAGCCAGAGGTCACCGGTTCGATCCCGGTTGGCTCCACTGACGGTGCGTTGCACGGAGGCCGGCGAGGCGCGGGTCCGGCGGGCGCGACGACGAGGGGGGCGGCGGGGGCGTGTCGTCACTGGAGACACCGACTTACGGGGCGTTCGACACGCCGCAGCAGGCGTTCGTTGGCGCGATCGCGCTCACACCCGTATAATGTCGCCAAGGTGAAGCCGGGTATCCAAATCTGCATCCCGAGGCTCACACTGACACACCACTCGCCCGAGAGGAGAGAATCGATGCGACAGAAGACTCTGACCCTGCTGCTTGCCTTCGTTCTCATGCCGGTGTTCGCGCTCGCGTGCGCCGGGGGGGACACCGAATCCGCCGACACGGACGCCGACGACACGGACGCCGGAGAGGTCATGGAGGCCGAAGGTGAGTCCATGGAGGCCGAGGGGGAGGGCATGGACATGGAAGGGGAGGGCATGGAGGAGGGCGGAGACGAGGATCACGGAGAGGAAGGCCACGCCGAGGGCGAGGGCGACGAGATGCAGGCGGACACGATGGCGGCACCGCCCGACACGTCCGGAACAGACTGACCGTCGTCGTGCGCGCTGTCCTTCCCGCCGCGCTGCTGCTGGGCGCTCTCCTCGCGGCCTGTGCCCGAGGCGATACCGACTCCGCCGAGGCGGAAGCCGCCGCAGCCGCCTCGCAGGCCCCGGCCACGATGGAGACCGGGGCCGGCGAGGCCGCTGGGGACGTGGGTGGCGGGGACGGGGCATCGTTCCTAAACCCCAACGACGCTTCCGGTGAGGATCTTGCCGCCGTGGCCGGGATGACACCCGAAGCCGTCGCCGCCATCGAGGCCGGACGCCCCTTCGCCCGGATGGCCGACGTGCACGCCGCGCTCGCAGGTGCCGTTGGCGAGGAGGCGGCCTTGGACATGTACGGGTCGGTGTGGCTGCCGATCAGCCTCAACGACGCCACCCGGGAGGAGATTCTCCTGATTCCCGGGGTCGGCGACCGGATGGCTCACGAGTTCGAGGAGTACCGTCCCTACGCCGACATGGACCAGTTCCGTCGCGAGATCGGCAAATACGTGGACGAAGCCGAAGTAGCTCGCCTGGAGCGGTACGTAACCCTCGACTGACGCCACGGCGAGCGGGGCTTCCGCCGCGTCCCCGGTTTTCGGAATTGTTCCGCAAGGTCCTCTTCCGGCTGCACCTTTCGGTGGCAGTCGCCGTTGGCTTGTTCATCGTGACGATGGCCGCGACCGGTGCGGTCATCGCAGGCGAGGACGCACTCATGTCGCTGGCTGAGCGGCGCCGGTCGGTGGCCGTGCCGGAGGGCTTGCGGCGCCGGCCCCCCGACGATCTCGTGGCCGCGGCGGAGAAGTGGGGTGCCGAGGGAGGAGTTCCTTTCACGGCGACCTCGATCGAGTATGGCTCGCGTCCCGACGCCGCCGTTCAGGTCCATGCGGGTCGGGACCGGCGCGTTTTCGTGAATCCCTGGACGGGTGAGGTGGTGGGGGGAGGCTTCCCGTTCCTCGAAGGCTTCTTCGATGGGGTGCGCGGCTGGCACCGCTGGCTGGGGGTGTCCGGTGCGGAGGTGCGCACCGGCCGGGCCGTGACCGGCGCGGCCAACGTGGCCTTCCTTTTCCTGCTTCTCACGGGGCCGCTGCTCTGGATTCCGCGTCCCGTCACTCGAAGGACGCTGGCCGAGAACCTCCTCGTGCGGCGGTGCGCCCGGGGTCCCGGGCGGCAACTGAACCTGCACCTTGTGATAGGGATATGGTCGGTTGCTCCCCTGGTGCTGATCTCGGCAACCGGGGTCGTGATGTCGTACCCGGCGGTGGGGGACCGGGTGTATGCGGTCGTGGGTGCCTTGATGCCGGGTGGGGCCGGGGTGGGGGAGGATGTGGCCCGGACCGCACCTTCAACCGCCGTCGAGGCCCGCGGGGACCGGGTCGTGCCGGACGGGCAGGGCGGCCTCGCGGGAGCCCTGGCGGCGGCGGGCGCGACCGTGCCCGGGTGGCGCGGGATCGTTCTCGCGGTCCCGCGGCCGGACGACGAGCGGATGGTTGCGGAGGTGCGGACCGGTCGTGCCGGACAGCCCCAGAAGGCGAGCGTGGTCACGGTGGACCGTGGCAGCGGCGCCGTACTGTCCCTGAAGTCCTTTCGCGACGAGCCGCGGAGTCACCGGGCCCAGGAGTTGCTCCGCCATGCCCACACAGGCGAGTACTGGGGCCTGGCAGGGCAGCTGATGGCCGGGGTCTTCGCGCTCGCCACGGTCGCGATGGCGTGGACCGGTTTCTCCGTCGTGCTGGTGATGCTTCGGCTACGCCGCTCGAAGCGTCGCTTCGGGGCGCGTCACCCGCCCGCCGCGAAGCAGTAGAACAACCCGCTGCCGCCCGTCCCCCGCAGGTCTTCCTGGCCGCATCCCCGCGAAAAGTGGGCGGAACTCCACGAGGTGGGATGCTGGCCGCCGCCCAGGCGGTCGTGGTGCCCCACCCGGGCCATTCCCTCGCCGTTGCCGGTCCAGTTGCCGCAGTTGTCGTAGCCCCGGCTGGTGAAGGCGGTGCCGTCCAGGTCGGAGCCGGTCAGGATGTCGTGCATGTTGGGGTTGTCGCCGCGGCCGTTCACCGTGTCGCCCATCTCGGTGAGGATCATCTCCTTGTCCAGGTTGGCCGCTTCGGAGTGAAGCTCGTCGATGTCGCTGGCGATCAGCTTCCCGACTTGGTTGTGCCACGGACCGCTCCCGATCCGGTCGCGGGCGTTCACCGCCGCGCTCCCGTCCTCGTTGATCGTGCTCAGGTAGGCCCGCCACCCCCGTCCTCCCGCCTCCTGCGCGGCGGCCAGCGTCTCGCAGTGGGCGTCGGCGCCTTCGAGACCCCCCAGGTTCGCCCCGTCGCCGGGCCCGACGCTGGTGACGAAGAAGGTCATGGGTTCCTGCGCGGCCTCCCGCGGGGGTCCGTCCGCCTCTGCGGGCGCCGGATCCGCGTCCCCGGTCCGGGTGGCGCCCGCCACCGCCCCGGCCACCGCCACGCACGCTGCGATCGCGAAGGTCTTCATGCCTGTCACCGCTCCTTGTCTACTGCCGTCCGGTTCGCTCAGTTGTTTCTCGGCCAGGGCGCCCCCTGGTTCGCCGCCGTCACCGGCCCCAGACCCCTGTAGAGGAACTTCTGCACGCGCTTCCCCTCGTAGGTCTCGGTCGTGTAGATGTTGCCGTGCGAGTCCGTCGCGATGCTGTGCACGGCGAAGAAGAGTCCCGGCTGGCGCCCCCCGTCACCGAAGCTGGTGAGCACTTCCAGCTCCAGCCGGTCCATCACGTACACCTTCATGTTCTTTCCGTCGGCTACGTACATGTACCGCTGCCCGGGATCGCGCGAGAAGGCGATGTCCCAGGTGGACCCGTCGCCCAGGGTGCGAGGCGCGATCCGCACCTCGTCCACGAACGTCCCGTCCCTGCGGAAGACCTGGATGCGGTTGGCCTGGCGGTCGCACACGTACACCAGACCGTCGCGCGCGGGCTCCGCGCAGTGGACCGGATTGCGGAACTGCCGCGGCAGCGGCGCGTCGGGGTCGTAGGGGCCCATGCGAGTGTCGTCGGGCTCGTTGCCGTAGGCGCCCCAGTAGCGCTTGAGTTCGCCCGTGTTCATGTCCAGCACCGCCACCCGCCTGTTGCCGTAGCCGTCTGCCAGGTACGCTTCGCCCGCTTCGGCGTCGAAGGCGACCTTGGCCACGCGTCCGAAGTGCGTCGTGGCGTTGCTGTTGGGGATCTCGGCGCCCACCTCCCCGTACGACGCGAGGAACTCCCCGTCGCGCGAGAACTTGAGGATGTGCGAGTCGGGCCCGTTACCCCCGATCCAGAGGTTGTCCATCGGGTCGACGGTGATCCCGTGGTTCGACGCCGGCCAGACGTATCCCTCGCCGGGCCCGCCCCAGGCGTTGACCAGGTTGCCCTCCGGGTCGAACTCGAGCACGTACGGCGCCGGTATGCAGCACTCGCCCGTGGGCGGATCCTGGGCCGCGCCGATCTCGGTGCGTTCGTTGAGCGGCGCCCGGCGGTGCACGATGAAGACATGGTCGCGCGAGTCCACGCCGACGCCCACGACGGACCCCAGAACCCAGTGGTTGGGAAGGGGTTGGGGCCAGAAGGGGTCGACCTCGAAGATGGGCGCCTCGGCGATGCGGTCGGCCGCGGCCTGCAGGCGGCCCTGGGCGACGTACGCGGCCAGCGCGGTGACCACGAGGCTGGCGAGGAGCAGTCTTTTGCGCTTCATGGCGGTGTTGCCACGGTGGGAGGCACGGGCGACGGTGCGGGGCAAGGTACGGTGCTCGAGGCTTGTCAGCCAAGGGGTTGGGGGCCAGCGTAGCAGTCCGCCGCGAGAGCCCGGTCGCCCGGCCCGAACGGCGGCCGGATCCCGGCGACAGGCTTGTTGGAGGGGTTGGATGAAAGGACGGACACGGCGGAGCGGCGCGATTGCCGCGCTCGCGGCGGCGATGTGGATGCCCGTTGCGCCTGCGGGAGGGGTGGGCGCGCCGGAGACGGCCACCCGGTCCTCGCACCCGGTCCCCGCGCCCGGTCCCCCCGCCCGCCCGCCCGCCCCCCACGAGATCCCCGCCGACGTCATCGTGCGCGCCTTCGTCAGGGCCGAGGCGGTGGCGCTCAACCTCGTCGTCCGCGTCCCCCTCACCTCCATGCGCGACGTGGACTTCCCCGTGCGGGGCCCCGGCTACGTCGACATCGAGGGCGCCACGGCCCTGCTGGCGGACCAGGCGACCGTGTGGATCGCCGGCTACGTCACCCTCTACGAGGAATCCGTCCTTCTCCCGGCGCCCATCGTCACCGGAGCCCGCATCTCGCTTCCCTCCGACCCCTCCTTCGCCGACTACGACCGCGCCGTGGCGCACATCGCCGCCCCGCCCCTTCCCCCCGCCACCGACCTCATGCTGGAACAGGCCGTGCTCGACGTGATGATGCGCGTCCCCGTCGAGTCGGCCCGGTCCCGCTTCTCGATCGACCCCGCCTGGGCGCACCTGGGACTCCGCACCACCACCGTGCTGCGCTTCATCACCCCGGATGGCGCTGATCGGGTCTTCCAGTACCGGGGCAACCCCGGCCTGGTCCGCCTCGATCCCCGGTGGCACCAGGCGCTGCTCAACTTCGTCGCCCTCGGCTTCGCCCACATCCTGGACGGCATCGACCATCTGCTGTTCCTGCTCTGCCTGGTGATTCCGCTCAGGCGCATCTGGCCGCTGGTGTCGGTGGTGACCGCCTTCACCGTGGCGCACTCGATCACCCTGGTCGCGTCGGTGCTGGGGCTCGCGCCCGAAGCGCTGTGGTTCCCCCCGCTCATCGAGATGCTGATCGCGGCCTCGATCGTCTTCATGGCGCTCGAGAACATCGTGGGGAAGGCGCTGGGGCGGCGGTGGGCGTGGGCCTTCGGCTTCGGTCTCGTGCACGGGTTCGGGTTTTCGTTTCAGCTCGGCGAGTCGCTCCAGTTCGCGGGATCGCACCTGTTCACGTCGCTGCTGGGGTTCAACGTGGGTGTGGAGCTCGGGCAGCTGGTGGTGCTGGTGTTCATGGTACCCGGGCTCGCTCTGCTGTTTTCGAAGGTGATGAAGCCGCGCATCGGGGCGATCGTGGTGTCGGCGCTGGTGGCGCACACGAGTCTGCACTGGATGGCGGAGCGGTGGGGGGTGCTGAGGGCGTACGAGTTCGTGAGGCCGGTGATGGACGCGGGGTTCGGGGCGGTGGTGCTGCGTTGGGTGTTGCTCGCGCTGATCGTGGTGGGGGTGGGGTGGGGGCTGGGGGTGCTGTACCGGCAACTGGCGGCGCGGTTCGGAGTGTCGAAGGGAGACCGGGGGAAAAGGCGGCGGAGGCCTGTCGGCGCGTGGACATAGTCCCCTCGGCATTTTCCACAAGGGACGATCCGCACTTGACACGCGTCGAGCGTGACCGCCTATTACGAATCCTGTCGTAGAAAAACAGCGGCGTCGCCCCAAGGCTCGGGAGAAAGGTGAAGGGAATGAGCGCTTCGATGGTCCACGTCGTTTGCCGGGTAGCTGCGGCCTGGGTGGTCCCGCCGGCCCTGAGCGCCCAGGAAGTCATCGAACTTCCCACAGAGGACCGCAGGATCGACGCCGACTTCGAGGAGGTGTACCGGGTCGGATCCGTGACCGGCGACGCGTGGGAGCAGTTCGGCAATGTACGCGCGCTGGGCTTCGATGGAATGGGGCGGCTGTACGTGTACGACAACCAGGCGGCCCGCATCACCGTGGTGGGCCCGGGCGGCGAGTACCTGCGTGCGTTCGGCAGGTCGGGGGAGGGGCCGGGCGAGTTCCGCAGCGCGGACGGACTCGCGGTCATGCGGGACGGGAGGGTCGTGATCGGAGACCTCGGGCACCGCGCATACCAGATCTTCGACGCGAACGGAGATTTCGAGCGCCTGGTGCGGATGGCTCCCGAGCCTGGTGATGTCAGACTTACAGCTCTGCTGGCCGACCCGGGAGGCGAAGCCGTCTTCACCTTGGTGGGGGCGCGGAACCTGCAGGTCGGCATGGCCACAATTGGGCGCACCACGCCGCACACGACCAGACCGTTGGAACGTCTCATTCTTACCGGAGACGTCGCGGTGAAGGACACGGTTGCCGAGGGCTGGCTCCCTCCGGGTGGAGACCGGTCCGGTCTGCCCTTCGGCGGTCAGGTGAACTTCGGTATTCCACCTCGCCGGGTATTCGGACCACATGTCCTTGCGGGTGTGCTACCCGACGGAGACGTGGCGTTCTCGGACTCGTCGGCGTACGCCATCAGGATCGTGCGGCCGGGGGAGGGAATCGGGCGAATCCTGAAACGGCCCTTCCGGCCGATCCCTGTCACGAACCGGGTGATCGAAGCCGAAACGGAACGTCGCGTCAAGGAAATGGAGGCCCGAGGAGTGCCGAGGTTCGTCATCAACGGCGTGGCCTCACCGCCGGAAAGCCCCAGGGAAAGCGTGGTCGGTTACATGGATCTCGTGGGCGTGTTTGACGAGGTCTCGATCGTGCGGAGCCTGGGGGCTCGCTGGAACGGGGAAATCTGGGTGCAGCGGCACGGCGAGGAACCGGGCGACGACGACGGGCCCATCGATGTCCTCACGAAGGAGGGTGGCTACGTCGGCACCTATCCTGCCGGGGCGATCGGGATGCCGGCCGCATTCGGGCCGGCAGGCCTGATGGCGTTCATCGAGCCGGATGAAATGGACGTGAAGATGGTGGTCGTGAGACGGCTTGGCCCGCGGGGAAGACAGTGATCCACTCTGGCGGCCCGGTGCCGAGAGCGAGGCGCGGAGCGTGGAGAGTCCATTCTCTCTCGACGGGTTCGGCCACATGACGACGCGCATCTTGAATCCGGTCGAGACTTCGAGCGAGTGGTCATTCGCGGCTTGGCGACGACCTGGGACCGGCACATATGGGTTCTGCGGTGTGGCGACGGTCCCAGCGACGACGGACCCATCGATGTGCTTGCGCCAGAGGGTCGGTACCTGGGCAATTACCGGGCGGGGGCGGTGGTGATGGCGGCCGCCTTCGGCCCGGATGGTCTGGCGGCGATCATCGAAATCGAAACGGACGAGTTGGGTGTGCAGACGGTGGCGGTGAAGAGACGGGTGGCGGGCGGGTGAACTCGGGGAGGAGAGCGATGGGACCGTTGGCCGGCGCGATGCGCGGAGCATGCTGGGCTGTACCGGTGTGCCTGCTCGGCACGGCGTCCTCCGGCGCCCAGGAGATCATCGAGCTTCCCGCTCAGGACCGCTGGCTGGAACCGGACTTCGAGGAGGTCTACCGGATCGGCTCCCTCTCCGGGGAGGACTGGGAGCAGTTCGGGAGCGTGTACGAGGTGGCGTTCGACGGCGCGGGGCAGCTGTACGTACTCGACAGCCAGGCCACCATGATCACCGTGGTCGGCCCCGACGGCGAATTCCGTCGTACGCTCGGTGGGCCGGGTGAAGGGCCGGGGGAGTTTCGCCGCGCGCTGGCGCTCGCGGTCCTTCGGGACGGCCGGGTGGTTGTCGGGGATGCCGGGCTGTTCGTCTATCACCTCTTTGACGCGAGCGGGGAATTCGAACGCAGGGTACGCTGGGCAATCGAGGGAGAAAGGCCGATCCTGAGGGCCATCATTCCCGATCCCGGGGGCGAGGCCGTGTTTTCCGCGGTGGGGGCCGGGTTCCGGAGCATGTCGTACAAGGGCGACACCAGGCCGCACACCAGCCGGCCGGTCGAACGCATCGATCTCACGGGCGAAGTGGTGACCAGGGACACCGTCGTGGAGGGCTGGCTGCCCGAGGGCGGAGAATCGCTGTACACGGGGCTGCCGCAGGTGAAGGCCTTCGGCTCGCGCATGCTGTGGGGCGTGCTCCCCGGCGGCAGCGTCGCCTTTTCCGATTCGACGGCGTACGCGATCAGGATCGCGCGGCCCGACGAAGGGGTGTGGCGGATTCTGCGCCGCCCGCTCCGGCCGGTCCCGGTGACGGGCCCGATGATCAGGGCCGAGAAGGACCGGCTCAGGAAGAGAAGCGAAGGGCTCAGTCCGGCCATCCGGCGGTTCGAAAACGAACGGATCGACACCCTGCCGTTCTCCGACGAAGTGGCGATCCTGCGTGCCCTGCGCACAGGCTGGGACGGCGAGATCTGGGTGCAGCGGCACGGCGAGGAGCCGATCGACGATTCGGGCCCCATCGATGTGCTGACGATGGACGGCAGGTATCTCGGCAGCTACCGGGCGGGTGCCGTCGACATGCCGGCCGCGTTCGGTCCGGATGGGCTGGCGGCGTTCATCGAGACGGACGAGCTTGACGTGAGGACGGTGGTCGTGAGGAGGCTGTCAGCCCGATGAACTGGGGACGAACGCGATCGGCGAGAAGGGGATGAACGAACGTCGAATATGGCTGCGCGCGTGTTTTTCGTCAGCGCTGTGCCTCCTGGCGGCTGTTGCTGCCGTCGCCCAGCAGGTCGTCGACCTCCCCGGCGAGGACCGCATGCTGGAGCCCGACCTGGAGGAGGTCTACCGCCTCGGCACGGTAACGGGCGAGGCGTGGGAGCAGTTCGGCTGGGTGGGTGAGTTGGCGTTCGACGGCTCGGGGAGGCTCTACGTGTTCGACGAGCAGATCAGCGCCGTGTTCGTGGTGGGGACCGACGGTACCCTGGTTCGCGAATTCGGACGGGAGGGCGGTGGTCCGGGGGAGTTCGACAGCGCCGACCAGATGATCGTGATGGAGGACGGCAGGGTGGTGGTGATGGACCGGGTCCGACGTGCCTATCAGCTCTTCGATGCGGAAGGCGGCTTCGAGCGCGCCTTCCGGTTCGGAGGAGATCCGTCCTACACGGTCATCACCGTGCACGCGGCTCTGCGTGGCACGGACGCTTTGGTCACCGTCCCGGAAGATGTCCGGGGTGTCTCCTGGTCGGGCGAGCCTCCGCGACGACCCGACCCGACCTCACGGCCCATCGAACGCATCACCCTGTCCGGCGAGGTGGTCGCCAGGGACACGATCGTCCATGGGTTTCTGCCGCCGCTGCAGAGTCCCGACGGCGGACTCGACATCTTCCGCGGCCCGTGGCGGTCCCGATACGCCGAAGTGAGCCCACGGTTGCATTGGGGCGTCCTTCCCGGTGGGGCCGTGGCGTTCTCGGACTCTTCGGCCTACGCGATCAAGATTGCCGCCGTGGGGACGGGTGTGTCCCGCATTCTGACGCGGCCGCTCCGGCCGGAACCGGTGACGAATGATCTCATATTGGACTTAAAGAACGGCAGCCTGGAGAACCTGGAGGAAATCTCCGATGAGACCCTGGAAGCGAGCGCCCGGTCCAGGGACAGGGCCGGGCGGTGGGTGCGCGGCGATGCGGACCGGGAGAGAAAGCGAATCAGAGAGAGCATCGAAAAAACCCTCTTCTACCACGAAATCTCCATCGTCTTCGACCTGTACACGACCTGGAACGGGAGGATCTGGGTTGTGCGGGGCGGTCCGGACCGGACAACCGCGGTGGACGTGCTGGCGATGGAAGGCCGGTACGTGGGCAGCTACGATAGGGAAGCGATTGCAATCCCGCGGGCGTTCGGGCCGGGCGGCCTGGCCGCCTTCGTCGAGACCGACGACTTTGGTGTCCAGACGGTCGTGGTGAAGAGGATGCCGCTGGCGGTGAATTGATTTGTTTGTTCGGGGTTGATCGGATGTGTGCCGGGCAGTGAAGGGCCGCCCGCCGGTGACGTTGTTGACGGAAAGGTGAGACGCATGAGGAGCTTTCGCGAGGTGATGTCCGGGGTCGTCCCGGCTGCTGCAGTTTGCCTGGCCGCCGCCCCCCTGAACGCCCAGGAGGTCATCGAACTGCCAGGCGAGGACCGCTGGCTGGAGGCCGTCATCGAGGAGCTGTACCAGGTAGGCTCTGCCGTGACGGGCGAAGCATGGGAGCAGTTCGGGCAGATCATGGACGTGGCCTTCGATCGTGCGGGCCACCTCTACGTCCTGGACCGGCAGGCGCAGCTGGTCTATGTCGTGGGTGGCGATGGCCGCCTGATCCGGGAATCGGGTGGAGCGGGAGAAGGCCCGGGCGAGTTCGCCGAGACTGCCGCCATGGCGGTTTTCGACGACGGTCGCGTGGTGGTGGGGGATCCCTCCCGCCGCGGGTACCACGTCGTCGCCGCCGGTGGAGAATTCGAACGCATGGTGCGCATGGCCGAACCGGGGGTTGCCAGTGTCGGACGTGTGGTGGCCCAGCCGGGTTCGGATGCGGTGGTCGGAGTGCCCACTCAGTCCAGGATCATGGTGTTTTCGGGGGCGGTGTTCAGCGTCCCGGTCCGGTTTCCGGTCTCACACGCGCTCGTGCGCATCATCCTGTCCGGGGAGGAGACCGTCAGGGATACCATCGTCGAAGCATGGCTGCCCCCGATCGGCTCCGAGGGCATGGATCAGGTCCGCATTGCCAACTACGCGCCCAGACCTACAAGCCTACTCCCCGAATTCAGCCCCGAGTTCCATTGGGGAGTGCTTCCGGGCGGCAGGGTGGCGTTTTCGGACTCGACTACGTATGCGGTGAAGGTGGCCGCGCCGGCAGCGGGGGTCGTGCGGATCCTGACGCGTCCGTTCGAGCCCGAGCCGGTGACGGGACGCATAATCCGCGCCGAGAAGGACCGGCGGCTGCGTCGGCTGGAGGAGACGGCCGAGCCCGGCGATGACCTTCAAGCGCGGCGCCGGGGGATCGAGGGAATGGATTTCCACACCGAACTGTCCGTGATTCGCGGTCTGGGGACGACGTGGGACGGGCACATCTGGGTGCTGCGGCGTGGCGACGACCCCAACGATGACGGGCCCATCGACGTTCTCTCGCCCGAAGGCCGGTACGTGGGGAGCCTCCCGGCTGGGACCACGGAACTGCCGGACGCCTTCGGCCCTGACGGCCTGGTGGCGATTGTGGAGATAAACGAGTTGGGTGTCCAGACGGTGACGGTGAAGCGGGTGGTGGCCGGGACTTCCGGTTTGTAGGACCGGCACCCTGCCAACCATTCCGCTCAAGGAGGGGTCCCACCGTCAGCGGCCGGCCATTTGCGAGAAACGAACAGACGAGGACGGTGACCCAATGAGCAGGATCGCGAAACGTCGATCAGGCACGGCGTCTGCCATCGTGGCAGCAGGTACGCTGATCGTACATGCAGCCTCTGCCCAGGAGACCATTGAACTCCCCCGCGAGGACCGCTGGCTGGAAGCCGGGTTCGAGGAGGTCTTCCGGCTGGGCACGATCACGGGCGAGGAGTGGGAGCAGTTCGGCAGCGTGCGCAAGGTGGCCTTCGACGGCGTCGGCCGTCTCCATGTGTTCGACACCCAGGCCGAGCGGATCTACGTGGTGGGTACCGACGGCGAGCTGGTCCGGGAGATCGGGCGGGAGGGCGAGGGCCCGGGGGAGTTTCGCAACGCCGTGGAGATGGTTGTCATGGAGGACGGGCGGGTGGTGGTGGTGGACATGGGGCACCGTGCCTACCAGGTCTATGACGCGAACGGCGAGTTCCGGCGCATGGTCCGGATTGGGGGAGATCCGTCGTACACGGCTGTCGCGGCGCACATGGCCCAGCGCGGCACCGATGCGCTGGTCACGAGCACCGGGAGCGGATCGATGATGGCGCTTTCGGTTACGAGCGTTGCCGGCGCAGGGCGGCCGAAACGGGCCGATCCGACCACACGGGCGATTGAGCGTGTGATCCTGTCCGGGGAGGAAGTCGTCAAGGATACGATCGCCGAAGGGTGGCGGCCCGCCAGCGCGGACCCAATGTCGGGAATGGTCCGCATGGGTGACGGTGCCGTGAGTGTCAGCGAGTGGAGCGGCCCGCCCGTGTTCACCCCCCAATTGCATTGGGGCGTTCTTCCCGACGGGACGGTGGCGTTTTCGGATTCTTCCGACTACGCCGTCCACATCGCCGCGGTCGGCGAAGGAGTCTCCCGCGTCCTGTCGCGGCCCTTCCCGCCGGAAGCGGTGACCGATCGTGTGATCGGGGCCGAGAAGGACCGGCGGCTGGAGGAACTCGAGGCCAGGTCCGATGAAGAACTGTCCGGCCGGGTCTCCATGGTGATCAACGGACAGGTCGTCAAGGGTGATCCGGAGGAGGAGAGGGCGGAGGAGCGCGAACGCATCGGGAACCTGCGGTTCTTCGCCGAGGTGCCCGTCATTCGCGGCCTGAGCACGACGTGGAACGGCAGGATCTGGGTGCGGAGGCGCGGGGAGGAACGGAGCGGCGACGGCCCCGTCGATGTGCTGGACATGGAGGGACGGTATGTGGGAAGCTACCGGTCCGGCGCCACTGAGATTCCCGACGCGTTCGGCCCGGACGGCCTGGCGGCGTTCATCGAACGGGACGAATTCGATGTGCAGACCGTGGTGGTCAAGCGGTTGCCGGGTGACGTGAACTGAAGCCCGACGACTTCGGCACCAGGGGCCGGTGGACAAGATCCCCCGCGCTGGCAACCGCTCTGCTCCTCGCCTGCGCGGCCCCGGCCGCCGTCCGGAACCCCGGGGCCGCCGCGCCTGCCGAGCCCGCCGCCCCCGAGCCTCCCGCCGCCCCCGCCAGACCCGGCGCGTCTGCTGCCACCGTTCCCCCCACCGTCCCCGCAAATCCCTGCGAGTACTGGGGTACCTACGAGTTCTTCTACTTCGCCGAGCGGGAGACGGTGCCGGCCTGCCTGGAGGCGGGCGAAGACCCCCATGCGCGCGTGGACGAGCTGGGCAGGACCCCGTTGCACAACGCGGCCCGGGCCTGGAAGGAGTCCTTCATCCGGGATCTTCTCGCGGTCGGGGTCGACGTCAACGCCCGTGACTGGCTCGGGCGCACACCCCTGCACGAAGCGGCGGACCGGGTGCGGCCGGTGGAGCCCGATGCCAGTGACGCAAAGCAGTTGGTTCGCTTCAGCGTTCACGGAGGCCCCGCGCTTGCGGCACTGCTGGAGGGCGGTGCCGATGTGGATGCGCGCGATGTGCGCGGCAACACGCCCCTCCACCTGGCCTGGCGCGATCGGTCACCCGTCTACGGGCAAGGCTCGGTGTCCTTCTCGCCGGTGGACGGCGCGGTACCCCAGCTCTTGGAGGCGGGTGCCGATCCGAATGTGCGCAACGACCGGGGCGAAGCCGCCAGTCCGGCCAGCTGCCGGAACTGGCACCTTCAGGTCTTTGCCCGGGCGGCGTTTCCGCGGAGTTGGCTCAACCCGTTCCCCGAGACGACGCCGGGGAACTACGTGAGGTGCCTGGCGGCGGGAGCCGACGTGTCGGCGCGGGACGTGGGCGGCCACACCGTGCTCCATCACGCGGCCGGATTCGCGGATACGTCCACGATCTCCCTGCTGCTCGGCGCCGGCGCGGACGCCAATGCCCGCACCCGCGACGGCTACACGCCGCTGCACCTTGCGGCGGCCGAGGAGAACACCGCTGTCGCCACCGCGCTTCTGGAGCGGGGCGTGGACATCGACGTGACCGACAACAGCGGCACCACACCACTGCACGTCGCGGCGCGCGCGGGGCATGTGGTCATGGTGAACACCCTGCTCGAGGCGGGTGCGCATGCGAATGTGGTGGACGACCTTGGCACCGCTCTGCACGGGACCCGCGCGCACCGGATGATCCTCCTGGACGCCCTGCTGGAGGCGGGCATGGACGTGAACCTGGTCGGGGAGCGGGGTGGCGGCACTCTGCTCATGGAAGCACTGGGCGGGACATGGAGATCTTCGGGCCTTGCGCTCCGTCTGCTCCGGGCGGGTGCGGATCCCGACCTCCGCGATGTGTTGGGCCGGACCGCGCTGCACCGGGCTTCTCCGAGCGGCCCGGATATCTTCCGCGCACTCCTGGACGCCGGGGCCGATCCCGCGGCAGTGGACGAGCGGGGCCAGTCGCCGCTTCATGTCGTGGCGGGCTACGGAAGCGCGGGCGTGATCCCGATGCTTGTGAGTGCCGGGGCCGACATCGACCTGCTCGATGAACGGGGAATGGCGCCGCTGCACCTGGGGATTCGACACGAGGGGGAAAACGTTGAACGCGTCGCGGAACTGCTCGAAGCGGGGGCTGACCCGTCGCTGCGGACGGGTGGCGGCGACACGCCGCTTCACCTGGCGGCGGGTGCGGCACCCTGGCCCGACACCGCCATCGTGTCGGTGGTGGAAATGCTTGTGGCCGCCGGGGCCGACGTGAACGCGCCCAACGAGCGCGGGGAGACGCCGGTGGAGTTGGCGTGGCCGGCCCGAAAACCCGCGGTCGTGGACGAGCTCGTGGCACTGGGTGCCGAGCGGGTGGAACCCGTCCGTGCCGGTGGGGCGCAAGCCCCGTACTGCGACTGGAGCAGTGGAGACTACGGGTTGGGATCCCACTTCGTGTTCCCGGTGGAGAGCGTGGTCGGTTGTCTGGCCGCGGGAACCCCGTTGGAAGCCCCGGGTCGGAGGAGTTGGCCGCCGCAATTCTGGCTTCCGGCCGGGAATCCCGAGGTTCTTGGAGTTCTGTTGGCGGCAGGTGCCGGGGTCGGAGTCACGGACGACTTCGGGTTCACGCTTCTTCATCGAGTTGCGGAAGTCTGGCGCTGGTCGGGGGATCGAGCGGGCTACCACCTGCCCGCCGCCCGTGCCCTCATCCGGGCGGGTGCCGACGTGGACGCGAGAGACGGGGGAGGGCGAACTCCGCTGCACATGGCTGCCGATGGTCATGAGGGGCCGGAGGCGAGGCGCGGTATCGTGACGGAGATGCTGTCCCTGCTGGTTCAGGCGGGTGCCGACGTCGACGCCCGGACGGACAGCGGGCGGACTCCGTTGCACCTGGCGCTGAAAAACCCGGCCGCCGCGATCCGGTTGCTGGAGCTGGGAGCGGACCCCCACGCGCGCGACGACTCGGGGCGGATCGCGGATCCGGCGAACTGCGGGAACTTCGGTGCGCCCAGCCACTTCGCGCTTGCCGACGGCGATGTCGTTGCCGAATGCACCCTGACCGCGTCGCTAAGGAGCGGCAACGTACAACTCGACTCCGCTCTGTACGTTGCAGCCGGAACCGCGCGCGATCCCGGCGTCATCCACGCATTGCTCGAGGCGGGCGCGGAGCTGGACGGACCGGACGGGCAGGGCTACACGCTGCACCGGGCGGCCGAGACCGGCACGCCGGCGGTAGTCCAGGCACTTCTCGCGGCCGGCGCGAACGCGAGCCGCCGCGTGGAGGTCTACCGGGCTTTCAATCCATGGGAGCCGAAGGATTGGACTCCGCTGCACCGGGCGGCACGGAACCCGGATCCGGGCGCGGCGGCCCTCATTCTGGACGCGGGCGGGGAGGTGCACGCACGCGTCGACGGGTACGAGACGCCGCTACACAACGCCGCGAGAAACGGGAACCCCCGTGTGGCGGAGCTCCTGCTGGACGCCGGTGCCGATGTCGACGCCCGGGAAGAGAACGGCGGAACCCCGCTCCACGTGGCCGCTTTCGAGAACCCCAACCCGGCCGTGCTGGCCGTCCTGATCGAGGCCGGCGCGGACCTGGAGGCGCGGGCGATGCAGTTTTTTCTCGGCAATGACCTGCGGGGCATGACGCCCCTGTACCTGGCCGCCGTGGGCAACGGGAACCCGGAGGTCATCGCGGTGCTGGCCGAGGCGGGGGCGAAGGTGGACGCGGAACCTGCTGCAGGGATCCCTCCCGGCAAGCCCTGGAGGGTCCGGACAGGTGACGGTCCGGGCAGAGTCGTCGATCCGGGTCACAATTCGCCGCTTCACTTTGCGGCTCACTTCAACAGACGACCCGCTGTCGTCGAGGCACTGGTGCATGCGGGGGCCGACCTGGAGCTGCGGAACCGGGTGGGCCGGACCGCACTGCACACCGCCGCGCTGTACAATCCCGCGGTCTTCCCGGCCCTGCTGGCTCTCGGTGCCGACAGGGGCGTGGTGGACGACGAGGGCAGGACGCCGATGGACTACGCCAGGTTGAACAGGACCCTCCACGGGCTGCCGGAGGTCCGACGGCTGCTGGCCGCGGGTGCTGAGGGCGCTCGTTAGGCCCGGAGGTGAGACGCATGAGGAGGTTGCGTGGGGTCATGCGCGGGGTCGTTCCGGCGGCCGCGGTTTGCCTTGCGGCCGCCCGACTGAACGCCCAGCAGGTCATCCAACTCCCCGCCGAGGACCGCTGGCTGGACGTTGAAGTGGTGGAACTGTACCGGCTCGGCTCCATGGCGGGTGAAGCGTGGGAGCAGTTCGGCAGGGTCCATGATGTGGCGTTCGACGGCAGCGGGAACCTCCATATCCTGGATGTTCAGATCCACCGGGTCTTCGTCGTCGGCCCCCACGGTCATTTGCTCCGTGAGTTCGGTGGGAAGGGTGAGGGGCCGGGCGAATTCGGGAGTGCGCACGGGCTCGCCGTCATGCGGGATGGCCGGGTGGTCGTGTCGGACTCCGATCGCGCAGTCTTCCACGTATTCGATGCGAACGGCGACTTCGAGCGCACCGTAGCGATGGACCTCGCCGCCGCCGCGTGGAATCTCGGAACGATCGTGGCCCAGCCGGGGGCGGAGGCGATCATCGCGGTGCCGACCTTGGCCGACGAGCTGTTGGTGACCGGGTGTTGCGGGCTTCCCCCGGCGCCTTCCTCCCTCGCCATCGAACGGATCGTCCTCGGCGGTGAGGAGGCCGGGACCGACACAATCGCCGAAGGTTGGCTGCCCGCGCTGGACAGCCGGCGCGCGTTGGCGGCGGCTCGGGGCAACCCGAACATCGGGAGGGCCATGTCGCTCTTTCCCGCCCTGTTTCCGGAGCTGCGGCGGGCATACGCTCCGGGGTTCCACTGAGGAGTCCTATCCGACGGCGGCGTCGCGTTCTCGGACTCCTCCACGTATGACGTCGAGATCGCCGCGGCGGGCGCCGGTGTCGTGCGCGTCCTCCGGCGGTCGATCCGCCCGGAACCGGTGACGAACCGCCTGGTGCGCGCGGAGAGGCGTCGGCGCCTGACGGAGCTGGAAGCGACCGCGGACCCGGGAGAGGACCTGCGGGAAGACCGGGAGTGGATCGCGAATCTCGAGTTCTTTCCCGAAGTCCCGGTGATACGCGGCCTCGCCGGCACCTGGGACGGCCACATCTGGGTGCTGCGGCGCGGCGAGGAGCCGCTGGGCGACGGACCCATCGATGTGCTTGCAGCCGAGGGGCGATATCTGGGTAGCTACCGGGCGGGAGCCACCGGGATGCCGGATGCCTTCGGGCCGGACGGCCTGGTGGCGTTCGTCGACAGGGATGAACTGGACGTGCAGACCGTTGTGGTGACGAGGGTGTTCACCGAGGACCGCCGTCCGTGAAGGCGGCGTCCCGCGTGACGACAGGGTTTCGAGTCGGATCGCCGGGGAGACGTACGGCATGCGCTTCCCGGGCAGCCGGTTTGGCCCGTTCGGCGCCCTTCCCACCAGGCCTATTGCCGTCGAAGCTTCAGCGGCGTGACAATGCAATCGAGACTGCCGAGCGCATCGGGACGAAGAGAATACAGAAACAGGTCATCACCCGGGGTGCTGACGAATCTGACGTACTCGTCGAACTCACGGCGTGCCACGAGTGTCCCAGCCTGTGAACTGCGCCGAAAGGGTGATGCCGGTGTCATCCTGACTCGGCGGAGTTCCCGCGCGAGTCCGAAGCCGGGCGAGGCTGCTACCGGGGTCTGAAGGTGACGTTGAGGGCGACCCAGACCGCGACCGGCTTGTCGCGATTCAGCGCCGGCGCGAACTCGTACAGAGGCGCGATCCTCAGTGCCGCTTCGTCGAGCGGCGTGTGTCCCGAGGGCGTGTGCACCTGCGTCCTGGTGACCTTGCCGGTTTCGTCGACGTAGAACCAGACCCTGGTCGTGCCGCCGATGCCCGCTTCCCGAAGCAGGGGCGGGTACTCGCGTGTCAGGGCGCGCGTGATCTCATCCCTGTTCTTGATGTAGGGGTGGACATCGACGGGGACCCAGTGAGGGGTTTCCGGGGACGGTTCTTCCACGTTGTCGGGAGGGGGTGGAAGAATCTCCTGTAGGTCGTCTTCGAAGATGACTTCGGGTATCGTGACGTCGGTGCCGATTTTCTCTGAGATTACCGGGAAGGCCGGCCGGTCGATGGGTGCCGGGGGCTCCGGAACCTCGACCTTCGGCATGGAGACGATTCGCGTCTCCGGTTCCACCGTATCCGCCACGGCCACCGACATTTCCGGCCACGCCGCGAACGCGACGAAGTGAACCACGGTGGCCGCGATCACCGATCCCCAGAACCAGGAGGAGAACGAACGCTTGAAGTCTTCGTTGGCGGGTCTGCTCAACTCCGCCTGGCGGGCTCGGGTCTGATAGGTCATCGTTCTCTCCCTGGTAGCGGTGCGTTGTGCCGGGCTCGACAGGAACCGGATCCCCGACAGCCTTGCTGGTACCTTCCCGATATTCGTGGTACCATTCTGATCGCTCGCATGTTCCTGAGAACGCGATTTCTTCACGACGCCGGTGAGAGAGCCGAAATGAACACCATGAGTTCGAGAATGACACGCACGGCAAGGTCCCTGAGCGTCCCGGCCGCCACCGCGATCGCGGCTTTCGCTTGCGGGGAAGCGAACCCCGCCGGTGACTGGACCGTCGTCAGGGATACGCTTCCCTCGGGGGTGGAGCGGGTCGTCAACAGGCCGCCCCCGCAGGATGCTCCCACCTGGACCTTGGTCGAGGAGATACGCGTCGGCACGGGGGAAGGCGGCCGGCCCGAATCGTTCGGCGAGATCAAGGGTCTCGTGGGATTCGAGGACGGAGGCTTCGCCGTGCTCGAATCCCAGGCTCAGGAGATCCGCGTCTTCGCCGCCGACGGATCCCACCTGGCGACACACGGCCGGCAGGGCGAGGGCCCGGGGGAGTTCGTCGGCGGGAACGGACTGATGCTCGACCCTTCCGGTCGCATCTGGGTGCCGGACTCGTACGCCGCCCGGATGTCGGTGTTCGATCGCGAAGACGGCTTCGTCGAGTCGTTCCCGTTCACTAGCTGGGTGCGGGGCTGGGTATGGACCGGCGCCATGACCGCGGACGGACGGATCCTCAAGCACTCGATGAGCACAGTGCGCGTCTTCGACTCCACTATGACCGAGCTGCCCGCGCTCGCTCTCCCGCCCAGGGCCGAAGTCGCCGGAGACGAAGACCCGAGCGTCTACCTCTGGGAGTCGGACGACGGCTGGGGCGCGATCGGGGTGCCGTTCTATCCCCGTGGGGCGACCACGTTCGACCCGTCCGGAGCGGTCTGGTCGACTCCGTTCGGGGACCCCTCCCACCTCGTCCACAGGTGGATGCCCGGGGGCGACACGCTGCTGGTCGTGGAGACCCGGCGCCCCCTCCTGCCCGTCACCGGGGCCGAGCGTGATTCCGTGATCGCGGAGGTGCGTGCGTCACTTCAGGCGGAGGGCGACGAGACCGAGGCGGACTGGTCCAAGATCCCGGATGTGAAACCCGCGGTGCGGGGCCTGTTCACCTCGGTGGAGGGGAACCTCTGGGTGCGAACCTCGTCACCGGGCGGCGGTGTCGCCTACGATGTTCTGTCGCCCGACGGAGTCTTTCTGGGCAGCACCGCCTCCGCACCGCTGGAATCCGTATTCTGGCTGAGCCCGGCGGTCCGGGGCGACCGCTACTGGACGGTGGTGTTCGACGAACTGGGGGTACCCTACGTGGTGCGCGCGAGGGTCGCTCCGGTGGAATAGCCGGGCGGGATGTCGGCCGGCCACGGCGCGGACGAACGGAGCTCCTCTCAGACCACCATCCACCAGGGGGCCCCAAGAACCTCGGGAGTGATCCACCCCGGGGCGTCTCCGTCGTGCAGGAGCAAGCCCGCGCGGGCGGCACGACCGTACTCCTTTCGGAAGGTGCGCAGGTGCGCCGCGTCTCGAAGCCTGGGCCGGCGGGTGGCCTTCACCTCGATCGGCAGCAACGCTCCCTCCGCTTCAAGCACGAAGTCCACCTCCTCGTTCGTGGTCGTTCGCCAGTGCAGAACCTCGACCCGGGAGGGCCGCGAGTCGCGCCACGCCAGCAGATCCTGCAGGACCAGGTTTTCCAGGTGGGCGCCGCGTGGCTCTTCCTCCTGCGAGAGGTGCATGGCAAGACCCGTGTCGCCCCAGTACAGCTTCGGCGACTTGATCAGCCGCTTGGTTCGGTTGACCGAATAGGCTGGAATCCTGACGAGCAGATAGGATGTCTCGAGCAGGTTCAGATAGCGGTGCGCCGTAGGTTGCGGCAGTCCGATGTCACGTCCGAGGTCGCTTTGGTTGACGAGTGATCCGAGGCGCAGGCATGCGGCCCGCATCAGCCGGCGAAAATCGGGAAGGGCGGCGATCGAGGAGAGCGCCTGCAAGTCTCGCTCGAGATAGGTTTGCGCGTATCCGTCGAACCAGATGGCGCGCTCCGTGGAGGTGCCGAGATGAACTGCGGGGAACGGGAATCCTCCCCGGAGAGCCAACTGCCGCCAATCCTCCCGCCTTCCGGCCTGTGCAGCGACGACATCCAGCCAGGCACTGTCGGGGACCTCCAACAACTTCTCCCAAATCCCGGGTTGGCCGAGACCCAGCTGCTCGCGCCTCGTCATCGGCCAGAGCGTCAGATAGCCCGCACGGCCAGCCAGCGACTCCGAGACCCTGCGCATCAGAAGCAGGTTGGCTGAGCCTGTCATGAGAAAGCGTCCCGGTCGTCGATCCCTGTCGATCTCGCGCTTGACCGCGCCCAGGAGATTCGGCTCGCGCTGAACTTCGTCCAGGGTGACCGGACGGGTGCCGCGGACGAGGGCGTCGGGGTCGCGGCGGGCGAGATCGAGTACGTCGAAGTCGTCGAGCGACAGGTATTGCCCGCTGGAGGCGGCTGGGATGGACGTTGGGCCGTCGCCGGTATTGCGCCCTCCAAAGGCACGCGCGAGCGTGGTCTTGCCGGTCTGGCGGGCTCCACAAACGACAACGGCGGGCATGACGCGCAACATCGCGTCGAGGCGGTGGGAGACCACTCGCGGGAGAACTGGATAATTCATAGTGTGAATGATAATCATTCATAACACGAATGAAAAGACTACGGCGTAACCTGCCCGGACTCCCACGCCGGCGACGTTGACAGTCGGCGAATCTTCTCCTCGATACCCGCATCCGGCTCTGGAGCCGGCTGGACCCGGACCAGCTCTCGGACCGGGCGCGCGGCCAGTCCACGCCCAATGGCGGACGCCCCACACTTGCGATCCCATCCCGGGACGGCAAGATGAAGTGGCGCCCGCAAGTCCCCCGAGTCACACCCGCGAATGACCATCCCCTACGCCATGTCATGGGAGGAGCCCGCCCGAGCGCGGGCCGAAGGGTACGACCATGACCACGAGATCCTGGTCGCCCTGCCCCCGTCCTACCACGTGTCGCCCGAGCGGAGCTACCCGGTGCTCTGGTCGATGGACGGAGCGATGGCGTTCGCCGTCACGTCCGGTATCGTCAACCTCTACACGGTGGGCAAGCGCATTCCGGAGATCATCGTGGTCGGGGTCGGGCACGGGAGCGAGACGGGCATGCTGGGGTTCGCCAACCGCACCTTCGACCTGTTCCCGCCGGGCAGCGTCTGGTCGGATCCGGGCCTGGCGCGCGATCACATGAAGGGGATGGGATTCGACTTCGACATGGCGCTCCCGTTCATGAAGGGCGACCTGTTCCTCGACTTCCTGGTGGACCAGTTGCGGCTCTCGCTGGGCGGGAAATACCGCATGGCCGACGACCACGCACTCTGGGGCCACTCCGCGGGCGGCGGATTCGCGAGCTACGCGCTGCTGGCCCGCCCGGGAGCGTTCGGCCGCTTCATCATAGGCAGCGGCACCAACGGCCTCACGATCGACCTCGAGGCCGAGTACGCGAAGGACCACGACGACCTGGTGGCCAGGGTCTTCATCGGAATGGCGGACGGCGAACTCAACCACACCGCTCTCTCCGCCCAGCGGCTGGTGAGCCGGACGACGCTGCTGGCGGAAAACCTGAGGTTGCGCGGCTACCCGGGCCTGGACCTGCTCACCCGGCTCTACACCGACCGCGACCACTTCACGGTGATGCCGCTGGTCATAGGGGACGGACTACAGCATGTGTACGCCGACGTGATCGAGGGGCTGGAGAAGCCGAACTGGTAGGTGCGATCGATTGGTCACCGCCCCGGCCGCGCCTTATCCTTGACCGCGTTCCAGCAAGTCACCCCCAACCCGGAGGATCCGCCATGGTCTCCGCCCTCAGCCTGTGGGCACCCATCCTGCTGTCGGCCCTGCTCGTCTTCGTCGTGAGTTCGGTCATCCACATGTTCCTCAACTGGCACAAGAACGATTTCCGCGGGGTCCCCGACGAGGACGGCCTGATGGACGCGCTGCGCGGTTTCGACCTCGCGCCGGGCAACTACCTGTTCCCCCGCCCGGAGAGCCGCGAGGTCATGCGGAGCGAGGAGTTCCAGGCCAGGGCCAAACGCGGTCCCTGCGCATTCATGACCGTGTTGCGCGCGGGGGATCCGTCGGACATGGGCAAGCAGTTCGTCCAGTGGTTCGTCTACTGCGTCGTCGTGGGCCTGTTCGCGGGCTACGTCACCGGGCTGGCGCTCGGACCCGGCGCCGACTACATGGCGGTCTTCAAGGTCGCGTCGACCACCGCCTTCATGGGATACGCGCTGGCGCACGCGCAGGACGCGATCTGGATGTCGCAGGGGTGGCCCGCGACGCTGCGCAGCATGCTGGACGGGCTGATCTACGCACTTCTGACCGGAGGCGCCTTCGGGTGGCTGTGGCCATGATCGAGCTCGTCGGGCAGAAATGTGTGGCGTGCCGCGCGGGGGCGCCGCCGGCCACAGAGGCGCAGATTGCGGAGTTCAGCGGGCAGATCCCGGAGTGGGAGATCGTGGACCGGGAGGGGATTCCGACGCTGGAGAGGGTGTTCCGGTTCGGGAACTTCGCCGAGGCGATGGAGTTTACGAACCGGGTGGGCGAGATCGCCGAGGAGGATGGGCATCATCCCGCGCTGCTGACGGAGTGGGGGCGGGTGACGGTGACGTGGTGGACGCACAAGATCCGGAATCTGCATGTCAACGATTTCGTGATGGCGGCCAAGACGGACGCGGCATTCGGGGGAGAGTGAGATGAAGGAACTCAGGATCGGGTTTGCCACCACCCTGTTCGTGGTCCACACGCTCGCTCACGGCGCGTTCGATGGAATGTCCGCCCAGACTCTGATCCCGGAGCGGATCGGAACGGCGCAGGTTCCCCTGAGCATCAATACCCACGTTGCGCTCATGTCCGACGGAACCACGGCCTGCGTGGTCGACTCCTATGAGATGCGGGTTCACTGCGTGAACCGAAGCGGCCCGTATTCGAGCCGACAGGGGTCCTGGTGACCGAAGTCGTGCTTCCAGGCGCGGTCTCGGTGGTAAACTCGATTGGGCGGTTCTCCACAGCTTTCGACGTAGCCGTGTTTCAGGCACCTACCTACACGGGTGAGCTGCCGAACGAGCGGGATGGATCGCCACCCAGCGTGACCGGGACGAGTTCTCGTATCTGGATATGTACGATCCCGCGGAGGCCGCGTTTGTCGGCAGCGTCAGGGTCGGCGAATCGCATCGAAGGGTCGCGCGCGGTCGACTGGTATGACATCGGCGAGTGGCGGTGAGTGCTCCCGCTGTTCTTCCCTGGCCCCCCCCCAGCGGTGGCTTGGAGACCTTGACTCAATCGTAGCGCACTTCAAATTAGTTCAGCTATTTTGACAGTCGCCTGCGAAAAAGTCGAAAATGTACTCCCGTACACTCAACATCGAGCTGCCGCCCGGCCAGTCCGCATTCCTCTGGGGTCCGCGCAAGACCGGCAAGTCGACGCTGCTCAGGCGGCGGTTTCCGCTTTCGGCGCGGTTCGACCTTCTCGACACGCGGTTGATGCTCGATTTCACCCGCGCCCCGTGGACCCTGTCGGAGCGCGTCCGTGCGTTGGCCCCCGCACAGCGAAAGCGGCCCATTCTCATCGACGAGGTGCAGAAGGTCCCGGCGGTCCTCGACGAGGTTCACCGCCTGATCGAGGACGACGGCCTCGGCTTCGTGCTGTGCGGCTCCAGCGCCAGGAAGCTGAAGCGCGGCCGCGCGAACCTGCTGGGCGGCCGGGCCTGGCGCTTCAACCTTCACCCGTTGACGTGGCCCGAGGTCCCCGGCTTCGACCTGCTCAGGGCGCTGAACAACGGACTGATTCCGTCACACCACGAGTCCGCGTCACCCAGGCGGACGCTCGCGGGATACGTCGACGACTACCTCAGGGAGGAGGTCTTCGAGGAGGGTCTGACGCGCAACGCGCCCGCCTTCGCGCGGTTCTTCGAGGCGCTCGCGTTCAGTCACGGCGAGCTGGTCAACTACAGCAACGTCGCCCGGGACTGCGGCGTGAGTTCCAAGACGGTCAAGGAGTACTTCCAGATCCTCGTGGACACCCTGCTCGGCGTGATGGTCGAGCCGTTCGGCCGACGCCGTTCGCGCGCGGTGATCACGAAGGCGCCGAAGTTCTACCTGTTCGACGTGGGAGTCGCTGGGCATCTGACGGGCCGACGGATCGAGCGCGCCGCCGGTCCAAATTTCGGGCGGGCGCTGGAGCACTTCGTGTTGATGGAGATCCTCGCCTATCGGTCCTATCGCGAGCACGACTTTCCGGTACGGTTCTGGCGGACGAAATCCGGGCTGGAATGCGACTTCGTGCTGGGCCGGGAGGGGGGCGTCGCGATCGAGGTGAAGGGTGGTGCGAACCCGGGGTCGCGGGAGTTGCGGGGACTGAGGGCGTTCATGGACGAGAACGGCCCGGGACAGGCGATCGTGGTCTGCAACGGGAGCGCGGTCCGGCGCACGGCGGACGGGATCCGGATCCTGCCGTGGGAGCGGTTTCTGGAGCGGTTGTGGGGGGATGAGGTGGTCTTGTAACCGACGGGTGCCCATGGTCGACACGCGCCGACCGTCACCGTAGAATCGACAACGCCGACTTCAGCCCATGTCGTAGCCTCACCCACCTGCTGTCATGGACCACTCAAGAGCGAACTTCCCGACTCGCCGCTCGAAGCGCCGGGAGCTGCAATACATCGACGATCGGCGTGCTGCCACCTATCCCCCTCCCTATCCCGACGGCTGGTACCGGCTGCTCCGTTCGAGTCGCTCAGGTGCGGGCAGGCGCACTACCTGTAGTGCCTGGGCCGCGCACTGGTCGTCTGGCGCAGCGAGGACGCGGACGAAGTGTTCGCGATGTCGGCGTTCTGCCCTCACCATTGGTTCGCCGAGCGCCGCGTGCCGCGACTTCTGGTCTGGAATGCGGTCGGAGGCAGGGTCTCCCGGTGGCGCAACCATGTCCGCATCTGGGAGGAAAAAGCCTTCATGAACCCCCCGATGCTCTCCCGGGACCCGTGATGCGTTTGCGAGGCTGGTACCGAAAGTTCTTTCCCGAACTGGCGGCGGATCAAGCCTTTGAGGAGCGGTGACCGGATATCTGTTCGTGGCGCTCGCGGTGCTCGTGGCCGTTGCCGGCTGGAGGGTCCGGGACCGGCTGCGTCACAAGGCCCGGAGCGGCATGACGGATGAGATCGTCCATCAGATCGAGACGCTCGGCCGCGTAGATGCGGAGGATGTCGAGCCGCTGGACCTGGAGGAAGCGCGGGCCGGGGAGGACGAGTTCTGGGCCCAGACCTGGGACGAACCTGAAGACGATTGGTAGAACAGGGACGAGTAGCGACCCGGGAGTGGCCGGGCCGGGTTGAGACTCCGCCCTGGTTCCGAGTTCTAGATGTGACCGGATGGCTGGTGCCGGGGGTGCTCGGGGACGAGCGCGCCCCTCGCTGTACATGAGGGCCTGTTCCTGTCATACTGAATTCACACGGAATAACGAAGGGAAGGGAGTCGCGGGTCATCTGGCCGGCCGGCGGATCGAGCGGGCTGCCGGGCCCGGCTTCGGGCGGGTGCTGGAGCACTTCGTGTTGATGGAGGCGGGCGATCGTGGTCTGCACGGGGAGTGCGATACGGCGGACGCGCGACGGGATCCGGATCCTGCCGTGGGATCGGTTTCTGGAGCGATTGTGGGGGGATGGAATCGTGGAGTTACGACCGGTGGGCTTGCGACGCTCATCACCCGATCCGCAAGTTGACGTCGAGGCTGCGGACAGCCCGCGGCCCCAGACCCAAACCGGGGAAGATCCATGGTGAACAAGAACTGCGTCCTTTCGACCCTCGCCGCCCTCGTCACGATGTTCGTGCTCGGCTACGTCGCCTACGAGCCGTTGCTGGGCGACTTCTTCGCGGCCAACGCGGGCACCGCGACGGGCGTGATCAAGGAGACTCCCGTCTTCTGGCAGATCATCGTGGGGCAGCTCTGCGGAGCGACGCTACTGGTCTGCGCGCTCTCGTGGAAGGGTGTGGAGAACGCGGCCGACGGGGTCAAGGGCGGGGCGCTCGTCGGGCTGCTGCTGAGTCTCTATTTCGGGTTCTTGAACCTGGGCACCATGAACACCAGCACGATGAACGCGGCGCTGGTGGACGCGGTCGTGTCGGTGGTGTTGTGGGGGGCGGCGGGGGCGGTGGCGGCGGTGGTGTTGAAGCGGGGGTAGCGGTCACGGCCGAACGGACCCTCCCGGCTTTGGAGACGGGCTACGTCACGGTCACCCCAGGGTTCCGGTTCGAGGTGAGCGACCGAATTCGGGAAGACCATGAGAACGGACGCGACTACCACAGGTTGCATGGCCGAGAGATTCGCGCTCCCGGAGACCTGGCTCTTCAGCCCGACCCCGCGGGCCTTCAGTGGCACAATGACCACTGCCATCTGGGTTGATGGCCGACTTCGACCGTGCACTTGACGCCCGACTCAGGGCCGCCGCGTTCGAGTGGCTGGCCAGCCAATCCTCCATCCATGGCGACGTACTTCCGAGGCAGATCCTCACCGACGGATTCGATTCCCTCGGCCACCGGATTCGGCTGCTCGGGCCACAGGGGATCTTCAAGCCCAAGGCCATGGCCCTGCCGCTTTCGATCGCGACTGTCCCGAGCGGTCCCTACGGCGATGCATTCGGCTCGGACAACCTGCTCCAATACCAGTACCGCGGGACCGATCCCGGCCATCGTGACAACGTCGGCCTGCGTTTTGCGATGCAGCACCGTCTCCCGCTGGCCTATTTCCATCGGATTCTTCCCGGCAAATACCTTGCCGTGTGGCCCGTTTACGTGGTCGGCGATGCCCCAGAACGGCTGACTTTCTCCGTGGAACTCGCGGCTGGCGGGTCGAACCTGCTCGGTCCGACGGACTGGGGCAATGTGGAGGCTGGTATCAGACGCAGGTATGCCACCGTTGAGGTCCAGCGTCGCCTGCACCAGGGCGAGTTCCGCGAGCGAGTGCTGCGCGCCTACCGGCACCAGTGCGCGCTCTGCCGTCTCCGGCACGACGAGCTGCTAGACGCTGCCCACATCATTCCGGATTCCGATCCCGGGGGTACGCCCACCGTAAGCAATGGACTGGCGCTCTGCCGACTGCACCACGCGGCCTTCGACCGGTTCTTCGTGGGGATTCGAAAGGACTACATCATCCAGGTACGGCCGGATGTCCTTCGAGAGCACGACGGGCCTACCCTCAGGCATTCGATCCAGGGACTACACAATCGGCAAATTATCCTGCCGCGTAGGCCGGTCGATAGGCCGGCGATCAACCTGTTGGCGGTGCGGTACGAACAATTCCGCGAGGCGGCGATCACGTTGTAGTTGTAGGAGTCGGGAGCCGCCCCCCTACCGAAACCTCTCCTGCAACCTCTCCAGCCTCTCCGCCCCCGGACACAACTCCTCATACGGATAGTCCACCAGCGGCTCCTCCACCGTCCCCTGAATCCCGTGAAAATCTGACTCCTCCCCCACCTCCCCCGCCTCCTCCACGTACAGCAGCCCGGTCGCCACCTCCCCCGCCCGCTGCCGCTCCCTGATGTACCCGTACACCGCATCGCGATCGGTCGGGTCGTAGTCCCCCGGCACCTTCCGGAACCTGATGCTGCTTCCATCGTGCAGCCCCACCGTGCGCACGTCCCCCGCCTCGTACGAAGCCTGGATCTCATGCGCCGGCGGCACGAAGTCCGCGTATACGAGCTGGTTGTAGTTGTCGCGCGTGTACTGGTAGCTCTTGGTCGACCCGTGGTGGTCGTTGAAGGTCACGCAGGGGGAGATGATGTCGATGAGCGCGAAGCCGCGGTGGCGCAGACCCGCCTTGAGGATGGGGACGAGCTGCTCCTTGTCCCCCGAGAAACTCCGCGCCACGAAACCCGCCCCCAGGTTCAGCGCCAACAGCACCGAATCGATGGGGTGCTCCCGGTTCACCTGGCCCCGCTTCGCCGTCGACCCCACATCGGCCGACGCCGAGAATTGGCCCTTCGTCAGCCCGTACACGCCGTTGTTCTCGATGATGTAGAGCATGTCCACGTTGCGCCGCACCACGTGCGCGAACTGGCCCATCCCGATCGAGAGGCTGTCGCCGTCGCCGGAGACGCCGATGCACATGAGATCCCGGTTGGCGGCGTGCGCGCCGGTGGTGATCGAGGGCATGCGGCCGTGCACGCCGTTGAAGCCGTGGGCCTCCTGGAGGAAGTACGTGGGCGTCTTGCCGCTGCACCCGATCCCCGAAGTCTTGGCCACGCGATGCGGTTCGATCTCCAGCTCCCAGAAGGCCTCGATGATCGCGGCGGTGATCGAATCGTGACCGCACCCCGCGCACAGGGTGGACATGGTGCCCTCGTAGTCGCGGCGGGTGAGGCCGAGACGGTTCTTCGTAAGGCCCGGATGGTGGACCCGGGGTTTCTTGATGTAGCTCATGCGCTCACTCCTCCGGTGGCCACCGCTTTCGGGGCCGGCTCGACCACCGCCGGGTCCGCGCCCAGATCGATATGCTCCGCCAGCCCGTCCATCACATGATGGCAGCTCATCGGGTAGCCCCCGTAGTACAGGATCGACTGGAGCGACTCCTTCGCGGCCCCCGTCTCGGTGATCAGCAGCTTCCCGAGCTGCCCGTCCCGGTTCTGCTCCACCACGAAGTTGACCTCGTGGGCGGCCAGGAACGGCTCCACGTCGGGGTGGAACGGGAAGGCCCGGATGCGCATGTAGTCGACCTCGATGCCGCGTTCGGCCAGCTCGTCCACCGCCTCGAGCACTGCCCCACGGCACCCGCCGATCGTCACCAGCGCGACCTTCGCCCCTTCCCGCACCCGGATCTCCGGCGCGGGCAGATGCGGCGCCGCCCCCTCGATCTTCCTCCCCACGCGCGCCAGCACGTCCGCATACGGCTCCGAGTCCTCCGTGTAGTTGCCGTAACGGTCGTGGCCCGAACCGCGCGTCAGGTACGCCCCCTTCGGGTGCACGCCCGGCAACGTCCGCGCCGGGATCCCGTCACCGTCCACATCCAGGTACCTGTGAAACGGACCCGTCGCGGCCTCCAGCTCCTCCGCCGTCAGCACCTTCCCCCGGTCCGGCCGGTACGAATCGTTCCACTCGAGCTTCGGCACCACCCAGTCGTTCATGCCGATGTCCAGGTCGCTCACCACGAAGATCGGCGTCTGATACCGCTCGGCCAGGTCGAACGCCTTGACGGCGAAATCGAAGCACTCGTGCGGATTCGCCGGGAAGATCACGATGTGCTTCGTGTCCCCGTGCGAAGCGTAGGCCACGAACTGGATGTCCCCCTGCTGCGTCCGCGTCGGCATCCCCGTCGACGGGCCCACCCGCTGCACGTCGAAGAAGACCGACGGCACCTCCGCGTAGTACGCCAGCCCGATGAACTCGCTCATCAGCGACAGGCCGGCCCCGCTCGTGGAAGTAAACGCCCGCGCACCCGCCCACCCAGCCCCGATCACCATCCCCGCGGCCGCCAGCTCGTCCTCCGCCTGGATGATCGCGAAACGGTTCCTGCCCGTCTCGGGGTCCTTGCGGAACTGGTGGCAGAACAGGGTGAACGCGTCGACCAGCGAGGTGGACGGCGTGATCGGGTACCAGGCGGCCACCGTGGCGCCCGCATACACGCACCCGAGCGCCGCCGCCGTGTTGCCGTCGATCACGATCGAGTCGCGGTTGCCGTCCATGGGCGCGAGGCGCACCGGCAGCGGGCAGTCGAAGTGCTCGCGCGCGTAGTCGTGGCCCAGGTCGATCGCGAGGTAGTTGGCGTCGAGCAGCTTGGCCTTGGCGGCGAAGGTGTCCTTGAGCAGCCCCCTCACGATCTCCATGTCGATGTCGAGCAGCGCCGCCAGCGCCCCCACGTAGCAGATGTTCTTCATCAGGATCCGCACGCGCGACCCGGTGAAGTTGTCCACGGTCATCTTCGCGAGCGGGACGCCCAGGAAGGTCACGTCGTCGCGGTCGAGGTCGCGGGGCAGGGGCCAGCTGGAGTCGTGCAGGACCCACCCGCCCGTGGTGACCTCCTCGATGTCGCGCTTGTACGTCGCCGGGTTCATCGCCACGACCATGTCGAAGCGGGCGGTCCGCGCGGTGTGGCCGTCCGCGTTCGCCCGGATCTCGTACCAGGTCGGCAGCCCCTGGATGTTCGACGGAAAGAGGTTCTTGCCCGACACGGGGATCCCCATGCGGAAGATCGCCCGCCTGAGCAGTCCGTTCGCGCTGGCCGAGCCGGTGCCGTTGACCGTCCCGATCTTGAAGGCCAGGTCGTTGACGCGCACGGCCCCGGGCGGCGGGCCGCCGTTCGGAGAGATGCGGCTGTCGTCCGTCATCAACCCACTCCGGCCACCGCCGGTTCGGGCGCGCCGGCCGTCGCGTCGCGCGCCAGGTCCATGATCGACATGCCCGGGTGCATCTCGCCCGCGTCCAGCCCCGCGTAGGGGATCAGGAGGTCGGACTTGCGCATGTCCCAGGCGGCCGTGGGACACCGTTCGGCGCAGAGCCCGCAGTGGATGCAGAGGTCCTCGTCCTTCACCATGATCCTGCCTGTCTGCGGCAGGTCCTCCGAGATGAACAGGGGCTCTTCCGGGTGGTTCAGGAGCGGCGCCGTGAGCCGCCGGGTGAGGTCCTCCTCGGGGCCGTTGTGCGTGATGGTGAGGCAGTCCAGCGGACAGATGTCGATGCACGCGTCGCACTCGATGCAGAGATTCGCCTCGAAGTGCGTCTGGATGTCGCAGTTGAGACAGCGCTCCACCTCGACGAGCGTCTGCTCGATGTCGAATCCCTCCTCGACCTCGATGTCGAGCCGCTTGAAGCGCTCCTGGAGGTCGACGTGGCGCATCTTGGCGCGCTGGGCCTCGTCGTAGTCGTTCGAGTACGTCCACTCGTGGAGCCCCATCTTCTGGCTGATGAGGTTCATGCCCTCGGGGGGACGGTCGGTCAGCGACTCGCCGCGGCAGTACGCGTGGATGGAGATGGCCGCCTGGTGCCCGTGCTCGACCCCCCAGATGATGTTCTCGGGGCCCCAGGCCGCGTCGCCGCCCATGAAGACGCCCTTCCGCGAGGTCATGAAGGTCGTCTTGTCGACGATCGGCATGTCCCACTCGTTGAACTCGATCCCGATGTCGCGCTCGATCCACGGGAAGGCGGTGTCCTGCCCGATCGCGAGGATCACCTCGTCGCACTCGATGACCTTGCTGTCGTGCATCTCGGCCTTGAGGCGCCCGTTCTCGCCCGGGTGCCAGGTGACCAGGTCGAAGACCATCCCCTTCACCTTCCCGTCCTCGATGATGAACCGCGAAGGCGAGTGGTTCTCCAGGATCTCCACCTGCTCCTCGATCGCGTCCTCCAGCTCCCACGGCGACGCCTTGAAGTACGGCTTGGTCTTGCGCGCCATGACCTTCACGTCGCTGGCGCCCAGGCGCTGGGCGGTGCGGCAGCAGTCCATGGCCGTGTTGCCCACCCCGATCACCAGCACGCGGTCGCCACACCTGTCGATGTGTCCGAAGCGCACCGATTCCAGCCACTCGATCCCGATGTGGATCTGCTTCGAGTCCCACCGGCCCGGAAGGTTCAGCTCCTTGCCCTTGGGCGCGCCCGAACCGATGAAGACCGCGTCGTAGTCCTCTTCGAGGAGGGTGGCGAGGCTGTCGATCGGGTGGTTCAGGCGCAGGTCGACCCCCATGTCCAGGATGTAGTCGATCTCCTCCCAGAGCACCTTGGCGGGCAGCCGGAACTCGGGGATGTTCGTCCACATCAGGCCGCCGGGTTTCGCGAGCTTCTCGAAGATCGTGACCTCGTACCCGAGCGGCAGGAGGTCGTTGGCGACGGTCAGCGACGCGCACCCCGCGCCCACGCACGCGATCCGCTTGCCGTTCTTCTCGGTCGGGATTTCGGGGAGGAAGGGGCGGATGTCGTCGCGCAGATCCGACGCGACCCGCTTCAGGCGGCAGATCGCCACCGGCTCCCCGTCCAGTCGCACGCGCCGGCACACCGGCTCGCAGGGGCGGTCGCAGGTCCGGCCCAGAATCCCCGGAAAGATGTTCGACTTCCGGTTGAGCAGGTACGACTCGGAGTACTTCCCGTTCGCGATGAGCCGGATGTACTCGGGAATGTCCGTGTGCGCGGGACACCCCCACTGGCAGTCGACCACGCGGTGGTAGTGGTCGGGATTGGTGGTGTCGGTGGGCTTCATGGATGCAACCATGTATGCAATCTAGCCCGTTTCGGGACCGTCACGAAAGGATCACTTCGTGGGCAGGGTGGCAGCGGCGTCCGCAGGGGTCAGGATGGGGACGGAAAACACTCCGGCAAGGGCGAGTAGGTCCCTGTCGCCGGTCACGAGCGCGTCGGCGCGCGAGGCCAGGGCCAGTTCCAGGAAGGGGCGGTCGAAGTGGTCGCGACAGTCGGGGACTGGCGGAGGGGTGGTCACAATGACCGACTCGCAGTGCGGCAGGTAGTCGGCGAGCAGATCCTCGCGTTCGCGCGGCGTCAGCCCGAACCTGGGGTGGCAGAGGACGCGGATCAGTTCGGTTGTGGTCTCCCGGCTTGCCAACGGCACAATGGCGCCGGATCGCCAAGCGTCCCGGATCCAGGTCAACCTGCCCGCCGGGAAGAGCAGGGCGGAGACAAGTACGTTCGTGTCGAGTACCCACCTTGGCGGACGTTCCGTTGCGGTGGAGCCGTGCGAGGGCCGGTCATCCATCGATCCGGGGATGCGGTGGGGCGGGCCCTACCCGTCGCGGCGTGCCCAGGCCACCGCGTCAGCCACATCCGCTTCCGAGAGGCCGATCTCGGCCAGTTTCGCCCGTACCGCATCGGCGCGATTGACCCGCACCGGCGTGAGTACGATGCGACCGTTCTCGCTCGTCACGTCGAAGTACTCCGTCCCGCCGAAGTCGGAAATGACCGCCTTGGGCAGGGTCAACTGGTTCTTGGCGGTCAGTTTGGCCAGCACTGGAGTCTCCTTTCCATAGAATAAGGAATCCTTACCACATTACGCCAAGAGCCGATCTTCGGCAAGACAAGTCCGGAGGTTCCCACGGCGTGTCAACGAGAATTCCCCGCTCTGTTTCGCGGCGCTGCACGCGGCAGCGACGGCTCGGGGCGAGAATCCGCCGTCCCGGTGGGTGGTGCCCGCGTGGGCCCGCGAGGTACCTTGCCGACCTGCCGAACGCTTGAACATGACCCCGCGCCACGACGTAGGGATGCTGCTACGGCGCGCAATCCGGAGTCCTGCAAATGCTCACAGCCTACATCTTCTGCCTCGCGATCGGCGGCGGCTTCCTCGCCCTCTCCTTCTTCGGGGACTTCCTGGAGGGCGACGTCGACCTCGACACCGATCTCGATGCCGGGGCGGACCTGGACGCGGCCGCCCACGGCAGCGGAATCGCGCAGCTCTTCTCCATACGCGCGGTGATCTACGCCCTCTTCGGCTTCGGCGCCGCCGGGTCGCTTCTCCATGCTATCTGGGGTGGCGGCCAGCCGGTCCTCACGGCCGCGGTCGCGGGTGGCACCGGCCTGGCTTCGGGCGCACTCATCACGACCGTCTTCGGCTACCTCAGGCGCACCGAGGCGGGGACCCTGCGCGGGGAGCAGTCGTTCGTCGGCCTGGCGGGCGAAGTGTCGCTGGAGATCGCGCCGGGAAGCCGGGGCGCCGTCACCGTGCGCAGGGGAGATCGGCGGATCCGCATCCGGGCCCGGGCGGCGGAAACGTGGCAGGGCGAAGAACCGCTGAGCGCCGGCCAGGCCGTGGTGGTGGTCGAGATGAAGGACGGGATCGCCGCCGTAAGCCCCGTTGCGCCCAAGTTGCTCGAAGAATGAAAAGGGGCGCGAGCCCCCCAACCCACAGGAGGCAGTAAGTGCCCACGCCAATCGCGGCCCTCATCGCGGGCCTCGTCATCGTCATCGCCATCGTCGTGCTCGTCGCGACCATCAAGAGCCTGATCGTCATCGCGCCGCCCAACCGGGCCGCGGTGCTGACCGGCCGCAACCGTCTGCTCACGGACGGACAGCGGGTGGGTTACCGCTCCATCTCCGGGGGGCGGGTCTTCCGCGTGCCGATCATCGAGACGGTCCAGCACATGAACCTGGAGACCATCCCGATCGAGGTCTCCGTGAGCAACGCCTTTTCCAAGGGCAACATCCCGCTCAACGTGGAGGCGATCGCCAACGTGAAGATCGCCTCGGAGCCGGAATGGGTCTTCAACAACGCGGTCGAAAGGCTGCTGGGGAAGACCGAGGAGGAGATCAAGGCGCTGGCCCAGGACACGCTGACCGGGAACCTCCGCGGCGTGCTCGCCACCCTCACGCCCGAGGCGGTCAACGAGGACCGGCTGGGCTTCGCGAAGGCCCTTTCCGAGGATGCCGGCGAGGATCTGGCTTCGCTGGGTTTCCATCTGGACGTGCTCAAGATCCAGAACGTGAGCGACGAGCGGGGCTACCTGGCCGCGATCGGACGCGAGAAGTCGGCCGAGGCGATCCGCCAGGCGGAGATCGCGGAAGCGCGGAAGCGGGCCGACACGCGCGAGGCGCAGGCCGAGGCCAGCCGGCGGGCGGAGGTGAGGGAGGCGGCGGCGGCGATCAAGGTGGCCGAGGCGAAGAACGAGCTGCGGGTCCGCCAGGCCGAGCTGGACCGCGAGGGCGAGACGGCCGAGAAGATCGCGCGGGTCAAGGCGCAGGAGGCCGAGGTCGAAGCCGAGAAGGTCCTCGAGATGAAGCGGGTGGAACGCGAGGAGCAGCGTCTGCGGGCGGACGTGGTGGAGCCGGCCAAGGCCGCGAAGATGGCGGCGTTTGCACGGGCCGAGGCGGAGGCCGCGCCGATCCTGGAGCGCGGGAAGGCGCAGGTGGAGGTGCTGAGGCGGCTCTACGGGGAGGTGGGGGCCGGGGGCGAGGCCGCCTTCGCGGTGTTCATCGCCGAGAAGCTGCCCGAGCTTCTGGAGACCGCGGTGGAGGCGGTCAGGGGGGTCGACATCGACAGGGTGGTGGTCATGGACGGCGGCGGGGGCGAGGGGGTGTCCAACGCCCTGAACCAGCGTGTCAAGGGGGCCTACGGAACCATGGAGGGACTGGCGTCGGCGCTGGGGCTCGACATCCGGAAGGTGCTGCGGAAGGCGGTCGGCGAGGAGAGCTGACAGCGCGAACCGGGAGGAGCACCCCGTCGGCGTCCACCACCAAACCGCGACACACCTGTAACGAATCGGGGACCATGCGACCGTACCGCCGTTGGATCGTTACGAAATCGTCACATGATCCACCTATTCTTGTTCACGAGTCGGAGGCGGGGTGGCATATGACCCGGTCCGGCCCTCGGGAATCCCCGGAAAAGGGAGGTTGTGTAGTGCTGAAGCCTCGACTGCTCGGTGTGGTGCTCGGTGTGGGCCTGTGTGGCCCCGGGACCCTGGCGGGTCAGGCGGAGATCAACGCCCGCGACGCTGAGATCCGCTTCGGCGGACGTCTCCACTCCCAGCTCGCGACGAGTTCGGCTGCGGAGGGAAAGTCGACCGACTTTTTCACGCGGCGAGCGCGGCTCACGCTGGATGTCCGCGTCTCACCCCTGCTCGATGCCCGGGTACAACCCGACTTCGGCGGTGGGAAGCTGGAACTGAAGGACGCTTATTTCCGGCTCAAATTCGACCGTCGGCTCCGGCTCTCGGTGGGCCAGTTCAAGAGGGCCTTCGACATCTTCGAACTGAACAGCTCGACAGACATCGTGGTCGTGGAAAGGACGGGCAGGATCGACGGGGTGGGCGGGTGCGCGGGACCGGAAGGACCCTGCACTCTCAGCCGTTTCACGGAAAAACTGTCGTATTCGGACCGGGATATCGGGTTCAAGGCGGACGGCTCCCTCGGTGAGCACGTCACCTACATGGCCACGCTGACCAATGGGACGGGCACCGGGGGCGCGGACGAGAATTCCGGCAAGTCGCTTGCCGGCCGTGTCTCGGTCCGGCTGGCGGAAGGTGTGGTCCTCGCGGCCAATGTGTCGCGGCACGATTTCGTTGGCGAAACCGCGGATACCCGAGTCGGCGTGGCGTTCGGGGGTGACCTGGAGATCGGCGGCTTTCGCGGGGGAACGCACCTTCAGGTCGGCCTGGTCGGGGGCGAGAACTGGCGCCTCGCGACGCCGTCGGCGAACGAAATCCCGCGGTTCCTCACCTGGCAGACGATCCTCAGCAGGTACTTCCCGTTGGAGGGAGAACGGTTCGAGGCGGTGGAACCGATGTTCCGCGCGAGCTGGGGAGACCCGGACCGGGCGGTCGGAGACGACAGCGGCCTTCTCCTGACGCCTGGCGTTTTCCTGTACGTGAAGGGGAAGAACCGGATCGGCGTGAATCTGGACAGCTACCGGTCCGGGCCCGATACGAGGGAGTTCTCCTTCAAGTTGCAGACCTACCTCTACTATTGAGTTGGGCGGAACCGGCCGGCCGCGGCGATCGGTTTGCCGGCCGGCGGAGTTCGTTACAGTGTCGTCACCGTGTGGTGACCCTGCCGTGACAGAGGAGCGGTAGAGTCCCACAGTCGTTCAAATTCGGAATGGAGCGAGTAGGAGAATGAAGCGAATCGTCCAGCGAATCGTCCCGTTGGCAGGCCTAGGAGCCCGCGGACAAAACCCCCACGGCATTCGAGCGTCGATGCATCCGGGCTGGATCGCTTCGCTCTGCGTTGCTTTTCGGGCGAATAGCGCTGCTATTCCCCCTTCAAAGCGCCTTGCCGGCCCGGCGCCTCACCGCTCTCGGTGCTCGCGCTGGTTCATCCACGGACTCCTCGGCATCGTTGCCTGCGGCGGCGGTGACCGCGACCAGCGGGCGCTGATCCAGAACAGGGGGTCGGACACCCTGCTGAATGTGGCCCAGGCCTGGGCGGAGACCTACAAGAACGTCAACACCAATGTGTCGGTAGCGGTCACGGGAGGGGGGTCCGGGACCGGGATTTCGGCGATGATCAACGGTACGGTCGATATCGCCAACTCGTCGCGCAAGATGCGCGAAAGCGAACTGGAGGCCGCCCGAAGCAACGGAGTCGAACCCATCGAGTTCATCGTCGGCTACGATGCGCTGGCCGTCTACCTGCATGCCGACAACCCGATCGAGAGTATGACGCTGGCCCTGCTGAAGGCGATCTACGGGGAGGGAGGGGACGTGACCCGGTGGTCGGATCTGGGCGTTGCCGTTCCCGGTTGTGGCACCGACGAAATCGTCCTCGTCAGCCGCCAGAACAACTCGGGAACGTACGTCTACTTCAAGGAGGCGGTGCTCGGCGACGACACCGAATACAAGCTCGGGTCGCGCGACATGCACGGCTCCAAGGACGTCGTCGAACTGGTTGAGAACACCCCGTGCGCGATCGGCTACAGTGGGCTCGCCTACGCCACGGAGCACGTTCGCATGCCGTGCATCGCGGCGGAGGAAGGGGCGGACTGCGTAGAACCCACCATCGCCTCGGCCGTCACCGGAACCTACCCGATCGCACGCCCGCTCATGATGTACACGGCGGGCCGGCCGCAGGGGGCGATCAAGGACTACATGGACTGGATCCGCTCCGCCGAGGGCCAGTGCGTCATCCTGGAGCGCGGCTACGCGCCCTATACGGAAGTGGAGTGCGCTTGAGCCTCTACGACAAGCGGCTGGAAGCGGATCTGCTCGAGATCCGGGCAAGGCTGCGCACGGTCTCCGAGCAGGTCCAGGAGAATCTGCGCCACGGTGTCCGGTCCGTACTGGACCTGGACGGCCGGCTGGCCAACGAAACCGTGATCAAGGACCGCGCCGTCAACCAGGAGATCCGGGACCTCGATCATCTGTGCCACCTGTTCGTGGCACGCCACCTTCCCAGCGGGAGCCACCTTCGCTTCATCTCGGCCGTGCTGCGACTAGCGGTGGCCCTGGAGAGGGTTGGGGACTATTCCGTCGCGATCTGCCGGGTGGCGCGGCAGATCGAGTCGCCGCTTCCGCACACGGTCCAGCACAACGTCGGGATGATGGGAGAGCATGCGGGCAAGGCACTTGGAACCGCGCTCGTGGGGTTTCTCGACGGCGACCCCGACATGGCCCGCGTCTCTCGCGGGATCGCGTCGCAGACCGCGGCGAGCTACCCGTATGCCCTTGAAGGCCTGATCTCCGCCGCCGAATCCGAACGTCGGCCGGCCCGGGATCTCTTCGGCGCCCTGCTGGTGTTTCGCCTGTTGCAGCGCTCGGCGGAACAGGCCGAGAACACCGTTCAGCAGACGCTCTTCGCCGTCACCGGCAAGCGCAAGAAACCCAAGCGATACCGCATCCTGTTTCTGGACGCGGACCACGCCATGGCGAGCAAACTGGCCGAGATCGCGCTCGCCGAGAGCCATCCGCACGCCGGACGTTTCGGCTCCGCCGGGCTGGAGCCCGGGGACGCCTTCGATCCGAAACTGCTGGCCTTCTGCCGCCGCCGGGGCATCGTGCTGCCGTCCGATGACGCTCCCCGTTCCTTCGACGATGCGCTCGACGTGGCCCGGCACTACCACGTGGTCGTGGGCCTGGACGTGGATCCGTCGCGGCACTTCGAGGTTCCGTACCGTACGGCGGTCCTCCAGTGGGACCTGGGGGAGGAGGGGGTCACCCCCGACACGGGCGCCGCCGAGCTCTACCGGACCCTGATGGTGCGCGTGCGCGACCTGATGACGACCCTGGGAGTTCGGGACGAGGAGTGACCCCGCCGGCCGATTCCGCCGCCGCGCCGAGGTCCGGTGCAATGGACCGCCGGGACGCGGCGTGGTACGTGGACCGGGTCGCGCAGGGGCTCATCTTCGCAGGCGGCATCTCGGCGATCGTCTTCATCGTCGGGATCTTCGTATTCGTGACCAAGGAGGGCCTGGGCTTCGTTTTCGGGCCGCTTCAACCGGGTGAGTTCCTCACGTCGATCGCGTGGCGGCCCACCTCGAACAATCCCACCTATGGAGCGCTGGCTCTCATTGTGGGCACGGCGAGCGTAACCGGCTTCGCGATGCTCTTTTCGGTGCCGCTGTCCCTGGGTGCGGCGCTCTTCATCGCCGAGTTCGCACGGGGGAAGACCCGTGAGATCCTCAAGGTCCTGGTGGAGATGCTCGCGGCGATCCCCTCGGTGGTCTGGGGTTTCGTCGGGATGTCGATCATGAATCCGCTGATCATACGGATCTTCGATGTGCCGGTGGGGCTGACGGTGCTGAACGCCGGCCTCATCCTGGGGCTGATGGCTGCGCCGATCATGACCACGATCGCCGAGGACGCGTTGAAGGCCGTACCGGACAGCTACCGGGAGGCGGCGGAGGCGCTTGGGGCCACTCGCTGGGAGGTCGTGGTCAAGGTGGTGATTCCGGCCAGCCGGAACGGGTTGCTGGCGGCCGTGCTGCTCGGCGTGGGCCGGGGCTTCGGAGAGACCATGGCCGTGCTGATGGCTTCCGGGCACGCCATCAATCTGCCCACGAGCCCCTTCGATTCGGTCCGCGCGCTGACCGCCACGATCGCCGCCGAACTCGGGGACGCCCCCGTCGGGTCCGACCACTACGGGTCCCTCTTCACCCTGGGAATCCTGCTCTTCGTGGTGACGTTCGTCGTCAACCTGACGGCCGACCTCGTGGTTCGCGGCGTCGGGAAGAAGTAGGCAGCCCGTGGACGGAATCCCCCCGGCATTCGAGCGGCGATGCACTCGCGCTGGGCCGCTTCGCTCCGCGTTCTGAGCCCGTGTTCGCGCCCACCCCCCTCAACCGGCGCAGCTACCGGAAACAGAGGCTCGCCAGGGCCGTCTTCTTCCTGATGACGGTGGCGCTCATCGTTCCGGTCCTGGTCATCGTGGGTACGCTGGTGATCAGGGGCGGGCCGGCGATCTCCTGGGAATTCCTCTTCACGCCCCCCAGGAACTTCATGACGGAGGGGGGGATCCTTCCGGCGTTGGTGGGGACCGTGTGGCTGGTCCTGGTGGCCCTCCTGGCTTCGGTCCCGGTCGGGGTGGCGGCCGCCCTGTACCTGAGCGAGTACGCGCCGGACAACCTGCTCACGCGCACCATCAACCTCGCGATCATCAACCTGGCGGGAGTGCCCTCCATCGTGCACGCGCTCTTCGGGGTGGGCGCGTTCGTCCTCTTTTTCCGGATAGGAGCCTCCATCCTGGCGGCCAGCCTGACACTGGCCGTGATGACCCTGCCGGTCGTCATCGTCGCCACCCGGGAGTCGCTCCAGGCGGTGCCGCAGGCTTTCCGGGAGGCCTGCTGGAACATGGGGGCGACCCGCTGGCAGACGATCCGCAAGGTCGTGCTCCCGAATTCGATCAGCGGCATCCTCACCGGCGTGATCCTGGAGGTGTCCCGCACCACCGGCGAGACCGCTCCCATCATGTTCACGGGAGCCGCCGCGTTCGTTGCCTTTCTTCCCGAGAGCGTCTTCGACCAGACGATGGCCATGTCGTACCATCTGTACTACCTCGCCACCCAGGCGACCGACGTGCCCGAGCAGACCACCTTCGGGGTGGCCCTGGTTCTGATCGCGATCGTGCTGGCCATGAACGCGATCTCGATCGCCTTCCGCGTCTACCTGAGGGGACAGAAGAAGTGGTAGACGCGGCGGCCGCGCCGGAACGCGCGGACGGGAGCGCCTTTCCCCTCTACGAGGAGCAGCCCCTGGTCGAAGTCCGCGATCTGGTGATCTCTTACCGGGGCAGGCCCGCGCTCCGCGACATCGATCTGGATGTGTACCGGCACGAGATCTTCGGGATTGTCGGGCCGGCCAACAGCGGCAAGACCTCGTTCCTGCGCGCGCTCAACCGCATGGACGCCTTCAACCCGGCCATGCAGGTGGCGGGAAGCATCCGCATCAACGGCAAGAACATCAACGACTGGCGCAACGAGTATGCGCTCCGGAGCCGGATCGGGGTCGTGTTTCCGCTTCCCGTGGGATTGCCCCTGTCAGTCTACGACAATGTGGCCTTCTCGCCGCGCCTCCGCGGAATCCGCCGAAAGGCGCGGCTGGACGAGGTGGTGGAGCGGTGCCTGACCCGGGCCGCCCTGTGGGACGAGGTCAAGGACCGTCTCGATTCGCTGGGGAGCCTGCTCTCGGGAGGACAGCAGCAGCGCCTGACGATCGCGCGCGCGCTGTCGCAGGAACCCGAGTTGCTTCTGCTGGACGAGTTCTCGATCGCCGTCGACCCGGTGACGACGATGCGCATCGAGGACGTGCTCAGGGAACTGCGATCGGAGATCACGATCGTGCTGGTTACGAACCTGGTGCAGCAGGCGCGGCGGCTGGCCGACCGCACCGCGTTCTTCCTCACGGGCGAACTGGTCGAGACCGGTGTGACCGAAGACCTGTTCGAGGGCAAGGTGAAGGACAGGCGAACCACAGGTTATCTCGAGGGGCGATTTGGATAGCGGCGCGCGCGGCGACCATGCCATCGAGACCCGGGGGCTCAACCTCTGGTACGGGGACTTCCAGGCGCTCTACGACGTCGACCTGACGGTGAAGCGCGGGATCATCACGTCGATGATCGGGCCTTCGGGGTGCGGCAAGACCACCATGCTCAGGACCTGCAACCGCATCATCGAGCGGCTCGGCTACGTGCGCACCACGGGGAGCGTGTACGTGCTCGGCCACGACATCTTCGGCGACGATGTCGAACTCGTGCAGGTGCGCAAGCAGATCGGGATGGTCTTCCAGCGTCCCAATCCGCTCCCGATCTCGATCCGCGACAACGTCCTGTTCGGTTTCAAGCTGCACGAGGCGCGCCTGCGCAGGGTGTCGGCCGCGGAAGAGGACGAGGTGCTGGAATCGTCGCTGCGACAGGTACTCCTGTGGGACACGGTCAAGGACCGCCTGGACAAGCCCGCGACGGGGCTGTCGCTGGAGGAGCAGCAGAAGCTCTGCATCGCGCGGCTGCTCCCGGTCAAGCCCGCGGTGCTGCTCATGGACGAGCCCTGTTCGGCGCTGGATCCGGCGGGAACCGAGGCCGTCGAGGAGCTGATCTGGAAGCTGCGCGGTGACTACACGATCCTGATCGTGACCCACAACATGGCCCAGGCCCGCCGCGCGTCGGACGAGTGCGTGTTCATGTTGCTGGGGCGGATAATCGAGCACGGCCGGACCGAAGAGCTGTTCCTGGCCCCGGAGCACTCCGAGACCTCGGACTACATCGAGGGGCGGTACGGTTGAGCTCGGCAGTCCGGGGATAGAGCCGCCCGGGCACCGAGAGCGGCGAGGCGCCGGGCTGGCAAGGCGCGACGAGGGGCCAATAGCGGCGCTATTGGTCTGAGGAGCAACGCAGAGCGCAGCCTTGGAGGCATCAGCTGTCCACGGGCTGCCAGCCCCCGCAACGGAAGCGGCCGGGCCGGTTCATTCTACCTTCGTTTCCAGATGGTGGTGGAAACGGCGAGCGGCGGCTCGGTGACCACCACCGCCAGCGTATCATTGGAGAAGGTGTAGGTGCCCTTGGTCTGCAAGGCGCCCGACTGCTCCCACGTGCCGTCGAAGCGATTGCTGTAGCTGCCCTTGTCCGTGAGCTCGAGCGGGGGAGTGCTAATCGTGACATCCATTGCGAACGTCCCGGTTGCCTCCTGCCCCTCCACCGAAGTCTGCTCTACTGAGAATGTTCCGGTCGCAACCGGCGGACCGACGGGAGGGTTGTTCGGGTATTGCAGGGAGAGGAGGTCGTAGGTTCCCGTGAGGTCCGGGGGCGGCTCGGTCTTGACGGGATCTTCCTCGCAACCCACCGCGAGGAACATCGCCACCAGGGCGGGAACCACCCCGGGGAGCACGTGGTGCGCTAGCATCGCCGGTCGAGTGCCGGGGGGATTCCGTCCGCGGGCTGCCAAGGGAACTGCGCGCCGCCCCGAGAGCCCGGGAGCACTGCGCGAGTCGGAATCGGGGTGTGAGAAGTCCGGCGTGTCGGTCTTGTGTCGAGACAACTGAGCCTCCTCAATCGTAGAGCCTGGGCGCAGGCGGAGACGCAAGGCCCGCGCGGGACGCCAGTTTGGACAAAAGGCGGGACATTTGACAACATAGGGTCTCGCTCCGCCCGCCACCAGAAGGAGATTCCGGACTCTGCACGGCACCCTGCCCAAGCTGATCGGCGGCCGTTCCCCAAGGGGGCCTGCCGACCTCCTGCACCGATTGGATGAACTCGGCGTCGCCCACGAAACCATGAACCACGACCCCGTCTTCACGGTGGAAGAGGCACTCCGGCTTCGCGGCAGGATCCCGGGAGCACATTCCAAGAACCTGTTCGTGCGCGACAAGAAGGAACGGCACTGGCTGGTCTCGTGCCTCAGCGACCGGAAGGTGGATCTGAAGTGGCTCGCGGGCGAACTGGGCACCAAGCGGCTGACATTCTGCAGCGCGCGCCGGCTCGCGGGCTACCTGGGGATTCGGGGAGGCTCCGTTTCTCCCTTCGCGATCCTGAACGACGTCTCCGGTGTCGTCCGCGTGGCGCTCGACGCGGAACTGCTGGAACGGGAGCCCCTCAACTTCCACCCGCTCGACAACTCGAAGACCACGACGGTATCCAGGGCCGGGCTGATGCGCTTCCTGGAGGCCGAATCCCACCCGCCCCGAATCGTCCGCTTTCCGGGAGCCGGGCCTCCGCCGCGAGGCTGACCGGCAGACGCCAGGGGGGGATTCGGGAGGCTACCGGAAGGCGGGAATCATGTACTTCGCCAGCAGGTCCAGCGTGATCCGCTGGTAGCGGACCGCGTCCGGGACATTGAGCCAGTCGGTGGTCGTGACCAACACGAGATTCCGCCTTGGCACCACCACCACGTGCTGCCCTCCGTGGCCCCGCGCCAGGTACAGGGGGTCCTGAGCCTCCGGCGCGACCCACCACAGGAAGCCGTAGGAGACCCCACCCAGGGCGCCCGCGTCATCACGCCATCCGAATCGCGAGACCGTCGAGCGCTCGATCCACTCGGCCGGAATGATCCGCTGACTGCCGCTGGAAGCCCTCTGGAGGTAGAGCTGGCCGAGACGAGCCAGGTCCCTGGGACGCAGGTCCAGCCCTGCCCCTCCATTGTATCCGCGGACCAACGGTTCCCACTTGCTCCTCGCCACGCCGATGCGGCCGAAGAGCACCTCATCCGCCAGTTGCGGCAGGTCCTTCCCCGTGGCCTGTTCCAGCACCACACCGAGCAGGTGCACGGCAGCCGAATTGTAGGTGAAGCGCGTGCCGGGCTCTGCGACGAGGGGTCTCCGCAGCAGGTAGCCGAGGTGGTCGTTTGAGTGAATCCAGTTCAGGTAGTCTCCGTAACCGCCGGTTTCGTTCCATTGGAAGCCACCGGTCATGGTCAGCAGATGCTCGATCGTGATCGCGGCCTTCTCCGGCTCCAGGTCGCTCACCACGGAGTCGAGGTATCCGCCGATGGGTTGCTCGACACCCGGGATGTCTCCTTGCGCGATGGCGATGCCGACGAGAGCCGAGAGAACGCTCTTCGTGACCGAGCGGGTGTCGTGCAGAACATCCCGGGTGACACCTCCGAAGTACCGCTCAACCACCAGCCGCCCGTCCTTCACGACCAGCAGGCTTGTCCACGGGCTGGTAGGCGCAATGAATCGTCCCGATGTCGAAGAGCTTCGGTAGGGACTCAATCTGCATGAGGATGGTCGCCGGAAGCCAGCCACCGTTCCCGTGAACCGGGGGCGCGGCCGTTGCCCCTTCCTAATCCCCCGTCGGCGCTATACATATCCTGCCCGCGCGCTCGCGGGTTCGGCCACGGGCTGCCACCGGTGACTCTGGCGCGCCGGTCGGATGCGCGGAATGTTGGACGCTGCCGGGCGCTGAGGAATGCGGAAACAGCAACCAGGAGGGATGAAAATGGAAGGCTTGACCCTGGAAGCCCGGGGATGCCATCGAACCGGCGGATTCACCCGGGGGGCCCGGGGAGCCCTGGCCGTCCTGGCGGTCTCCGGCGCCTGGAGAGGCGCGTCGCCGCAGGTGGCAAACCCCGACGAACAGATCGCGCAGGCGCTGGTCGCCGCACCGGAGGACATGGCCGAGGGGGCCCGCATTCTGGGATATGCGGCCGACGGCAGCGTGGTCGAGCTGAGGCGGGGGTCCAACGACCTCGTATGCCTGGCCTCGAATCCCGCCCGCGAGAGGTTTTCCAGCGCGTGCTACCATGCCTCGCTGGAACCCTATTTCGCCCGGGGACGGGAACTGGACGCCGATGGCGTTTCGCACGAGGAACGCTACCGGATTCGCTACGAGGAGATGGAGGCGGGAACGCTGCCGATGCCGGCAATGTCGGCAACGCAATACATCTTTGACGGAACATGGGATTCCGGCAGCCGCACGGCCGAGGGCCGGGTGCGCTGGGTCATCTACATCCCGGGAGCCACGCCCGGGTCGACGGGTCTCTCGCTCCAGCCCCGGGAAGGGGGACCATGGCTAATGTTTCCCGGCACGCCCGGCGCCCACATCATGATCGTGCCGCCCCGGCGCCGGTAGCCGTGGCACCCTGGCAGGCATGTTCGAGAACTTCGACGCGTTCGCCGCCTTTGCTTCCGCCGCCGGACTGTTCGTCCTAAACGCGGTCTTCGTCGTGTTCGTGCTGCTGAGGCCCCGGGTGCGCCAGCCGTCGTCTCTGGCCTGGATCCTCGTAATCGTCGCCATGCCGGTCGCCGGCATCGTCCTGTACCTGGCGGTGGGAGAGGTTCGCACCGGGAGTCGGCGGAAGCGCAGGCACCGCACGATCCAGAAGAACATCCGGCGGGTGGTGCGGAAGGCCTGGAGTTCGGCCGGCGGAACGGCGGTCGTGCCGTGGGGCACGGAATCCATCGCCCGCCTGGCTCGCCTCGGAGACGACACCCTGCCCCGGCAGGGGAACAGGCTGGCGCTGCTGGCCACCGCCGACAGCTTCGTCAGGTCGCTGGTCGAGGATATCGACGGGGCCGAGCACCACGTTCACCTCCTCTTCTACATCTATCTCGATGACGACGTGGGGCAGGCGGTGGCCGAGGCGCTGGCAAGTGCAAGGGCAAGGGGGGTCGACTGTCGGCTGCTCGTGGACAACGTGGGCTCCGGCGACTTCCTCAAGTCGGAACTCTGCCGCCGGCTGCGGGACGCCGGTGTTCAGGTCGTGGCGGCCCTGCCCACCCGCATCACCCAGATCGTTTCGATCCGGTTCGACATGCGCAACCACCGGAAGATCGCGGTGGTGGACGGCAGGGTGGGCTATACCGGAAGCCACAACCTGGCCTCGGAGGCCTTTCATCCCAAGCCGCGGTTCGCGCCCTGGGTCGACGCGACGCTGCGCATCGAGGGGCCGGCGGTCTCCGATCTGCAGGCGCTCTTCATCGAAGACTGGTACATGGACACCACCGAGAACCTGGATCACCTCATCGCCTTTACGCCGGAGGAACACGCGGACGGCCGCATCGTGCAGATCGTCGGTACCGGTGTGAACTTCCAGAATCAGGCTCTCGTCCGGGTCGTCCAGTCCGCCGTCCACATGGCGCGCGAGGAACTGATCCTGACGACGCCCTACTTCGTCCCCGACGACGGGACGCTTGCCGCACTCACCACGGCGGCCATCCGGGGAGTGCGCACCGTGATCGTGGTACCCGCGCGCAACGACTCGCCGCTGGTGGCGCTGGCCAGCCGCAGCTTCTACGAGACGCTGCTGGACGCGGGCGCGGAGGTGCACGAGTTCACCAGCGGCCTCCTCCACGCGAAGACCATCACGGTGGACCGGGACTTCTCCCTCGTCAGCACGGCCAACCTCGACCGGCGGAGCTTCGAGATCAACTTCGAGGTCAGCACGCTCATCTACGACAGCGACTTCACCTCCCAGCTCCGCCTCCTGCAGATGCGCTATCTGGAGGACTGCCGCCGGGTGGACGCCGCCCGGTGGGTGACGAGGCGGTGGCCGCGCAGGCTGGCCGAGAACGTGGCCGGGCTGGTCAGCGCCCTGCTGTGACCCCGCGACGCGGCGACATGGCGTCGCCGGTGGCGGCCGAGTGGACGCGCAAGCGACCCCCCACCGATACGGCGACCCCCCCACGCGACTCCACGGCCCTGGTGCTGGCCGACCCCGCCCCCCACCTCGCCCGCGCTCTGGAAGACTCCGGACACACGGTGACCCGGTGGCACCGCATCCTCGTGCCCGGCCAACTCTGCACGCCGTGGCCGCCACCCGGCCTCTTCGGCGAGGCCTGGGTACGCATGCCTCGCTCCTCGCGCGAAGCCGCCATGCTCCTGCACGCCGCGGCGGCCCGGGTGGCGGACGGCGCCGGGGTACACCTCTACGGCGCAAACCACGAAGGGATCCGCTCGGCCGCGCGGCACTTCCCGCCGGGTACCGACGGTCCGCGCGCGGTCCTGATCAAGCGCCGCTGCCGCGTGCTCGTCGCCACCCGGCGCCTGACCCCGCCCCACCCGGACGGTCTCGGCAGCTGGGAGATCCGCTCGCCCGTCTCCTGGGGCACGGGCGAGCGCGAGTGGACCTTCTACCCGGGCGTGTTCGCCTGCGGCCGTCTCGACCCGGCCACGGCCCTGCTCATCGACTGCCTGCCCCGGATCCCGGCAGGCGCCCGGATTCTGGACTTCGGCGCGGGCACGGGACCCGTCGCCGCGGCGGCTCTGGAGCGAGCAGGTCGCGAGGCCGAAGTGGTCCTGCTGGACACGGACGCGACCTCGCTGGCCGCGGCCGCGCGAAACGTCCCGGGCGGGACAGTGGTCCTCGGAGACGGAATCTCCGCCGTAACGGGTCCCTTCGACCTGATCGTGTCCAACCCGCCGATACACGCGGGCCGGGCCCAGAGCCTCCGCACGGTCGAGGAGCTGGCCCGTGATGCACCGGGTGTGTTGAGGCCGGGTGGCGGACTCACCCTGGTCGCCCAGCGCCGCCTTCCCGTCACGCGTCTGCTGGAGCGCAGCTTCAGCGATGTCCGCGCGGCCGGCGACGGCGGGCCCTTCCGGGTGTGGACGGCCCGTGGTCGGCGGAGGAACCCCCGCCCGCACCGGGGGCGGCCGGACACCGGGCCGACGGCGGCCTAGCAGCCCGCGGACAGAATCCCCCCGGCAGTCGAGCCGCGATGCATCCGCGCTGGGCCGCTGCGCTCTGCGTTGCTCCTCAGCCCAATAGCGCTGCTATTGGCCCCTCGTCGCGCCTTGCCAGCCCGGCAGAGCACCTGAGGTCCGAATCCCGGCAGGAAGTCGCCTAAAGTCAAACGGGACTGCACGATCTGCGTTTTCCTGCGTCCGGGCGATGTATGGTTCCACGGTATCGTAACGGCGGAAAAACCGCATCAATTGGCGGGACTTCGGCTGAACGCCGGGCCTTGGTCCGGGCAATCGAAGATGTTCGCGGTCGGCGGAGCATCGGAGCATGCAACGTAGCTGAATCCGGATGGCGTTGGAACGGAAGGTCCCGCGGGGGCGGTGTCGGAGCGAGATCGGCACGACGGAGGGGCGGGTGGGCGGTTTCGGTAACAGGTCACGGCGCAGGCATGCGGTATCTGAGCCCGCGCTCGTTCAGAATCAAGGCCGCCCGGGAACCCGTCCTCGCCCAGCTTGCGGCGGAGCGTCTGCACGACGGCGTGCACCAGCTTCGGGTTGACAGGGCCGGGATGCCTGCTCCACGCCTGCCGGAGCAGCGAGCGATAGGTCGAGACCCGCCCCGCGTTCTTCGACAACACCCGCAGCACCTCGTACTCGGTGGCCGTCAGCCTGACGGGGCGGCCGGACACGGTCACGCGGCGGCTGCCGTAGTCGATGGACAGCGCGCCGAGTTCGAAGCGCGCGGGCCCGGCGCGGCTCCGAAGGGACGCCCGGACCCTCGCCGTGAGTTCCGTGGGCGAGAACGGCTTGACGATGTAATCGGCGGCTCCGGCTTCGAGCGCCCTGGCGACCGTTTCGTCGCGTCCGTAGGCGGAGATGAAGACGACCGGCAGATCGGCCAGCTCGGGAACCTGCTCCATCAGCTTGATGCCGTCCGTCCCCGGCAGCATCAGGTCGAGAAGGACGAGGTGGGGCTTCTCGGCACGGATCAGGCCTGGCAACTCCCGGTGATCGCCCGTGGATAACGTGGCGTAGCCGGCCGCGCGTAGCACGTCGCGGACGTAGCGGAGCACCTCGGGCTCGTCGTCCACCACGAGGATCGTCATCGGCTCCCGCCCCTCCCGGAGCGCCACCCCCTGACCTCGGGCGGAAGGTGCCGCTCCAAAGGGACGCCGCAGCCTCTTAGGCCACCGGGACCGTGAAGGTGAAACGGGCGCCCCGGCCCGCCCCGGCACTGTCGGCGCGGATGCGCCCGCCGTGGGCCTCGACCAGCCCCTTGCAGATGGCCAGGCCGGGGCCGCTGCCGAGACCGCGGGCCGCGTCGCCGCCGCCGGCGTGTTTCCTGAACAGGTGCGGGAGCTGCTCCGGCGGAATGCCCCGGCCCTCGTCGGAGACCGAAATCGCCATGTGGGCGCCCTCGCGCCGGGCGGCGACCCGGATGGGCGACGACTCGGGGGAGTACCGGGCCGCGTTCGCGAACAGGTTGCCCAAGACCTGGACGACGCGCTCCCGGTCGGCCATCACGTGGGGCAGGTCCCCGGGCCAGCCGGCGATGATCGAGTGCCGGCCGCCGCCGCTCAGGAAACCCGTTCTCGCCGAGTCCACCAACACCGCCACGTCCGAGGGCTCGGGCGAGACCGACAGCGTGCCCGTCGCGATGCGCCCCGCGTCCAGCAGGTCCCGGATCAGGCCGCCCATCCGGGCCGCCTGCTCGTCGATGATGCGGAAGAACTGCATCATCTCGGCCCGGGCGAATCCCGGCTCGGCGGAGAGCACCGCGCCCGCCGAGCCCTGGATCGAGGTGAGCGGCGTGCGCAGCTCGTGGCTCACGATCGCGAGGAACTCCGCCCGCATCCGCACGATCTCCTCGGAAGGGCGCGAGGTCCTGCATCGTGACCACGACCGACTCGACCTCGCCGCCCGGTCCGTGAATCGGCGTCGAATTGACCAGCGTTCTCACGCTCCGGCCGTCGGGCACCGAGAGTAGCCGTTCCAGCGGGAAGTCCGCCAAGGCGACCTCGCTCCCGTCGGCCCGCCGACAGGTGACAACCTCGACCAGTTGCTCGACCGAGCGGTCCGGCAACTGCACAGCCTCTGCAATCCGCTTCGCCTCGCGGTTCAGCGACACGACATTGCCGGTGCCAGCGTCCAGGACCACCACGCCGACTGGCGAGGTGGAGACCAGGCCTCCAGCCTGTCCCGCGCCCGCTGCTCGTCCCGGGAGGCGCGCGCGTTGGCGATCGCCGTCCCCGCCTGCGACGCGAACAGCGGGAGCACCTCTTCGTCCCCGGTCGTGAACTTGACTCCGCCCCCTTCACCCTGTATTATTTTGTCGATGCGTTCCGTGTTACGCCAGTTGTTTCGGCGCTACCTGACTTGAGCACCGCATTCGGGGGAGACATCAACCTGTGACAACCGGGGCAGCCTTGAGCGGCGAGGCCCGCCGTGTTGCCGATGTCGGGGCCATGGTGGCCGCTGGCTTGCACGCACGGTCGTCTTGGGGGGGGGGGGGGGGGGGGGGGGGGGGGGGGGGGGGGGGGGGGGGGGG
>JAPPGI010000068.1 GCA_028874985.1 Gemmatimonadota bacterium | reverse complement strand
ATCTCGACGGCGATCGCGTGGAGCTACTACGGCGACCGCTGCGCCAACTACCTCTTCGGCGCCAAGGCGGTGATCCCGTACAAGGTCATCTTCGTGATGCTGCACTTCGTCGGGGCGGTTCTGCCGCTCAGCGTGATCTGGGACATCGGCGACGTGTTCCTCTCGATCGTGATCTGGCCCAACCTGATCGCGCTGGGGATCCTGGCGCCGCAGGTGGTGGAGATGACGCGGGACTACTTCGAACGCAAGCCGTGGCTGGATAAGTAGGGGGCCACCGGGGGGACCGCTCCGACCATGCGTCCTCCGGCCGGCGAGGCTGCCGGGCTGGCAAGGCGCGACGAGAAGTGGATGGCGGGGCTATTCGCCCGGCCCATCCAGCACCCGTCCCGGCCGGAGCGCCTCGCGCCCGTAGCGGTCGCGGATCCGGTCAACCGCCCTGGCGACGGTCCGGTCCCGCTCCGTCTCCAGCTTCTCCTCTCCCGCGAGAAACTCCAGCTGCTCCGCGGACACCTGCCGGACCAGGTTGGACACGCCCACTCCGAGGAGCCGGGCCGGTGTCCTGCGACGGTGGCGGAGGCTGTGCAGCAGCGAAGCGGCCACCCTGAAGATCGCGTGGTCCGTCTCCACCCCCTCCGGCTGGGTGCTGCCCGCCTGCCGCGTCCTGTAGTCATGGTCCCGCAGCCTGACGGTCACGGTGCGGGCCCGCAGCTGCTTCGCGCGTAGCTGTCCCCCCACCGAGCAACTCAGCTGCAGCAACCGCCGCTCCAGCTCGTCATCGTCGTCGATGTCGGCGAAGAAGGTCCGCTCCGAGCTGATCGACTTGCGACGCTCGCGGGCGTCGACCTCGCTGGCGTCCATGCCCCGCACCCGCTCCCAGAGCCACGCGCCGCGGTGGGGGCCGAACCACCGGGCCAGCCACTCCCGCTCCACCGCCGCGGCCTCGGCACAGGTCGCGAGCCCCTTCCGCTTCAGCCGCTCCAGGAAGGCGGGTCCGATCCCGGGGAGCTGTTCCAGTCGGAACTGCGCCATGAAGGCCGCCTCCCCTCCCGGCGGCACCACATGCACACCGTCCGGCTTGGCCAGACGCGTCGCCACCTTGGCCACGACCCGCTGCGTCCCCCCGCCCAGCGACACGGCGACCTCCGTACGCTCCCTCACCACCCGGCGGATACGGTCCGCCGTCACGGCCAGTTCCTCGCCCCTGAACAGGCGCTCGGTCCCGGTGAGGTCCAGGTAGAACTCGTCTATGGAGGCGGCCTGCACCACCGGCGACAGCTCGTCGAGGACCGTCCGCACGGCCCGGCTCCGCTCCACGCACGCACCCCGCGGCACCGGCACCACCACCGCATCCGGACACAGCCGGCGCGCACGACGGGTGGGCATCCCTGATCGCACCCCGTACTCCCGCGCGGCGTACGACGCCGATGTGATCACCCCTCGGTCGCTCCGGCCGCCGACCAGCAGCAGGGGTTCCCTTCCCGCGCCTTCCGGGTCCGCCAGGCGCGCCACCTGCACGAAGAAGCTGTCGCAGTCCACCAGGAGGATCCTCCTGAGACCTTGCGGGGCCGTCCTGTTTCTGGACACGTTCTACCTTCCGCGCGCGGCCGCGGAGGCTCCGCGCACCGCCGGCGCACAGCGGGGACCATCACCCACCCAACCGCCAACATCATAACCCCACCGAGGAGACGCCGACGATGGCCTACCCCTTCGAACTTCCCGACCTGGGATACCCCCACGACGCCCTGGAACCGCACATCGACGCCCGCACCATGGAGATCCACCACGGGCGGCACCACGCGGCATATACGGCCAACCTGAACGCCGCCCTGAAGGGGCACCCGGAACTGCACGGCAGGTCGGCCGACGAACTCGTCGCCGACCTGGCGGCGCTGCCGGAGGGGATCCGCACGGCGGTGCGGAACAACGGGGGCGGGTACGTCAACCACAATCTCTTCTGGCAGCTCATGTCCCCCGGCGGTGCAAGCGCCCCCGGTGGGGGCCTCGCCTCGGGCATCGACGCCGCCTTCGGGAGCCTCGACGACTTCAAGGCGCGCTTCGCGGCGGCCGCAATCGGGCGCTTCGGCTCGGGTTGGGCGTGGCTCACGGCGGACGGCGGGGGCGGGCTGGAGGTCGTCTCCACCGCGAACCAGGACACTCCCGTCATGGACGGCAGGGTGCCACTCCTTGGCTGCGATGTCTGGGAGCACGCGTACTACCTGAACTACCGGAACCGCCGCCCGGACTACGTGGCCGCCTTCTGGAACGTCGTCAACTGGACGGTGGTCGGGGAGCGGTACGCCGCGGTTTGAGTTTGCGGCAGCCCTTTCCTCCCGTGCGCCGCGGGGCCCTGACGCCTGACCTGAGTCGAAATGAACGACAACCTGACCTTCGGAATCGTCGCGTTCACGCAGCTGCTGGTGGTGTACAACCCCCTCAGCGCGATGCCGATGTTCGCCTCGCTCACGATGGAGGACTCGAGACGCGAGCGGCTGCGTACGGCGCTGGTGGGGGTGGCGACCTCCGTCATCGTGATGGTCGTGTTCACCTTTGCGGGACACGCGATCCTGGACTTCTTCGCGATCACCACCGAGGCGTTTCAGATCGCGGCGGGGGTGATCTTCTTCGGCATCGGCTCCGACATGCTCGCGGCCAGGCGTTCGCGCGTGAAGACGACCCGCAGGGAGCAGGACGAGGCGGCTAGCCGCGACTCCCTGGCGATCATCCCTCTGGGCCTGCCTACGCTGGCGGGGCCCGGCACGATCGTGACCGTGATCGCGCTGGCGGGGCTCGCCGACGGCGGGCTGCAACTGTTCTCGGTATACCTGGCGTCCTTCATGGTGGGGGCCGCGGCCTTGCCGTGCCTGATCCTTGCCCCGGCTCTTCTGAACGCGCTCGGAAGAACGGGGCTGAATGTGGGGACGCGCATCATGGGGCTGCTGGTCATGGTGATCGGTGTGCAGTTCCTGATCAACGGGATCGGGATCGTCGTCGCGTCGTGGGGGCTGGCGGGGTAGCCCGGCGCCTAGCCGCCCGCGGCGCCCGCGAGGATGCTCCGCCGACTGCGGGACCGGAGAGTGGACGGAACCTTCTTCTTGCCATATGTTTACTTGAGGAAGGACCGGGAAATGGAAAACGGAACCGGGCAGAGAGAGGGGGCGCATCCGGTGGCTCGGCAACTACGCAAGCCCAGGCGAAGGGGTGTGGTGCGGTCGATGATCCTATATCCGTCGGCCGTTCTGTTCGGGCTGTCGGGGTGGCCCGGCGACGCAGCGTCCCAGAGCCTCAGGGGCGGTTCGGGAGCGATGGAGGCACAGAACCGGCGGGCCCGCCAGTACGACTACAGTTTCATGAGGGACGCCGCCCACGTCCGGCACCTCGTCAACCTGAATCTTCTGGTGCCGCTCAGGGGCAACGGCGACTACCGCCTTGACGACGAAGTCTCCTTCGCCTACGCGCGCCCGGAGGTCCGGACCTTCATCGAGCGCCTGAGCCGCCAGTACCGGTCCGCCTGCGGCGAGCAGCTCGTCGTGACCAGCCTGACCCGCCCCCTGACCCACCAACCCCGGAATTCCTCGGACCTGTCGGTGCACCCCACGGGCATGGCGGTGGACCTGCGGCGGAGCAACAAGCGCGCCTGCCGCAGGTGGATCGAAGACGTGCTGCTGCACCTGGAGGGAATCGGGACGGTCGAAGCCACCTACGAACGGCGCCCGCCCCACTACCACATTGCCGTGTACACCCGCGAATACGCTCAGTACGTCGCCTCGCTCCAGGCGGCCGAGCGGGTCGCGGCCGAGGCGGACGATGTGATGGGGGCGCGGACGGAGGCACGGGCCCGTGGCGCCGCGCCGGAGACGGTCGTGAGGTACCGGGTCCGTTCAGGGGACACTCTCTGGGGGATTGCGCGGGCCTACGGTACGACGGTAAGCGTGCTCAAGTCGGCCAACAACCTGGGCAGCAGCCGCATCTACACGGGCCAGATGCTGGAAGTGCCGGTCAGCTCGCGGTAGCCCGCGGCGAGAATTCCGGTCCCGGGTGAGCGCGGGAGAGGCTCGGGGAGTGGCAACGGATCCGGGATCCCGGTGAGAACAACCGCCATGATCGAGCACGGGCGACCTCCGGGGCCGAAGACGCTCCGCCGCATCGGGCGCATGACCGTTTCGGTGATCGTACCGGCCTACAACGAGGCAGGCACCGTCGAGAGGCTGCTCCGGCGGGTGGCCGCAGTGCCGATGGCCAAGCAGGTGATCGTCGTCGACGACGGCTCCACGGACGGTACGAGGCCGCTGTTGGCGGAACTCGAGGAGGGCGGCCTGATCGACACGCTCCTGCTCCATGATCGCAACCGGGGTAAGGGAGCGGCGCTGCGCACGGGCTTCTCGCATGCGACGGGTGACGTGGTGGTGGTCCAGGACGCCGACCTGGAGTACGACCCGGGGGCGATCCCCACGCTGCTGGGTCCCATCGCCGACGGCAGGGCCGACGCGGTCTACGGCTCCCGCTTCATGGGTGGCCCGCGCCGCGTCCTCTTCTTCTGGCACACCCTGGGCAACCGCTTTCTCACGCTCCTGAGCAACGCCTTCACCAATCTCAACCTGACGGACATGGAGACCTGCCAGAAGGTGATCCGCACCGAACTGCTGCAATCCCTGCCGCTCACGGCGGACCGATTCGGGATCGAGCCCGAGATCACCGCGCGGCTGGCGCAGGCCCGGGCGCGCATCTACGAGATGCCGATCAGCTACGATGGGCGCTCCTACGCCGAGGGGAAGAAGATCGGGTGGAGGGACGGGGTGGCGGCGATCTGGTTCATCTTGCGCAGCAACCTGCTGGGGCCGAAGGCGCGGGTCTGGCGGGGCGGGGTGGCGGGATGGCTGGAGGGGGAAGGGTAGCCGGCCGGGGGGCGGACGCTAGCAGCCCGTGGACAAAATCCCCCCGGCATTCGAGCGACGATGCATCCGGGCTGGATCGCTGCGCTCTGCGTTGCTCCTCGGGCGAATAGCCCTGCTATTCACCTCTCGTCGCGCCTTGCCAGCCCGGCGCCTCGTCGCTCTCGGTGCTCGCGGGGCCCTATCCACGGACTGCTACAGGGTTCTCCGCCGGAGCCTCCGGCCGTACGGCTCGAACCCGCTGACGTTGACACCGCCCGGCGTCTGCCTTACGATTAGGGTCTACCGAGTATCTCCGGTTCCATCCGGTGTCGCGGTGGGGCGCTTCGTCACGCCCCCGGGCCTTGGGCGGAATTCCGGTCATCGGGCGGCTCTACGGTGCCGCCCTTGATTTTTGACAATCGAGGTCATGAGAAGCGGGCGGGCCCTTCGCCGGCGAGCACTGTGTCTCGCCGGTTTTCGTTCCGGACGGCACGGCGCCGGACGGACGATGGGGTTCAAGAACGCAGATTCCGAACACCGGATCCACCGGGATCCGGAGTTCACAAGAGCTATCTCAAGCTATCTATCATGGAGAGTTTGATCCTGGCTCAGGACGAACGCTGGCGGCGTGCCTAACACATGCAAGTCGAACGAGGACCGGGTGCTTGCATCCGGAGCCGAGTGGCGAACGGGTGAGTAACACGTGACCAATCTGCCCTTGGGAGAGGGATAACCTGGGGAAACCCGGGCTAATACCGCATGATGTGCGGCCATCGCATGGTGGCGGCACCAAAGGGGGGCCTCTATTTTGTAAGCTCCCGCCCAGGGAGGAGGTCGCGGCGTATCAGCTTGTTGGTGGGGTAACGGCCTACCAAGGCGACGACGCGTAGCGGGTCTGAGAGGACGATCCGTCACATTGGGACTGAGATACGGCCCAGACTCCTACGGGAGGCAGCAGTAGGGAATATTGCGCAATGGTCGAAAGACTGACGCAGCGACGCCGCGTGTGGGAGGAAGCCTTTCGGGGTGTAAACCACTGTCAGGTGGGAAGAAACACGCACGTCCAAACAGGGCGTGCGCTTGACGGTACCACCAGAGGAAGCGCCGGCTAACTCCGTGCCAGCAGCCGCGGTAAGACGGAGGGCGCGAGCGTTGTTCGGAATTACTGGGCGTAAAGCGCGGGCAGGTGGTCCGTTAAGTCTTCTGTGAAACTCCGGGGCTCAACCCCGGACATGCAGGAGATACTGGCGGACTAGAGACCGGTAGAGGCCAGTGGAATTCCTGGTGTAGCGGTGGAATGTGTAGATATCAGGAAGAACACCAGTGGCGAAGGCGGCTGGCTGGGCCGCGTCTGACACTCATCCGCGAAAGCGTGGGGAGCAAACAGGATTAGATACCCTGGTAGTCCACGCCGTAAA
>JAPPGI010000185.1 GCA_028874985.1 Gemmatimonadota bacterium | reverse complement strand
ACTCCCATAATGAAAGGTAACCCCATGATCCCCTTGACGCAAGGGCATAATCACCCACGAAGCGGATGTCCACCATGAACCAGCGGGGGTTCTCCTCGGTCGCCTTGGGATCGAAGTACTTGTTCGACGCGTCGAACTGGGTGAAGTCGGGGTAGGATTCGCGGCACACCTCGGCGATTCCGGCGACGCCCGGCGGCTTGGCGTTGGAATGGTAAAAGAGGACGCGGTCGCCGATCCGCATCCTGTCGCGCATGAGGTTGCGGGCGGCGTAGTTGCGGACGCCGTCCCAGTGGGTGGTGCCGTCGCGTTCGAGGTCGTCGATCGAGTAGACGTAGGGTTCGCTCTTCATGAGCCAGTGCCGGCGGGGCATGGGGTTCTCCGGGGGTGATGAGGGATTCCGAAGATACAACCGACGGGGCGGGTCCGCCGGATGCGCGTCCCTCAGCTCCGCGTCAGCGTGTGGAGTACGATTCGCTCGACTTCCAGTTCGTCTCGGGTGATCCCGAGGACGTGGTCGGCCCCGATTTCGAGCACCTCCACGCCTGGTGGCATCGCCGCCCGGGCCAGGAGCCGCCCTTCGGTGTCGTAGACGTGATAGGCTCGCGTCGCGGACGCATCGGCCCGGTACGACCCGACCCACACCATGCCCGGATGGTCGACAACGAGATGATCGATGTTGGGTATCGAGTCGGGTGCGGGGAGGTGCTCCCTGACGTACTCCGGCGAACCCACTCTCCGGGCGGGAACGGCCTCCCAGGCGGCCGCGAGTTCATCCGCGGTGGGTGGGCGACGGGCATGTCTGACTCGGATGGCGGCACCGGGAAGCACGCTGTCGGCCGCAAGGGCGAAGGCGTGCACGACATCTCCCCAGCCGTCCGCCACCACCAGCTTCCGCGGCCATCCACCCACCGCGTAAACCCCCTTCCGGGCCATGGGCGGGGGAGCGTATCCCATCCCGCCACTCAGCGCCACCAGTTGCTCGGGCAGGCGCGGGAGCCGCTCGAAGGGTACCGCCCAGCCTTCCTCCTTCAGGAACATGCCCAGATGGTCGATCGAGGCCAGATTCCAGGGGAGAACGGCCAGCTCGTCCTCGAGTCGCCACGGCCCGGCTTCGCGCGGCAGGCCGGAGGGGTCGAAGTCGCTGCCCGTGCACGCGATCACCCTGTCCCCGACGAAGCTCGGGACCGGACACTCGGAGGCGTAGTATCGGCCGAACCTCTGGAGGTCCCCGACAGCAAGCCGCTCGTGGGCGATGAGGGTCCCGTCCGCGGCGTAGCGAATCCTGGAGAGGCCGTCCTGTATCTGGAGGGTGTCCCCGGGAAGGGTCTCCAGGTGGGTCGGGTTTCGCATCTCACCGGGGCCTTCGCCGGGTCCGCCCGCCGTCCAGAGATGGGTGCCGTCGGGGGAGAAGGCGCGCAACTGCCGGGAAGCGCCGTCCAGCACGACGATCGTCCCGGTGGAGAGGCGGGCGGCGCCGCGAATCTGGGAGAACAGGTGCTCCGGCGGCCCTTCGAGCAGCCCGAGGACCAGGGCTGGTTCCGCGGCGATCCGCCAGACGGGTCCGGCCGAATCCCGGTCCTGACCAACCTCGATGTCGCCGCGGCTTCCAGCGCTACCGGGGCTCCGCGGAGCGGACTCCCGGTCCTGCGAGCAGGACATAGCCTGAAGAAGGGCCAAAAGGGAAACCCAACGCCTCATGCAACCTCCTGCGGTCCCGGTCGAGTAGCGAAGTCAGCCGCGAGCTGTCGCTCGCAGAGATGGAAGTTACGTGCACCTGCGTGAGGAGCACCTCGTCATCGGGATTGATGATGATGCAATCCCACATCGGTCGGTCACCCTCATTCCACGCTGCCGCATCCAGATGACAGCTTGTGGTCGGGTCAGCCGTCATGGCAAGCGGGCCGGGACCTCCCATGAACTCTTCAGCATACCACGCTCTCGGGTACCTTCCAGGTGTCCACATCACGATCCAGTCCCTCAGCGTGTCCGGAGCGAATAGAAACGAAGCGGTGTCCGGGACCGGCGCGCCCGACGGTTGCCCCGCCTCGGAGGTTCCCGCGCGCTCGACGGCATCGCAGTAGACAAGACCGATGCACAGACCGCACGCCAGCGCAAACCTGCCCGCTGCGCGAAACCACCGCGGGGCGGCCGAATCCTGATCCGTCCCGAGCACCGTCCGGAGCCTCTTCTCCAGCCGCTTGGAGTCCCGGCCGATTTCAGCCGCGCTCGCCATGGCCGGCGTCCGCGGAACCGGCGCGGCCGACAGGACCTCGACCGCGCGCAGCAGGGATCTGGCATAGCCACCCCGGGTTGCCTCCATTGCGGAGACGGCAAGGATGTCGCAGCTCGATTCCTCCGCAGACCGCAGTTCGCGCCTGGCCCACCAGACGACCGGGTTCCACCACCAGACCGAGCACGCCACCCATTCCACCACCCGCACGAGATGGTCCCGGCGCCGGACGTGGGCCAGTTCGTGCGCCAGAAGGGCGCGAAGCTGCGTCTCGTCGAGTTCGGCGAGGAACACCGAGGGAACCAGGATCCGGATGCGTCCACCCGTCCACCAGACCATGGGACGCAAGCGCGCATTCGTGGTGTAGATTCGCGGCACTCGACGCAGTCCGAGGTTCCGACCGATCTCGGCCGCATGCCGCCGCAGTTCTGGTGGGGCTGGCCGCGCAGCCCCCGTGAGCTTGCGCTGAAAACGGACCGTCCGCACCAGCGTCCACCCGAAGAAGCCGGCTGCGCCCACCAGCCACGCGAGGACCACCAGCGGCCCGCCGTTCCCCTTGAGCCACTGTTGCGGCCCCACCTCAAGGCCGCTCATTCCGGTGCCGTGCACCGCGCGGGTCCCCTCTTCGGGCGCCACTGCGACCTCCACCTCGGCCTGCTCCGGCAGGACGCGAAGGGGAACAAACGCGGGAACCAGCAGCGTGCCCAGCACCAGGAGCCAAAGGGTATGGACGACGGCAGGCCGGGCCATGCGCTGCTGCGCCAGCCAGGCCAAGACGGCCAGCACGATCGAGAGGGCCAGCTTCGTCGCACCGATCTGCAACAGGACAACGGTCATTCCCACTCCTCCAGAATCGTGCGGAGCCGTGCGATCTCGTCGGGTGACAGCCTGTCTCCCTCGAGCAGTTGCGTGATGATCGGAACCACCGAACCCCCGGTCACGCGGTTCGCAAGGGCCTCCAACTGGTCGCTCGCATAGGCCTCCCGGCTCGGGATGGCCGAAAACAGGTAGACGCCCACGTCACGGTCACGGACCACGAATCCCTTTTCCATGAGGCGTTTGAGCAGGCTCTGGACGGCTCCGTGTTGCGAACGGGGAGAGTTCGGGTAGAGCTGTTCGAGGACCTGGCGCGCGGACAGACGGCCCCTCCTCCAGAGCAGTTCCATCACGGCCAGTTCCGAGTTCGGCAGTTTCGGCATGGTCACGGCTTGTTTTCTCCGAGTTTCGAAATCGATGACTTCCGGCGATCTGCCGTAATGTTACTACATATTGCCGTATTGTGTCAAGTGGAGGTGCCCACGCGGACTGGGACTCTTCCCTCCATGAACCGTCCCGGGGCCCTCGGAGCCCCGCCGTCCCCCCCGATTCCGCCCCGGCAGCGGATCTCGTCTACGAAACGCGGGACTCGGCCGGGACCCGGATCACCGTGAATACCAGCTTTCCGTCCCCCGAGGACCGCTGGGTGGTGGAAGCGGAGCCATTCCTGTCGATAGGCGGTGTATCGGCCGACCCCCCGGCCATGTTCACCGACGTCACTCAGGCCACTCGACTCCGTGACGGGCGCATCGCGATCCTGGAGAACGAGACTTCCGAACTGCGTTTCTTCGCCGCGCGGGGGGAGAACCTGCGAACCGCCGGGGGCAGAGGCGAGGGACCGGGAGAATTCTGAATACGCCGCGACCTTCACGCGTCTGCCCGGACACACGCTGCTTGTGGACACCGGCGACCGGCACATCCTGTTCGCCCCCAACGGAGACTACGCCCACGAGGAAACAGTCGACATCGTGGGCCTGACAGCCCGTGATATCCGCAGCTGCCTCAAGCTGAACCCTGAAGGTTTGGTACCGAACCGAGCCGGTTGCTGTGACCGCGACTCTGCCAAGCACGCCTGCCTGGACGAGGTGGTAGCTGTGGTCGAAGCGCTGGCTTGCGATGACTCTATTCGTGCGCAGGTCAATGACTTCCAGGATGTCGTCGTAATAGTCGTCGTCGTCTCCGCTGAGCAGGTCGGCCTTTCGCCATTCTTCGTCGGCGACGCTCGCCGCAACCCACAGGAGCGAATCCGACTCGCTCAAGGCGAGCGCGTAGATGAAGGGCTGTGTGTGGGGGCTTGCCCATTCCACCGTGCGTCATCAGGTCGTCCCGCGTCTGCTCGGGAAACCAACTCGTTTCGCGTCGCAGCAGCCGATGCGGTCGATTGATGTCCCAGAGAGCGATGTCATACCTCTCGAACCCCACGGCCATCCAGATCCGGCGGTCTTGGCGGACGGCTACGGGGTGCAGGCCGGGGTTGCCGCCCAACTCGTGCTCGCCCGTCACCGAGCCGAACGAGTGCTCGACCTCGCCGGTCTCCACGTTGACGAGATGGAGCGGGAATCCGATCCGGTCCGATGTGCCCAGATTGGCCACATGAATGACCTGGGGTCCATCCCATGCGAAGGTGCGCGTTCCGTGTGGCACCCATCCGACAGTCCTGACCTCGCTTCGGAGGCGACCGGCGTGATCGAAGTTCAGGATCACGCCGCGTCCGCGGTCTAGGACCGAGAACTCTCCGTCGCCCGTCACGACGAGCGAAGAACCGTCCTTGAGTTCACCGGGGCCGGAGCCACTGGTGCCTATCCGCCGCACGAAGCGTCCGTCGGGGTCGAACACCAGCACGTTGTCGATCGGCTCTCCGACGATGTATGTCCGCCCCGAGACATCTCGATACGCCTTGACCCACCCGACCAAGTCGAGGATTCCTGGCCCGGAATCGTCGCCGTACTCCATCTCCAGATCCAGGGTAATTCCGCAGGCCTCCTCGCATGACGCAACGGCGGCGGGCCTAGGCAGGTCCTGCGCTGCTGTCCGCTGTGGGCCGAGCAGCGAAACTGCCAACGCCGCGCAGAGGAGAAGGATTAGAGACGAACCGGGGGGTTGTGGGTATTCCACGTCCATTTCTCGCGGTCCTTTCCGGATTGCCCTATAGCAGGGCTTCGAGGGCGGGGATGGTCTCGGAGGAGTAGCTGGCAACGATTCTCTCGTTGCACCCGATCAACTGAAGGGCTCGACGTGCCCGGTTGACTTGTACCATGTGCGAGTAGCGCTCTACCAGCGACGCCAACTGGGTTGGTGTGCTGTCCTTCAGGGAGTCGATCAGCTCCGCTGCCGCCGCCATGGCCAGCTCGCTCGTGCCGCACTCCGGATGAACGTCACAGCCACCTCCTTTGAGGCATGGATGCGGATGGTAAGCCTCGCGGCCGCCGGTCGGTAGGGGCCGGTCTCCGTGCTTGTGGGCGTTCTTGCCACACGGCGAGCAGGAAAAGCACCCTTGAGGGAGCACCCTTTCCAACTCGGCGGCGTGCGCGAAGGCGACGGGTTCCACAGGCGTGTCGGCAGGCGAGGGCAACCCGGTGTCGCTGGCGCTGGACGCGATGGTGAGCATCAGCGCGGCGGGGGTGGGGACGAAGCGAGTCAACCACTTGTTCATGAGAAGTCTCCTTTCGGATGATGTGACCCTGTGGTATCCAACGTTTCGTACCATAGAGTGTCGCGAACCTCGAAAACTGTTCAATGCTGCGGCTCGTCCGGGTGCGGAATCCTCCTTTCAGGTGACTGTTTGCGCTGGCGCCCTTTGGCTGGACAGGACGCCGCGCCGAGTGGATCGCGCTCTCCTGTTCCCACGGCGGCGCGGTCACCCGTGCGAACATCCCCGCCTGCCGTGGCTGCCGACCGAAGCCGACCGGGTGGCCGCCTTCGAGGCGCTCGCGATCGAGCGGCGGATCCTTCCCCAACGGGTCTACCGGGGCGCGCTCGGGGGCCTCCGGCGCTTCTTCCCGCTAGGGCTGCCCATCGCGCTGGACACGGAGCGCGCCGTCCTGCCTATCCGCTGGCGCGGCAAGGTCTTGCGGCTGCGCCGCGCGGTCGGCCACGGCACAGGAGGCACTCTGGCCGTGGAGAGGAGCGAGCCCCGGGGACCAGCAGGCGACCATCATCGGACGTTGACACGCGAGGTGCGGGGGTTTTCCCGGCAGGCCCCCGGGGGTGATTTCCCCTACAAATCGCCGGGTTCTCCCTCGCAGACGCGCTCACACGCGTTGTCGATATTGGGTCCCAACCGGGGCATTCGGCTCCGGTTGGGGGACCATCCGAGACTGCGGAGGAGCATCATGAAACGCTGGATTCACCTGCTTCCGGTAGTGGCCATCGCGGCCACGGTGGCCCACTACGCCACTGCTGTCAATCGGCACGTAAAATGTCCCGGTTATCGGCATGGAAAATGTCCCGGTTC
>JAPPGI010000222.1 GCA_028874985.1 Gemmatimonadota bacterium | reverse complement strand
ACCCCGATGGCCTACGCGCATGACCTGCTACCCACCAGAAAAGGGGAAGAACCTACAAGAGGTCGGTGTTCGACATCTGCAGCGAGCACGCCCGCAGGGCCGATTGGGCCGAGTTCGCGCCCGCCATGCGGAGCAAGGTGATGCGCTTCGAGGTCGTCGACGAGGACGAGTGGCAGGCGCGGCTGAACGGGATGCTGTTCGGGGGGGGCGCGTGAAGGAATTGGGCCAGAGCAGTCGGCTCACGATGTCCTGACCGATGCCTCTTCAGATGGCTTCGGGCAAGCTGTTCCGCTCCGACCCTGCCCGTACTAACAGGCTTCGGGGAATCCTCTACACGAACCTCGATCTGCCCGCGGCGCTCCAGACGGACGCAGGGAGACTGATTCCAACGAGCAACCTGAAACTGAAGGAGCGCGAACTCGTCTACGAGCTTCAGGAGCACATGGCGCATCCCCAGGAAGTCGGAGTCTTGGTGTCGCGGGGGATCGATCCATACCTGTCCGATTTCGCTGCGGTCACCGCGTTTGGGCTGAACGTCGTATGCACACCGGACCCGGATCTAAAGCGCGGTTGCTTGTCGGGCCACCGTCCCCGGCGACGGGCGCGATGCCGAAGAAGTTTGCCGCTTAGTCCGCCACGTCTACCGATTTCTTCAGTTTGCGCACGTCGGCGGAGTCCATCGGCTCGCCATAGCTCATGTACTGTTTGAGGCACTCTCCAAGAGCCTGGTGGCGTTGGCGCACCTGTTCGGCTTAGTTTGGGCCGAAACGGACATGACGACGGCGGCGGCCACCGCCCCGGATTAATAAAGCGTTTGCCCGGTAGGTCATTGGTCTTCCTCCCCGGTGTAGCCTTCCAGCCACCGCGCGCGTGTCCATATCAGCTTCAATTCCTCGATGTTTGTCAGACTCCCCCCCCGCAACTTGAAGACGCTTTCCCCAATCTCCGCGAGCCCGGCTGCGGTTAGGAGATTCCTTGTCAGTAGGTGCGCGGGCAAGTGTTCGGGCCAGTCTTCGTGCTTCGTCTTCTCGGGGAAGTGTCCGATATACTCCATGTCGGGCCAAAAGCTGCCGTTGTCTTCATGGGAGAACGTCCACCGCGCGCCGAAAACCATGTCCCCGACCCAGAACGGATGGCGGACGCCAAGCCATGACCCGAACTCTCCGTCAAGTTCGCCAAGCCGACCGTTTGAAACCACGTCGCCCGGCCATAGGGGCCAGTCTTCCGGGGAATAGGCGGCGCGGGCCGCCCGGTCCTCTGCCGTCCCCATGGCCGCTTGGATATGGGGACCGAGATCGCCAAGGCCGTCGAGTAGCAACACCCCCTCTTCGTCCACCCTCGGCGTGACCTCCGTCCTCCCCCCGGAGGGGTTGCGGTGCGGTTCGCAGGCCACGACTCCCAGAGCGAGAATCGCAGCCATCATCAAGGTGAATCGGTTCGCTCTCATCGTCCAATCCTCCATTTCAGACCAAAGCCACGAGCGGGAAACAGTCTCGTGCCGTCCCCTTCCGCCTCGTGACCTGCTATTCTATGGCTTCCCCACCCTACGCCCCCCAACGCAATCCTGTCAACATTTTCAGCTAACAACCGAAAACGGCATTCCCATCACGCTGCGCCAACCGAGCGCCATCCTTACCGTTTTCAGATCTCTCCCAGCCGGATCACATGCCGCGTTATCCGATGAATGCGAAAGCCACACGGGCACACGGGTTAGCTTCCACTCCGCCTCGCGATTGGCGGATCCGCTGTTCGCTCGACCTTTCTTCCCGCAGGGTGCCAATCTGACAACGGCCCGGCACCCGTCCGGGCCTCCGACCCGACGCGGCCCACGCCCCCGACGGCTTCCAGAACACCCTTGGCAACCGGTTTTCCCGACTCAGCCCAACCAGGTCGCCCGCTCAGAACGAATCGCGATCCTGAACTCACGAAGCTCCGAGAACGGTCGGCCTCGCCATCCAGCAGTTTCGTCGGACCAACGCAGGGATGAACTTCTAGGGAGTGGCAGACTCACCATCGACGAAGCCGGGGACGGGCTCTGTTGGGGTCCGCCTGACTCGGGTCGGCGACGATTGGCTCCTGATTCGCTTCCGATGCCCGCGAAGTGTCGCGCGCGGTTCGGAAGCTCCGCCAGATACCGGGACACGCGCAAACCAGAGCGTTCCCCGCCCGAAGCCACCGCAGCTCCGGGCCTGCTCTATCGTCGCCAGCCGGGAACTGTCGGCGTCATTGCGTGAACACTCCCCACCGCATCGGACACGTCGAACGGGAAGCAATCCATCACCAGATCATGATCCCCGGCGCACCTGAACCGGACTGGCTCGCGAAACCCTGCCGTTCTTGGGTAAACGAGAACCACGCGTCGCAAGCCGTACGTCCTCCCATAAGCGAAGAGTTGGTACGCGTCGGCCTGTGTGACGCCATGATTCGGAGCGCGTGGGTCGAGGTGTTTCCACTTGGCATCCAGGATTAAGCGGACCTGACCTCGCTCCATCAGGACGATATCGGGCTTCAGCCAGAAAGCGGGCTTGTCCGCCCCGTCCGTGGCCAGATGCCGCATCGGCCGCTGGGCTCGCACCACGAAGCGCTGCTGATGCCGGCGGACGGCGGCGGTGACGAAGTCCTCGAACACCTCTTCCATCGGAAACAGCAGGGCGCGGCTCGCGTGCGGGCCGGAGAAGGTGGCGAGACCGTGGCCGAAAAGGAACAACCCGACCCACGGCATCACGGTGTCGTAGTGCCGCATCGAACGGTCCACGCGATGCCGCGCCCAGTCGTCGTCGAGGTTCCTTGGGGTGGGCACATCGGAGAACACGATGCGCAACTGGTGAACCCGCTGTCGGTTCGCGGGATGACGCACGACGGTCGCCAGCCGCTGCAACGCGAGATGGATCAGCCGGTTCGCGGGCCGGTCCGCTGTGAACTCGTCGTAGCCGACGTAGAACCGCGAGCGGTCGACGAGATTCGCTCGTACGTGCCGCGGAAACAGGATCCGCCCCCGGAGCCGGGGCAGGTTCGCCTCTCGCGACCGATACGCCCGGGCGAGACCGCGCCGGGTTAGCAGCACGACGCTCTTTAGAAACAGATGGACGAATGCCTCGAACATGTCGAACCGGCGGACCGCACGGATGCTAGCGCCGTCGAGCTGGGCCTGCCCGAGGCCACGCCAATCCCGGAGCATGGTCAGAAAGACGCACCGCGTGTCCTTTTCCCCGCCCGGCGAGAGATCGATCTTCGGCAGGATTTCGATCACGGTCCCCCGTCGCGTTTCGATGATCCCGACGTAGTTCTGCGCATGGAGACGGCCGTTCCTGATCACGAAGACCGGCGGTTGCCGGCCTCCTTCGCCGGTTGGTTGCGCGAGGGCGAATCGCATCAGGTCACGCTTTTCGTCCTCATGCAGCCCGTTGAGCGGCTCGTACTCTCGGACCACCATTGTGCGGGACGCGATGCGCCGCGGGTGTTTCGCCAGCGCGTTTGTCGGCACGGTCAGTCGGCCTGACCCTGATCAGCTTCGGCCGTCCGCCCGGTCTCGTAGATCCTCCGGTACGCGGTCGCGTCGGTCCACCGCTTGTCGTCGGCGGGCGCCAGGTCATACACGCTCCGATCCGCATCGACCAGATCCAGGCGGACCAGTTCCTGCGGCGGATCCGACTTCCGGACGAGTCCGTTGTCGTTCAGAACCGCGCGGATCTTCTCCCAGTCGTCGTAGAAATACTCCTGCAGCAGCGGCACGATCCGGTGCCGGAAGGTGCGGGCGAGCTCCGGAAGGGTGTCGACGCGCAGGAAGTACGTGTGCCCGATCTGGTGCTCCCGGTCCAGTAGAACAACGATGCGCCGATTCATGGCACTGAGTAGCCTCCCACAATCGATCCCGTGGAGGTCCTCGGCGAGACCGGCGTGTGACGGATCCGGCATCATCTCCTCGAACACGAACCGCCGCCGCAGCGCCGTGTCCAGCAGGGCGATGGACCGGTCCGCCGTGTTCATCGTGCCGAGGACGTACAGGTTCGCAGGCACGCCGAAGTCGGTCTTCGAGCCCGGCAGCGTCACGCGCGCCTCGTCGTGCTCGCCGATCCGCTTCGAGTCCTCGATCAAGGTGATCAGCTCGCCGAAGATGCGCGCGATGTTGCCCCGGTTGATCTCGTCGATGATGAGCACATGGCGCGCGTCGGAATTGGCCTCGGCGCGCTCGGCGATGCGGCGGAAGATGCCGCGCGACATTTCGTATCGGACGTCGCCGACGTGCCCCTGCTCGGGCGGGGGCTCGGTGTCGCGGGTGGGCGTTCCCGCCAGGACGGGCCTGATCCCTTCGACGAAGTCCTCGTAGGTGGTGTTCTGGTGGAAGGTGACCATCTCGATCCGCCCGGCGACACGGTGCTTCTCGAATCGGTGTTTGACGTCGGCACGGTCCTCGCGGGCCGCCTCGGAGACTTCGCGGCCTTCGACGATTGCGACAGAGCGGGTGACGGAGTGCCAGGTCTTGCCGGTGCCGGGCGGGCCGTAGAGGATCGTGTTGAGGGGGTGGGACGGGGGTGGTGGCGGACCGTTTGGCGGCGGTTCCAACAAACCCAAGGTGGCCGAATAGGCGTCGGACTTGGCGAAGGTGTCATAGGCAGCGCGGCCGACCCTCGAAAAACGGATCGCCGGCATGTCGGTGGCCAGGGATGCCTGCGCCTTGTTCACCCACAGCACGTGTATCCGGCCGCTCCGATGTGACTGCTCCCGGTAGTCGTTACGGTACACGATCCCGATCCCGCGTCCTTCACGTGTCCCCGAACGGACAAGGATCACGTCGCCGGGGTTGGGTTCGTGGAGCCGGCCATGTTGCTGGTTTGCCCGCCCACCGCGGTGGACCCAGTTGTTGTCGCGGAAATCGGGCCATTCGTCGTCACTCGTGCCGATCTGATACCAGCGGTTCCCTTTGCGCGGCAGGTGTCCGCTCGACCACAGGAAGCCGATGAGGTTGAGCTCGTAGGGCTGGCAGCCGGGAAAGACGGTGCGGATCCTGCGCATTTCGGCGACATAGTCAGCCCAGGATATCTCGGCTGGAGTTTTTCCGAACAGCGCCAACAGGGCGTTGGAGTCAAACGGCTGAAAGACCTTCGGATTGATGAGAAACAGGACTTGCGTGAGCTTCGGGACGCGAACCCCCTTGATCTGCAACGTGCGGGCGAAGGTGTCGGCGTTGACGGCATCGTAGGACTCGGCATCCGCGGCGCTCGCCTGATCGAACATCTCCCAGAGCAGCCGTGGATCCGCTCCGGTCCAGGTGAACTGCACCCCAAGCGGGTTTGGCTGCGGGAAGATGAAGCGGTCGCTCACACCGTAGTCGAGGTAGCTCTCGATTCCGAACTCCCTCGCAACGCTCGCGTAGACCGTCCTCCTCTTCGCCGCCCCTTTGGCAATAGAAGCAAGATGGTAGAAGAACGTCAGCGGGTCGGCATTCTCCTCCCCATTGGCGAGCACGGCGCACTTCAACCCCGCCCAATCCACCTCCTTCGCCCTCTCAACGAGTCCCTCCCGCCCGCCTTCCCGCACCTTCTCGGCCAGTTCCGCAAACCACGGTACCCATTGGAACAGTTCCGGCATCCGCGCAGCTTCGTCGTCGTCGGCATGATCGGCCATCCCGGCGCGGCCCAGCGCTGCCGCATCGGCTTCCTGCTCCCATTCTTCGGGCGGGCCATCCCGGCTCTCGAATCGGTACCGAGAATTGGCGATGCTCACGGACAGGTGAAGCGGAATCTCGGCGTCGCTCGTGACGAAGTGGCTCGGCACGTTGATGAGGATCTTCCTCAGCTCTTTCTTGGTGTGTTTCGCCGAGTCCCGCTTCGCCAACTCGCTGAGGACAGCCTCCGCTTCCCGCTCAAGCTCGCTTGTCGCCGCCCACGCCACCTTGTAGGGCGGTTTCTTCCTTCCCCGCCACGGCCCGTCCCGATCATCCCTCTTCATGACGAAGGCGTCCGTGAAGCTCTGTCCGCCGTCCCGGCTGCCCTGGGCGCGGAAGAAGTGCTCGGGGCCGCTCTGTCTGGTCTTGCCGAACCTGACTTTCATGAAATGAAGATCTCTCGTGTGGGGATGGTGAGCGTCCGTCAACGGATCTCGGAGCGGAAGTCTGGGGCGGACTCAGTCGGTGCGGCAAGGGCTCAGTTGAATGTTTCGGGCGCGTTGGACTGCGGGGCCAGCGTGGGATCGCGTGGCCATCCGTCCCACCGGTCGGGCGCGTCTTGCGAAGTACACGTCCAGCGTGATCGCGTGGGCGCCGGAGGACCAACCGACCGTCAAGAAGTTCGGGGCGCTTGTGGACGCCTTCGAGAAGACGGCCTGGGCGGGGCTGGAGTTCGACCGCTACGCATGGACGGCCGTGCTGCACTGGGAGCGCGGCGGCGGCGCTCACGTCCACGTGCTGGCGGCACGGTGCGACCTGGAGACCGGACGGAGCTTGAACAGGGGATTACATACCAAAGTTGACGGCGCGGTGATCTTTCGGTAGCTTTCAAGGGT